>JANNDM010000108.1:0-82699 GCA_031387725.1 Verrucomicrobiota bacterium | reverse complement strand
GATAGAGGGGATTTTGTAGCATGGATTGGGTCCCCTCTGGAGAGGGGTGGCGCATTGCGCCGGGGTGTGTCGCAGAGAGCGCTCTCCCCCCATTAGCCCATCAAATCCCACCCCGGCCTGCGCCGGGGTTTTTCTTATACCACCCCGGACTCCTGCCCCCGGGGCAGGACAAGAAATGCGGCGTTTCCGCCAAGCGCAGCCTTTACCCAGCCCCTTGGTTAGGACATAGTGGTGGCATGGTCAGTCCCAACACCCCAGGACCCCTTGGTGCGGCGGCGCACTCATCGGGTGCAACCCCTTCCATCGACGACGTCGTCATCCGGTTCGCCGGCAATTCGCAGGACGGCATCCAGGCGGTCGGCGGCTTCCTCGCCCGCCTCGCCGGCCGCTCCGACCAGGAGGTCATGACCTACATGACCATCCCGTCCACGATCTCCGGCGGTCCGTCGATCTTCCAGGTCCGCATGGGCTCCGGCGAGATCCTCTCGTCCGGCGACCGCGCTGACGTGCTCGTGGCCTTCTACCAGCACAGCTACGATAGCCACCGCGCCTCGCTCCGGCCGGGCGGCGTGCTCCTCTACGACAGCGACCACGTCACGCCAAATCCCGACGACAAGGAAATTACCGCCGTGGGCGTGCCGATGACCTCCGCCACCGTCGAGGCCGTCGGCGGCTCCACCAAGGAGAAGGGCAAAAACATCTACGTGCTCGGCCTCATCGCCCGCATGTTTGACCTCGATATCCCGAAGCTCACCCAGCTCATCAAGGAGCGCTTCGGCGGCAAGAACGAGGACATCGTCCGCAACGCCCTCCTCGCCTTCGACGCCGGCTACGCCTACCCGGCGGAGAATCTCCGCTACCGCCTCGAAAAAGCCGCTGCGCCGGTCGCCGGTGCGCGCCCGCAGGTCACCACTGACGGCAACACCGCCCTCGCCTACGGGCTCATCGCCGCCGGTGTCCGCCACGGAGCGGCTTACCCCATCACCCCTTGGTCCTCCATCATGGAGACCCTCCGCGTCGAGCTGCCGAAATACGGCGGCATCTTCGTGCAGTGCGAGGACGAGATCGCCGCCGCCTCCACCGCGCTGGGCTTTTCCTACGGCGGCCACCTTTCCGTCACCGGTTCCTCCGGCCCCGGCCTCTCCCTCAAGATGGAGGCTCTCGGCTGGGCCACCATGGCCGAGATGCCCCTCATCGTCATCAACATCCAGCGCGGCGGCCCGTCCACCGGCATGCCGACCAACATCGAGCAGAGCGATCTCCTGCAGGCCATCTACGGCTCGCACGGCGACTGCCCGCGCGTCGTCCTCGCGCCGAAGAACGTCGAGGACTGTTTCTACGTCGCCCTTGAGGCCGGCCGCATCGCCCGCGACTACAGCACGCCTGTCATCATCCTCTCCGACCAGGCCATCGCGACCCGCATCGAGGCCTTCCCCGAGCCGGAACTCGCCAAACTCATGGGCGAGACCAAGCCCGACACCCGGCCGCGTCCGCCCGAGTTCAAGCCCTACCCCGTAGACCAGATCACCCGCCACGCGCCGCCCGGTTCGCTCATGACCTCCGGCAAATACCCGACCGTCACCGGCCTCGAACACGACGAACTCGGCCACCCGACGGCGAATCCCGGCCTGCACATGAAGATGACCGCGAAGCGCCGCGAGAAGTTGAAGAAACTCGCCACCACGCTGCCCGCACCCGAGCTCGCCGGCGACCAATCCGGTGACGTCCTCCTCGTCGGTTGGGGCTGCACCTACGGTCCGATCCGCGAAGCCCTGGGCCGCCTCCGCGGCGCCGGCGCCAAGGCCGGCCACCTGCAGATGCGCCACATCCATCCGCTCGCCCCCGGCCTCGCCGAGACCTTCGCCCGCTACAAGCACGTCATCGTCGTCGAGATCAACGACGAGGGTCTCTACGGTTACGGCCAGCTCACCACGCTGCTGCGCGGTTGCTTCTGCAATCCCGCGATCACCAGCATCACCAAGACCGACGGCCTCACCTACAAGGTCAGCGAGATTGTCGAGCGCGTCGCCAAGACGCTCGGCCTCGCCGACACCTCCGTCGGCATGCGCAAGCAAAGCATTCTCGCCGTCACCTCGCTTCAGCGAAGCTGAAGACGAGCCTCGCCGAAGCCCATCGGGCGAAGGCGGGCCACCCAATCGAAAATCCAAAATCTAAAATCGAAAATTTATGTCTGCTCCCGCTACCCCTTCCGCCGTCATCCCGGTATCCGCTGACGGTTCCCGTGCCCCCCTATCGAAAAAGGCCCTGACCGCCGACCACCCGACGTGGTGCCCCGGCTGCGGCGACTTCGCCGTGCTGGCCTCGTTCTACAAGGTCCTCGAAAAGCTGAATTACCCGCAGGAGAAGATCGTCACCTTCGCCGGCATCGGCTGCTCCTCGCGCTTCCCCTATTTCGTCAACACCCACGGCGGTCACTACATCCACGGCCGCTCGCTGCCTTTCGCCGCCGGCATCAGCCTCGGCCGCGACGACCTGCATGTCTTTGTGTTCGGGGGCGATGGCGACGGATTCTCCATCGGCGGTAATCACCTCGTCCACACCGCCCGCAAGAACCCGCGGCTGACCTACGTCATCATGGACAACTCGGTCTACGGCCTGACCAAGAAGCAGACCTCGCCGACCTCGCCGCTCGGCTTCAAGTCCAAGACCGACCCCTGGGGCGCCTATGACCAGCCCATCAACCCGATGCGCACCCTCATCAACAGCGGTGCCACCTTCGTCGCGCGCAGCCACGCCACCCAGGTCAACCACATGGTCGAGATGATGCTCAAGGCCTCGCAGCACGACGGCTTCTCCGTGGTCGAGATCCTGTCTGAGTGCGTCGAGTTCTTCGAGGGTGCGTTCGACTCCTCGATCCCCCGCAAAGGCGGCACGTGGCAGACGATCGACATTAAGAAGAACGACGGTTCCCCCGAGGACGCCGCGCGGCATGATCCGACCGACGAGGTCGCCGCCTTCCGCCTCGCCGCCGAGCCCTGGCCCGGAAAGTTCGGCATCTACTACGAGAACAAGACCCGTCCGACCAAGAACGCCCTCGAGGCGAAGCTCATCGCCAACACCCGCGAAAAGACGAAAAACGCCCCCGACTTGGAGTTGCTCCAGAAAACATTTGCCCGGATGCGATAGGCGTTACGCGAAGAAGACCACTTGTCTCGCCGTAGCTCACAGAGCGAAGGCGGAAGAACGCCAGCGACCTCGAGCTGCTCTCGAAGACCTTCGTCCGGATGCGGTAACCGAAGCGAGGAATACGACCTAGCGCAGCCACGTAATTTTAACTTCCTTCTCCAACGCTTTAAATTCCGGATCTCCGGTGACCAACTCAGCCTTTTTTTCCTTGGCCAACGCGCCAGCAAAAGCATCCGCCAGGCTGAGCTTATACTTTGATTTGTATCCGGCGGCCAAGTCAGCCAAGCGGCGGTCTGCCGGGTGAAATTCTATTGGCATCACGGACAACTCACTCGCGATGGCCGCCCAGGCTTCATCCCCTTCTCTGCGCCGGATGATATATTGCGCCTCGGCATAGTTCACCTCGGTCATGAGCACGGGCGCATCACGTTCCGCCGCCTTCTCCAGTATTTTCCGCACCAGCTCCGAGCCGGGCTCTTCCCGCAAAAATGCGACCAAGGCATAGGAATCAAGCACCGTGGCGGGCATAATTTTCCTCCTCCAAGGCTCTTTCCTCATTCTTGTGCTCCGCCCATTCCTCCGTGAAAGATTTGCCGCCCGGCTTGCGCCTCAGAATGCCATGCAAGCGGGCGATCGCCCGCTTGGTGACCGGCTTCAGCAAAATGCCACCATCCGTGATGACAACCACGGCGCGTGAGCCCTCTTCAATATGGAATTCCTTGCGCATCCACAGCGGAATCACCACCTGCCCCTTGGTGGTAAACCATACGTTGTCTGATTTTGTGCCGACTTTCATGCAAGATGGATTACTCGAGCATAGTTGTATTACAAGACTATTTCTTACTTATTAGCAGTTTCTTACTATTCTAAATAGTCCGCCTACTCTCCGAGCACTCGTGAGGCTTTTGGTTGGCCAGGTTTGCACTCCAGCCCTTCACTTGGCCGCATGTCGAAGCTCTACTTCTATTACTCGGCGATGAACGCCGGCAAATCGACGGTCCTGCTCCAGTCGAGCTACAACTACCATGAGCGCGGGATGCGCACCCTCCTCTTCACCCCGGCGATCGACACGCGCTCCGGAAACGGAAAAGTGAAATCCCGCATCGGGCTCGAGGCCGAGGCCCTGGCCCTGCAAGCCGACGAGGACATCTTCACCCACGTCAAGGCCGCCCATGCCGCCCAGCCCGTCGCCTGCGTGCTGATCGACGAGGCCCAGTTCCTCACCCGCCGGCAGGTCGAGCAGCTGACCGAGATCGCCGACCAGCTCCGCATCCCCGTCCTGTGCTACGGGCTGCGCACGGATTTCCAAGCCCAGCTTTTCCCCGGCAGCGCCGCGCTGCTCGCGCTGGCCGACAACCTCATCGAGCTGAAAACCATCTGCCACTGCGGCCGCAAGGCCACCATGAACCTCCGCGTCGGGCCCGACGGTCGCGGCGTGAAGCAAGGCGCGCAGGTCGAGATCGGCGGCAACGACCGTTACGTCGCCATGTGCCGCCGCCACTTCAAGGAAGCGCTGGCCTAGGAGCCCAGCCGTCAACCGACGGCGAATGGTTGGCAAGGAATGCGCAAAGTCCGGGCTTCGTTTCCCCGCCGGCCGCTGCCAGATTGGCTGCTCAGCCTCCACGCCATGAATCCAATCCAATCAGACTGGTCCACCCGCGCCGTCTCACCCGCCGAGGCCGTCGCCGGCATCCGCAGCGGCGCCAATATCTTCATCCACGGGGCCGCCGCCACGCCCACCGCTCTCGTCGAGGCCCTCGCCGCCCGCCGCGACCTCGAGCATGTGCGCATCTATCACCTGCATACGGCCGGGCCCGCCCCGTTCGCCGCCCCGGGCCGCGAGCGCGAATTCCGCTCGGTCTCGCTCTTCACCGGCCCGCCGCTGCGGGCCGCCATCGCCGAGGGCCGCGCGGACTTTGTGCCGGTCTTCCTTTCCGACATCCCCAACCTGTTCCTTTCCGGCCGGGTGAAGCTCGACGCGGCCTTGCTCTGCCTCTCCCGGCCCGACGCCCACGCCAACTGCTCGCTCGGCACCTCGTGCGACGCCGCCAAGGCCGCGGCCGAGACCGCCGGCCTTGTCATCGCCGAGTTCAACGCCCGCATGCCCCGCACCCACGGCAACAATCTTGTGCCGTTCAGCCGCGTCGACGCGTTCACCCTCACCGACCGGCCGCTGCCTGAGCACGCCGTCGACGCCAGCGGGGATATTGAAAGCCGGATCGGGGAGCTTGTCGCCGGGCTCGTCGAGGACGGTTCCACCCTGCAAATGGGGATCGGGGCCATCCCCGACGCCGCATTGTCGCGCATGACGCACAAGCACGACCTTGGCGTCCATACCGAGATGTTCTCCGACCAGATCATCAATCTGGTCGCCGCCGGCGCCATCACCAACCGGCTGAAGAAGGTCGGCGCCGGCCGCATCATCACCAGCTTCATCAACGGCACCCAGCGGCTCTTTGACTTCGTCCACGACAACCCCCTCGTCAATTTTCACCCCTGTGACTGGACCAATGACACCGCGGTCATCCGCAAAAACCCCAAGGTCGTCGCCATCAACTCCGCCCTCCAGATTGACCTCACCGGTCAGGTTTGTGCCGACTCGATCGGCCACCGGATCTACTCCGGCATCGGCGGGCAGATGGATTTTATCCGCGGCGCCGCCCTCTCGCCCGGGGGCAAGCCGATCATCGCCTTGCCCTCGCGGGCCATGGGCGGCAAGGTCTCGCGCATCGTCTCCACCCTCTCCCCGGGCGCCGGGGTCGTCACTACCCGCGGCCACGTCCACTGGGTGGTCACCGAATACGGGGCGGTCAACCTGCACGGCCAGACGCTGCGCGAACGCGGCGAAGCCTTGATCAGCATCAGCCACCCGGATTTCCGCGCCGGCCTGCGGAGCGAACTTGCCAATTTGCGCCATTTTCCGATGAGTTGAGGGCCAACCCCTCATGCTCTTGCCCGTCGCGTCGCTCCTCATCTTCATCGGCACCTCCACGCCCAAAGACGGCGTGAGCCAGGGCATCTACGCCGTGCGGCTCGACACCACGTCCGGCGCCTTCAGCGCACCGGAGGTCGCTGCGGAAACACCCAACCCCACTTTCCTCGCGTGGCACCGCTCTATCCCGGTCCTTTACGCCCTAGGTGAAGGTCCCGGCCCGGACGGCAAGATCAGCGGGGGGGCGGCGGCCTTCGGTTACGACGAGACATCCGGCAAACTTTCGTTGCTCAACACGCGCGGGGCAGGCGGCGGCAACACGACCCATCTCGTCGCGGATGCCACTGGCAAGATGCTCATAACCGTCAGCTACAGCGGCGGCCAGATCGCAGCTTTCCCCATCGAGCGAGACGGCAAGCTCGGCGAACGGACCGCTTTCATCACTCATGGCGGACCGCTCGGCCCCAACAAGACCCGCCAGGACAAGCCGCATCCGCACTCCGTCACGCTTTCACAGGACAATCGCTTTGTGTTTGTGGCCGACCTCGGTCTCGACCGGGTGTTCAGCTACCGACTTGATCCCGGCTCGGCCAACCTCACGCCTAATGAGCCTGCGTTCGTCGCCGTTACGCCCGGCTCCGGTCCGCGTCACACGAAGTTCTCCAACAACGGAAAGTTCTTTTATATCCTCGGCGAAATCGACGGTTCACTCACTGTCTGCGCCTATGACGCCACGACCGGCGTCATGACGCCGGTCCAACACACCACGACCCTTCCCGATGGCTTCAAGGTGACCGACCCCGACCGCGCCGCGGAAGTGCGCGTGCATCCAAACGGCAAATTCGTTTATGCTTCCAATCGCGGGCATGACAGCATCGCCGTTTTCGCGGTCCAGCCCGATGGCACGCTCAAGCTCATTGAGATCACGCCCAGTGGCGGCAAGCATCCGCGCAATTTTACGCTCCTGGCGGGTGGCACCTGGCTCGTTTGCGCCAACATGGACAGTAACAACCTCGTGTCCTTCAAGGTTGACGCTGTCAGCGGCAGGCTCACCCCGAGCGGCCATACCGCGACTGTGCCACGGCCCGTGTGCGTGCTGTTCGCACGCACATTATTTGTCAAGTAGCGGCTCTGCTGGAGCCTAGCCCCGCACAAACAAAACGCCTCCCCACGATGGCAAGGAGGCGCGTTAATTCCGGAAGGACGGGAACTACTGCAGCCCGAAGCCCTAGGACCGCTTGCCGCCGCCCGGCTCGGGCCGGGGCGGACGCAGCATCAGCACGGTGTAGTAGGCGGCGGCGGCGAGACCGACGCAGACCAACAGGAACCAGTCGCCCTTCTGCGTGTAATAGCTCTGCTTGCCCGCCCAGCGGATGTCGCGCGTGACCGCCACCGTCTGTGCCCCGCGGAAATACACGCTGCCGGCGTCATTCTCCATCGTCGCCCGGATGCTGCCAAATTCGTCGATCCAGCCGCTCCAGCCGCCATTGCCGCAGCGGACGACCGGCCGACGCGTCTCGATCGCCCGCAGCACCGAATGCGCCGCGTGCTGATAGGCCGCCCCGCCCTCGCCGAACCAGCCGTTGTTGGTCAGCACCGCGAGCAGCTCGGCGCCGCCCTGCACGCTCTCCCGCGCCAGCGCCGGGAAAATGTCC
This sequence comes from Verrucomicrobiota bacterium, assembly GCA_031387725.1. Classification (GTDB taxonomy): domain Bacteria; phylum Verrucomicrobiota; class Verrucomicrobiia; order Opitutales; family Opitutaceae; genus Lacunisphaera. The sequence continues at coordinate 74,965 of JANNDM010000108.1, read as the reverse complement.
TCGTAGCAGATCAACACCCCGACTGCGACGCGCCGGGAGCCGACCGGCACGAGCAACGGCGCGGCATCCATCCCGCGTTGGAAATCCCCGCCGATCGGCGCAAATTTCCCGATCCAGCCGAGCACCGGCCGCAACGGGATGAACTCACCGAACGGCACGAGCTTGCGCTTGGCGTAGCTGGTGTGGGCCAGGCCAATATCAGGTTCGGCCACGAACGCCCCGTTAAACCAAAGCTCGTCGGGAAAGCTCAGCATCTGGGTGTAGACTGTGCCGAAGAGCAGCGGCTGGCCCGTGCGCTTGGCGACGGATTCCAGCCAAGGCTGGACGTTGGCGTCTTTGAACAACGCCCAGGGCGTCACCGCCTCCGGCCAGATGATCAGCTCCGGCGCGCCCCGGCGGCTCGCGGTGTAAGTCAGGTTTTCCAGGGTGTGCAACACGTCGGCGGCATGCGCGGCGTCCCATTTTTCGTTCTGCGGGATGTAGGGCTGCACCAGGGCGACGCGGGCCAGCGGCCTCCGTTGCTGGTTGAAGGTGTCGGCCAGGAACGGGAACGAGCCGCCCATCAGCACCAGCAACGCGACCGAGAACTCCGGCGTGCGCTTCTTGAAGCCGGTCACGCCCTCGAAGAAGGCGCGGTGCACGTAGGCCGCAGCGCCAAGGTTGAACACCATGAGCACGAACGACGTCGCGCCCGCGCCGGCATACGCCGCCACCTGCAGGACGAGCGGGCGCTGCCACTGGCTCGCCGCGAGCGGCAGCCACGGGAAGCCGCCGAAGATCACACTGCGGAACCATTCCAGCACGACCCACAGCGCCGCCAATCCGAGCATGGCGAGGATGCGCACCAGCGCCCTGTGACCGGCCAGACGCGGCACGGCCCACCACACCGCCAGAAACCACGATCCCACGAGCAGCCCGACAAAAGGCCCGAGCAGGAACAGCCCGACCCAGGTGACATTGTGCAGCCATCCGAGCAACGCCGTCCACGCCACCACCTGCGCCCCGAGGACGGTCCACGCATACATTCGGAACGACGGCTTGCGATAGGCCCAGAGAATGCCCGGCAGCGCCAGCACATAGGCCGCCTCACCGGTGTTGACCGGCGGAAAGGAGATGTAGGTGAGGAAGACTGTGAAGCCAAACACCGCCAGCACCCAGCCCAGGTGCGGATGCCGCTGCCACAGCGTCGGCCGCGGCTCGTAGGGATCAGAGGCTGCAGGGGCTTCGGTCATTTGGAGAAACCTGTTTACAGGCGACCCCAGCATCGCTTGCAAGCAAGCTCATGCGACAATCGCGCAGAGGTGGAGCGGCTTGACCTCAAGACGCTTGTCCCGCCACGCACCTCACCGAAGCGCGTTGGGGTCAACGCGCTCCACCTCAATGCAGTCAATGTGGAGGTTGTCAGAGTGCAAGCAGCAGCGGCGGCACTTCGGCCAGGCGCTCGACGCGACGGAAACGCGCGTGGGTATGCGGCGGCTCATCGACGTGCTCGTGTTGCCAGGTGATGTGATAAGGGATGTGCACGCCCGCGCCGCCGAGACCTAGCACGGGCAGGATGTCGGATTTGAGCGAGTTGCCCACCATCACAAACTCGCCGATCGCCACGCCATGGCGGCGCAGCACCCGCTCGTAGGTGGCCCCGTCCTTCTCGCTGAGGATCTCGATGGCGTGAAAATGCGGGGCAAGGCGCGACTCGGCGATCTTGCGCTCCTGGTGGTGCAGGTCGCCCTTGGTGATGAGGAGCAGCCGGTAGTCACGGGCCAGCAGCGGCACGACCTCGGCCACGCCGGGCAGCAGCTCGACCGGGTGCGCCAGCATTTCCTGTCCGAGGGCGACGATCTCGCGGATTTCCTGCGCACTGATGGTCCCCTGGGTCAGAGTGATGGCGGTCTCGACGGTGCTGAGCATGAAGCCCTTCACGCCGTAGCCGTAGAGCGGCAGGTTGCGCATCTCGGTGGCGAAGAGGATGCGGTCCACCTCGGCGGCCGGGTGGTATTTCGCCAGCAGCGACCGGTAACGCTGCTGGGCGCGGTCAAAGATGCTCTCGTTGTGCCAGAGCGTGTCGTCGGCATCAAAACCGATGATCCGGATCATGGCGGGAAAGGCGGCGCGCTCAGCTGGCGCCGTGGCAGTTCTTGTATTTCTTGCCGGAGCCGCAAGGGCACGGGTCGTTGCGACCGACCTTCGGTGTCTCGCGGCGGATGGTGACGGAGGGGAGCTTGATCTCCTCGGCGGCGGGGGCGGTTTCCGCCGGCGCGGCAGCCTGGGAGGCGGCGGCAAGCGCGGTGGGCGCGGCGGCGGGACCCTGCAACCGGGCGGAGCGAGAGAGGATGGCGAAGAGGTTTTCGAAGGCGTCGCGGTTCGTCGCCGAGCGGAAAAGGCTCGTGCAGATCTGGAGGCGCACGTTGTTCATCAGCTCCTCGAAGAAGCGGAAGGCCTCGCCCTTGTATTCGTTGAGCGGGTCCTTCTGGCCGTAGCTGCGCAAGCCGATGGAGCGGCGCAGTTCCTCCATCTCGGTCAGGTGCTCCTGCCAGTGGTGGTCGATGGCATTGATGACAATGTAACGCTCCAGGCCGCCGAGGGCCGCGGCGTCCTCGACCGACTCCTTCAGCGCGTAAGCCTTCTTGATGCGTTCGACAAGGTCCTTCAGCTGGGTGTCGAAGTCACCGCGCGCGGAGAACTCCGCGACCTTGGCGCTGACGGGGAAGTGGGCGTTGAGCCAGCCGACCAGGCTCTCGACATTGGCCGAGCCCGCGCCACCCCTGTCGTCGAAACCGGCGGATTCGAGGCGGGCGGCGACCTCGTCCTCAATCATTTCGAAGATGATGTCCTTCGGGCGTTCGCTGTGCAGGGCGCCGTTGCGGATGCCGTAGATCACCTCGCGCTGCTTGTTGAGCACGTCGTCGTATTGGAGGAGGCGCTTGCGGATGGAGAAATTCTGCTGCTCGACCTTTTTCTGGGCCGACTCGATCGAGCGGTTGAGCCAGGGGTGTTCCAGTTCCTCGCCCTCCTGCATGGCGCCTTCCATGATCTTGGAGGCCAGGTTGCCCTGGAGGAAGAGGCGCATCAGGTCGTCCTCCAGCGAGAGAAAGAATTTGGTCATGCCCGGATCGCCCTGCCGCGAGCAGCGGCCGCGCAGCTGGCGGTCGATGCGGCGGGACTCGTGGCGCTCGGTGCCGACGACCAGCAGGCCGCCGAGCTCGCGGACACCCTCGCCCAGCTTGATGTCGGTGCCGCGACCGGCCATGTTGGTGGCGATGGTGACGGAGCCGCGGTGGCCGGCGCGGGTGACGATCTCGGCCTCCTGCTGGTGGAACTTGGCGTTGAGAACGGTGTGGATAACGCCGGTGCGCTTGAGCATGCGGCTGAGCACCTCGGACTGCTCGACCGTGACGGTGCCGACGAGCACGGGCTGGCCGCGCTGCTGGGCCTCCTGGATCTGCTTCACCACGGCGCCGTATTTGTCGCGGCGGGTCTTGAAGATGGAGTCGTTGCTGTCGATGCGGATGCCGGGCTTGTTCGTCGGGATCTGCGTGACGGCGAGCCGGTAAATCTCGTGAAACTCGGTGGCCTCGGTCTCAGCGGTGCCGGTCATGCCGGCGAGCTTCTCATACATCCGGAAATAGTTCTGGATCGTGACCGTGGCGTAGGTGCGCGTCTCGCGCTCGATGGTGACGTTCTCCTTGGCCTCGACCGCCTGGTGCAGGCCGTCGGACCAGCGGCGGCCCGACATGATGCGGCCCGTGTTCTCGTCGACGATGATGACCTTGCCGTCCTGCACGACATATTCGACGTCGCGCTCGTAAAGCGAATAGGCCCGGAGCAACTGCGACAGGGCGTGGATGTCCTCGGACACGACCTCGTATTTCTGCTGGGCCGCGCGCTTGGCGGCTTCCTTCTCCTCGGGGGTCTTGGCCGGCTCTTTTTCGATGTCGATGAAGATGGTGGCGAGGTCGGGCAGGACGAAGGCGTCGGGATCGTCGGGACGGAGCTTAGTGCGGCCCACCTCGGTGAGGTCGGCCTGGTGGTTCTTCTCGTCGATGACGAAAAAGAGCTCCTCCTTCCACTTGTAGAGCTCCTCCTTGTTGAAGTCGGAGTGCATCTCGACATCGGTCTTGTCGAGGAGCTTGCGCCATTCCGGGTTCTCCTGGAGGCGGAGCAACAGCTTGTTCTTCGGCATGCCCAGCTTGACCTGGAGCATCTTCATCGCGGCGGTCTGCTTCTCCTCGGCGGTGGCTTCTTTTTTCTCGAGCAGATCGGTGGCCTCCTTGACGAGCTTGTTGATGAAACGCAGCTGGGCGCTGACGAGCTGTTCGACGCCGGTTTTGAGCCGGGTAAAGGGCTGCTCGCGCTCGATGGGCGCCGGGCCGGAGATGATCAGCGGCGTGCGCGCCTCGTCGACGAGGATGGAGTCGATTTAGTCCACGATGCAGTAGAAGTGGTCGCGCTGCACCTGGTCTTCCTTGCGGGTGGCCATGCCGTTGTCGCGCAGGTAGTCGAAACCGAATTCGGAGGCGGTGCCGTAGGTGATGTCGCGGGCATACATCTCGCGACGGTTCTCGGAGTGCATCTGCTGCTGGATGCAGCCGACGGTGAGGCCGAGGTAGCTGTAGAGGTGCCCCATCCACTCGGAGTCGCGGCGGGCGAGGTAGTCGTTGACCGTGACGAGCTGCGCGTTCTTGCCCGTGAGGGCGTTGAGGTAGAGCGGGAGCGTGGCGACGAGGGTCTTGCCCTCGCCCGTGGCCATCTCGGCGATCCGGCCCTCGTGGAGGCAGATGCCGCCGATGAGCTGGACGTCGAAGTGCACCATGTCCCAGGTCAGCTGGTGGTCGCACACCGTGATCTCGCGGCCGACGAGGCGGCGGGCGGCGTTTTTGACGGCGGCAAAGGCCTCGGGCAGGATGGCGTCGAGCGCCTCGCCCTGCTGGAGACGGGCGCGAAATTCGCCCGTCTTGGCCCGGAGCTGGTCCTCGGTCAGCGCCTGGTATTGCGTCTCGAATTGGTTGATGCGCGCCACGACCGGGCGGCATTTTTCGACATATTTACGATGGTGCCGGCCGGAGAATTTCTGCAGGAGGAAGCTGAACATTGAAGGGGTGGAATGAAAACTACGCCCGAAGGCTTGGCAAATGACAAAATTAAGCGCACCTGAACCGCCGCAAACCGCTGGGCCGCAAGGTGCGGCCGGGAGCATGCAAGGGTTTTACGGATCGATGGTGGAGCGCGTTGCCCTCAACGCGCTTGAGGCGTCTCCAAACAGCGCCTTGAGGGCAAGGCGCTCCACCAAATGCATCTCCCTCTTATTGCGCGACAGCGTGTTGCCCTTAACACGCTTTTTCAGTGACGCCCCACCAATTAGGCCAGTCCTCCACCCTTTCACACAGGCCTTTGACCACCGGGTTGTGTCTTATGTAACGCCACTTCTCCTGTGCCTCAGCCTTGTTGCGAATCCGATGGTCGAAGTAATTCTCCTGCCAGCGCACACCCTGCAACCGGGCTGCTCCGCGCTTCCAGTTCCGTATCACGACAGACATGCCTGGCTCGCGGGGAAACGCCAAGAGCGCGTGCGCATGGTCTGGCATCAGTAGAAACAATTCACACCACCAGCGACCTGCGGCATGATAGTCGGCCACCGCCTTCAAGAGACTTGGCGCCAAATCGGGCGCAATGAGACTGGTCTTCTGATCCGCCCCCACGCGCAATCGCACATGAAATAGTGCGCCATCTTTCACCCAGCCTGGCGGGGTGTGATGCAACCGTTGCGGATATTCCAACACGCGTTCATACTATCCTGTTTTCGTGGGTGGCAAGCTCGAGGTGGAGCGCGTTGCCCCCAACGCGTTTTCACTACGGGTCCCAAGGCAAGCGCCTTGGGGGCAAGGCGCTCCACCTCAAGACCCTCAACGCGCCGGTGGTGTGACCGAGTATTTCGCCCAGTCCTTGACCAGGGCGTGCACGACAGGGCTGCCCACACGGTAGGCGGCCTCCAGCGACGGGATCATGCCGGCGTATTCGGCCACCATACTCTCCGCCGCGGTCTGGCCGGCGGGTGGCATGGAGAAATTGCTGCCCGTGCGCAGGAAGAGCACGCGGGAAAAATCCACTTTCTTCCGCGCCGCCAACTGGGTGAGCGCGTTGGCGATGCCGTGATCCTCCATGTTGGTCATCGCGCAGCTGCCTTCGCCCTTCGTGTAGAGTTTCGTCCAGTCGTCGGCCCACTGCTGCATCCGGGCGCCGTGCCAGTAGCGCGAAGAGGCAAAACTGTCGCCGATGAAAACCTTCGGCGCGGCGAGCGCGGCCGGGAAACCGGTATATTGGGCGCGGTGGGCTTGGGCGGCCGCGTCGTCGAAGAGCGCGACGTCCTTGGTCAGGTGGTAGGCCCAATCGACCAGCGCGGGATTGAGCTTCCACGCCATCGGCTTCGGGGCCCAACCGGGTATCACGGGCGGCGTCAGCGGCGTTTTGTTGCCCAGCGCCATGATGCCATAGGGCCAGTCGCGGGGGGCCTCCGCCGTGTCGATCTCATAACCGATGTCACCGTCGATCACGTGCCGCGCCCAGGCCGCGCTGCCTTCAGTGGCCACATGCGGACTGACCCCGGCGATGCCGTTGACGAGCCAATAGGATTGGGTGAGATCAAAACGCGGATCGAGGCCCAGCGCCAGCATTTGCAGGCTGCAACGCACGGTGGTGCCCGACACGACGCCGTAGACCCCCTGGTCGTTGAAGCGGACGGGATGGTCGAGTCCGGGCACGGTGATCGTGCCGGTGAGTTTCTCGCGCTCGGCCCAGTATTGGAATTCGCCGGGCTTGTCGCCGGTGTCGGCATCGTATTCGAAAGTGGCGACGACGATGACCTTGGGCCGGATCAGTTCGGCCGCGGTGAGCGTCGTGGCGGCAAGGAAGAGAAGGAGCGACGTGCGATAGAGTATGTGGATCATGTTGGTATGTTCAGGAATCGTTGCGTCATGGCAAGCGACGGAAAGTGCCGCCTTAGCCGGAACAATTCATTTGAACCACAGATTCACCCAGATGAACACGAATGCTGAGAGAGGAAGGCGCGCCCCTCAGGCCGGGGGTTTAGTGCCCACCGGTTGGTTCGGACTGACGAATGCGGGATGATAACTCCATGACCTTATCTGGGTTCATTTGTGTCCAGCTGTGGTTGCTGCCTTTTGCCTGAGTCCGGCTTAGGTGGAGCGCGGCCTCCGGACGCGCTTGCTGCATACCCTGAAAGCCTGCCCGGAGGTCAGGCTCCACCTTCACACTTTCGTCTTGAAGTAGGCGATGGTCCGCTTGAGGCCCTCGGCGAGCTGGATCTTCGGCTCCCACTTAAGGTATTTCCGGGCGAGGGTGATGTCGGGCCGGCGTTGCTTCGGGTCATCGGCGGGTAGCGGCTGATGGACGATCTTCGACTTGCTCTTGGTCAGCTTAAGCACGTTTTCCGCCAGCTCGAGCATGGTGAACTCGCCGGGGTTGCCGATATTGATTGGTCCGACCGTCTCGGTTTGCTTCATCAGGCGCACAAAGCCTTCGAGCAGATCGTCCACGTAGCAGAAGGAGCGCGTCTGGGTGCCGTCGCCGTAGACCGTGAGGTTTTCGCCCTTGAGCGCCTGCACGATGAAGTTGGAGACGACGCGGCCGTCGTTCGGGTGCATGCGCGGACCGTAGGTGTTGAAGATGCGGACGATCCGGATATCGACTTTGTTCTCGCGGTGGTAGTCGAAGAAAAGCGTCTCGGCGACGCGCTTGCCCTCGTCGTAGCACGAACGGCGGCCGATCGGGTTGACGTTGCCCCAGTAGCTCTCGGGCTGCGGGTGGACCGACGGGTCACCATAGACCTCGGAGGTGCTGGCCTGGAACACGCGGGCCTTGACGCGCTTGGCGAGGCCGAGGCAGTTGATGGCGCCCATCACGGATGTCTTGGTGGTCTTGATGGGGTTGTATTGGTAGTGCGGCGGCGAGGCGGGACAGGCGAGGTTGTAGATCTGGTCGACCTCATACTTGAACGGGTCGATGACATCGTGCCGCACGAACTCAAACTTCGGGTGGTTGAGCAGGTGGGCGATGTTGTCCTTGCTGCCCGTGAACAGGTTGTCGAGGCACACGATCTCGTGGCCCGAGGCGAGCAGCTTATCGCATAGATGACTGCCGAGGAAACCGGCGCCGCCGGTGATAAGGATGCGCATGACGATGTTTGATTAAGGTAAGGCGGCGGAGCTAGCCAGCAAAACTTGCGGTTGGATTGGAGTGCTCGCCGGCCTCGTAGCGCTCGATCCAGGCGCGGTGCCACGGACCGTAGTCGCCGGCCTCGATGTGCGCCCGGGCCTGCGCCACGAGATCGAGGTAGAAATGGACGTTGTGCAGACTGATCAGGGTGCAGGCCAGAATCTCATTGGCCATGACGAGGTGCCGCAGATACGCCCGGGAGAAATGGCGGCAAGTGTAGTTGTCCAGCCCCTCGACCAGCGGTTTCGGGTCGGCGCGGTAGCGTTCGTTGCGCAGGTTGATGAGGCCATCGGGCGTGAAGGCCGCGCCGTTGCGGGCCACGCGCGTCGGGTGCACGCAGTCGAACATGTCCACGCCGAGCGCGATCATCTTCAATATCTGCGGCGGCGTGCCGAGGCCCATCGTGTAGCGCGGCTTGTCCGCCGGCAGGAAGGGCGTGGTCGCCGCCACTTGTTTCAGCATCTCCGGCTCGGGTTCGCCGACACTCACGCCGCCCACGGCGTAGCCGGGAAAATCCAACGCGGCGAGCGACTCGGCCGCCTCGCGGCGCAGGTCGTCGAAAGTCGAGCCCTGCGCGATGGCAAACACGTGATGCCCGCCCGCGAGAAAGCCGCTGTCGCCTGCGATCTGCTTGCACTGTTGCGCCCAGCGGTAGCTGCGGTCGACGGCGCGGCGGCACTCCACGCGCGGGCAAGGCCAGGGCGGGCATTCGTCAATGACCATGGCGATGTCGGAACCAAGATTGGCCTGGATGGTCATCACCTCGCGCGGGCCGAGGAATAGTTTCGCCCCGTCGAGGTGCGACTGGAACGCGATGCCGTCGTCGCGGATGTCGCGCAGCTTCGCCAGGCTGAAGACCTGGAAGCCGCCGCTGTCCGTCAGAATCGGTCCGTCCCAGCCCATGAACTTGTGCAGGCCGCCTAGGTCGCGGATGAGTTCCGAGCCGGGGCGGAGGTTCAGGTGGTAGGTGTTGCCGAGAATGATCTGGGCGCCGGTTTCCTTGATTTGGGCGGGAGTCAGGGCCTTGACCGTGCCCTGGGTGCCGACCGGCATGAAAATGGGTGTCTCGACGGCGCCATGCAGGGTCTGCAGCCGGCCGCACCGGGCGGCGGTGACGGTATCGGTCTTAATCAGCTGGAAGGACGCGGACATGCTCAAGTCATTGCGAGGAGCGAAGCGACGAAGCAATCCATCTAGCTGGATCGCCACGGCCCGCGCCGCGGGCCTCGCGATGACGAACTCCACCCTGCCCGCGCTCTTGACCCCCTGTCAATTACACGCTATGATTGTCAAAAGTGCTGCTAGTCATCGACAACTACGATTCGTTCACCTTCAACCTGGTCCAATACTTCGGCCAGCTGGGCGTAGCCATGCGCGTCTTCCGCAACGACGAGATCACTGCTACCGAGGCGGAGCGCTTGAACCCCGACCGCGTGCTGGTTTCGCCCGGCCCCTGCACTCCGACCGAAGCCGGCGTAAGCCTCGACATCATAAGGACCTTCGCGGGCCGGAAGCCCATCCTCGGGGTCTGCCTCGGCCACCAGTCCATCGGGCAGCAGTTCGGCGGCAAGGTCATCCGGGCCGACCGCCTGATGCACGGCAAACTCTCGCCCATCCAGCATCGTGGCACCGGCCTTTTTGCCGGCCTCCCCTCGCCCTTCCCGGCCACGCGCTACCATTCGTTGCTCGTCGAGCGCTCGGGCCTGCCGGCCTGTCTTGAGATCACCGCCGAGACCGCCGAGGGCGAAATAATGGGCCTCCGCCACAAACAATTCCCCGTTTACGGTGTCCAGTTTCATCCGGAATCCATCGCCACCGAAGGCGGCATGAAGATTCTCCAAAACTTCCTCGCCCTCAACTGACCCCATCTCATGCGTTGCCCCAAGTGCACTTCCATTGAAGACAAGGTGATCGACTCGCGCATCGCCCGCGACGGCAACAATACCCGCCGCCGCCGCGAATGCCTCGAGTGCGGCCACCGCTTCACGACCACCGAGACGCTCGTCCGCGACAGCATGGTCATCGTCAAGCGCGACGGCCGCCAGGAGCCCTTCGACCGCGAGAAACTTCTCCGCGCCGTGCGCGCCGCCTGCCACAAGCGCCCCGTCGACAACGAGCAGATCACCATGCTGCTCGAGGATGTGATCGACGCCGTCGAGGCCCTCTACGAGAGCCAGGTGCCGACCAGCGCCGTCGGCGAGCACGTCATGCAGCGCCTCCGCAAGATGGACCAGGTGGCCTACGTCCGCTTCGCCTCCGTCTACAAGGAATTCCGCGACGTCTCCGAGTTTGTGGACGAAATCAGCAGTCTTGCACCGCGGCGCTCGTCCGATACATCCAAGAACAAGAAATGACGCGCCCCCCTCAACTGCGCCGGCTCCACTTCCTCAACGCGCTGTTTGCGCCCCTCACCGGGCACGACCTCTACCTGGCCCAGCAGATCGACGCGGCCATCACCAGCAGCCTGCCCGAGGCGGAGGAACGCGCCCCCAGCGACCCGGCCTTTGTCGCCGCCGCCGCCAAACTCTTTGAGCGCCTCTGCGCCGCACAACCTTTGCATGGTTTCTTTCACTGGGACGCCAGTGCGGAAGACACCGGCGCCACGCCGCTCTTCACCCGCGCCGGCGTGATGCAGGGCCTGAAGCAGCTGGCCGTCTACCCCGAGTCCACGCTGCTCGTCACCAATCTCCGCGCGGCCCAATGCCCGCCGACCCGCCGCTGGACCGAGCGCCGCCGCCGCGAATATGATGACACGCTTGTCTTCATCCGCGACCTCGCCGCCGCCCGCTCCCGCCGGAACGCGAACCTGAATCTGTTGTTTTTGTAGGAATGATTTTACAGGAGGAAACTGAGGGAACGGAGAAATGCCATGCACCCGCTGTTTGCCAAAGCCGATGGACTGACTGGCACAATCATTGCCGCGGCAATCGAGGTGCATCGGGACAAAGGTCCTGGGCTGGTTGAGTCGATTTATGAATGGTGTTTGCTTTGCGAACTGGAGCTGCAGCACCTCAAGGCAAGCAATCAAAAGCTGGTCACTATCACCTACAAAGGCTTCAAACGGCAGGAACCACTTCGTTTCGATGTGCTCGTTGATGATTGTGTCTTGATTGAAGCCAAAGCGGTCGAACGCATCCTGCCCATTCATAAGGCTCAGCTTTTGAGCTACATGAAATTGCTCAACGTTCCTGTGGGTCTGCTTATTAACTTCAACGAGGCTAAACTCACCGACGGTGTCTCGCGGCTAATTCTGCCCGGAGCCAATCAGTAGTTTTCTCCGTTTCCTCAGTTTCCTCCTGTAAAATATCTTTCACATGAGCAAAACGATTTTCCAGAAGATCATCGACCGCGAGATACCGGCGAAGCTCGTGCACGAGGACGAGCATTGCGTCGCGATCCACGATGTGAACCCGCAAGCGCCTGTGCATGTGCTCATCATCCCCAAAAAGCCCATCCCCCGCGTCGGCGAGGCCTCGGTGGCCGACCAGACCGTGCTCGGTCACTTGCTGCTGACCGCTGCGGCGCTCGCCAAGAAGTTGGGTGTGGCCGAGTCGGGCTACCGCATCGTGATCAATAATGGCCGCGACGGCGGCGAGACCGTGCCGCACCTGCATGTGCACCTGCTGGGCAAACGACCGCTGGCCTGGCCGCCGGGTTGAAACGGAGAGGAACAATTGCCCTCTGGACCAGTCTGACGGTGAGACCTGTCTAACCATGAACAAACCTCGTAAATTCATCACGCTGGGCGTGGGCGCAACGCTCCTCCTCAGTTCATTCTTTAACTCCGGTTGCGTCACGGATGATTCCAACACCGAACGTGGCGCCTTGGGTGGCGCGGTGGCGGGAGCCATCCTCGGCGGCGTCATCGGCCATCAATCCGGAGAACGTGACAAAGGAATTCTACTTGGCGCTGCCACCGGGGCCATCGTTGGCGGCGTCTCCGGCAACCGGGAGGACCGGCGCGTGCAGGAAATCCAGGCCCAGCGCCAGATTGCCGAGGAAGCTGCCGGCCGCTCGCGGGCCGAGGCCGATGCCCAGCGGCAGCGCATGATTTCCCAAGGCAAGTCCATCGAGGACAAAGAACTCCTTGCCGCCCGGCAGCGGGCCGAAGCCGCCGAGGCCGAGGTTAACCGCCTGCGCGCCGTCGAGGCGGCCGCCATCAAGAAGGCCAAGCAGCTCGAGGAATATGAGGCCCGCGAAGCCGCCGCCAAGGCCGAGGCCGAGCGCATCCGCACCGGCAAGTAAGGCCAATTACTGGTTGGATTGCGACTGTAGGGGCGGCGCTGGTCGCCGCCCGCGGGCGTCCACAAGGGACGCGCCTACATAAGTCTCAAGGCTCACAGTAATACCAACGTCCCCTTGAATTTTATACTGTCATTGCGAGGAGGCCCACAGAGTGGGCCGACGAAGCAATCCATCTGGATCGCCACGGCCCACTACTGCGGGCCTCGCGATGACAAGTCATATTGAAGTGCACCCTGCCCGCAGACGTTGGCTTTCTATTTCAGGCGGCGCCTACTTCAAATATTTCGCCAGCCAGCCGTGAACTTCGCTGTAGAAATAGCGGCTGTCCTCGCCGCGCAGGATCCAGTGGCCGGCCTCGGGGAACACTAGCAGCTTGCTCGGCACCTGCAGGCGCTGGTTCAGCGTGAACCACATGTAGGCGTTGTTCACCGGCACGCGGTAGTCGAGTTCGCCCACGGTGATGAGGATGGGCGACTTGAAGCCCGTGCCCTTGGCGTGATTGCCGGCCTGCAGCGCCGGGCTCTGCTCGCGCCACACCGGGCTGTCGCCCCAGATCGGGCCGCCCGAGTTCACCTCGCGGGCAAAGGCGCTGTCGCTCGTGCCCCACTGCATGATAAGGTCGGCCTCGCCGGCGTGGGAGACGATTGCCTTGTAGCGGGTGGTCGTGGCCTGCAGCCAGTTGGCCAGATGGCCGCCATAGCTGGCTCCACCGGCGGCGAGGCGCGTGCCGTCGATGAAGGGGTATTTCTTGATCGCCTCGTCCACCGCCTGGTTGACCTCGTCGCCCGGCGTCCTGAGCGGGTCGAACTGGATGGCGCGGGCGAATTCCTCGCCGTAACCGGTCGAGCCGGTATAGTCGGTCAGCAGGATGACGTAACCCGGCTTGGCCAAAAGGTCATAGTTCCAGCGGAGCACGAAGGCGTCATGCCACATGCTGGCCGCGCCGCCGTGGATGACGGTGAAGAGGGGATACTTCTTCGCCGGATCGAAGCCGGCGGGTTTTACCAGCATGCTGTGGATGTCGCGACCCTTGGCGCTCTTGAACCAGAAGTGCTCCACCGGTTGCCAATCGATCGTGGCGGCTTTCTCCGTGTTGAGGGAAGTCAGGCGCTTCGGCGCGCCCTGGAACGCGTAAACTTCCTGCGGATTAGTCGTGGTCTCCCATAAACCGGTCAGCGCCCGGCCGCCGGCGCTCAAGCCGCTGATGGTGCCGGTGGCAGGCGAAGGCTCGTCACGCACATCGTTGCCCGCGTAGGAAACCGAGTGGAGTTTCTCCAAGCCGGCGTGCTCGTAGGTGAAGTAAACGCGGTCCGAGCCCTCGGGCGCGGCAAAGCGCGATACCGCGCGGTCGAGCTTGGCCGTGAGAATTTTTGCCGCACCCTGCAGCGGCCACGGGAAGCTGGCGAGCCGGCTGAGGTCGTAAACCTTGCCGGCCTGCTCGGCGGAGGTGGTGCAGAGCAGGGTATTGCCGTCGGGCGAGAAGGCGAGCGACCCGTAGCTGCGCGTGTCGGCGGTCAGCCGTTGCGGTTCGCCGCCGGCCGCCGGCACGGAAAAGAGCTGGGTGTTCACATGGGCAAAGGCGCCGTCGTGACGGTTCATCACGCCGGTAAACACGATGGTCGCACCGTCGGGTGCCCACTCGGCCTCCAAACTCTCGCCGCTGTTGCCGTTCGTGCCGCCGAAACCGGGGTTCGCCGCCAGTTTCGTGCCGACGAACAGATCGTGCGCGACCGCGCCGGCCTTGGCCTCCTGCACGAAAAGATGGGTGCGCTTGTCGTCGCGCCAGCTCATCCAGAAACGCGGCGGGAAATTATCGTAGGCGCGGGCATTGTATTTGCGATCCTTGCGCTCCTTGGCGGCCTTTTTGTTCGCCTCATCATCCGCCGCTTCGGGGTAGACGGAACTCGTGAACAGCAGCTTGCTGCCGTCGGGGCTCCACTTGGGCACGCCCGCGCCGGTCGACAGCGACGTGATGCGCTCCGCCTCGCCGCCGGTGGCGAGGTCGAGCACATAGACCTGGCTCATCTCGTCGCCGTCGCGCTTCGCAGTGAAGGCGAGCATGCGGCTGTCGGGCGACCAGGCCGGCCCGCTCTCGCCGGGCTTGTTGAAGGTGATGCGGCGGGCGGGCGCATCGTCGGTCAGCGACTTGAGCCAGAGATCGGTGGACGAGTCTTTGCCGTCGTAGGCCGGGTCGGTGACGCCGAAGACCACCCACTTGCCGTCAGGGCTGGGCACGGGCGTATCAAGGCGTTTCATGAGCCACACATCCTCGTGGGTGATGGCGTGTTTGGCGGGGGTTTCGGCCGCCCGCACAACGCCGGACGGGATGGCCAGCAGCGACAACAAGGCAAGGATCAGACGGGTCTTCTTCATAGGGGAAAGGGTAAAGCTAAACGGAAGAACGGGCCTCAAACGTGCCATCCGCGCGCTTCTGCACGAGCTTTTTCAGTTCGAGGCCCATCAGGGCCGCCGACACTTCCGGCGAACTCAGGCCCGTGGTGACCGTCAGGGCGTCGATGCCCAGGATGGCCCCGCCCGCAAAGGCGGAGACAACTCGCCGTTCCGTGGCGTCGAGTTGCGGCATGAGTTGCTCCAGCAATTTCGGTTGGCCCTCGATCGTGATCGCCTGCGGCCGCAGGCCGTCGAGGTAGTTCAACTCGTTGAGGATATCGTCCACACTGGTGAACAGCGTCGCGCCGTCGCGGATGAGCTGGTGGCAGCCCGCGCTGCTGGGCTGGTCGATGCGGCCGGGCACGGCGTAAATCAGCCGCCCCTGCTCACCGGCAAAGCGCGCGGTGATCATCGCCCCACCCGCCACGTCGCTCTCGACCACCACCACCGCCTCGCAAATGCCTGACACGACCCGGTTGCGCATGGGGAAGGTCTGCTTGTCCGCCTTCCGGCCGAACGGAAACTCCGAGAGCACGGCTCCGGTCCCGGCGATGCGGCGGTAGAGGTCGAGGTTCTCGGGTGGATAGACGATATCGATGCCACAGCCGAGCACGGCGGCGGTCTTGCCGCCGACCGATAGCGCGCCCTCGTGTGCCGCCGTGTCGATGCCCCGCGCCAATCCGCTCACCACGCAGAAACCCAGCCGGGCGAGATCAGCACCGAGTTTCTTGGCCACCGACTGGCCGTAAAGCGTCGTGCGCCGGCTGCCGACGACCGCGATGCAGGGCTGTTCGAAGAGGTGATCACCTTTGCGGTAGAGTCCGATGGGCGGGTCGTGGATTTCGCGCAGCATCTTCGGGTAGCCCGGGTCGCGGGCGGTGATGAAGGTCGCACCCGCCTTGACCAGTCGCTCTTCCTCGCGGGCCAGGTCGAAATGTTGGGGCCAGTTGAGCAGGGCCGCGCTGGTCTCCGGGCCGACGCCGCGCACCGCCTCGAGCCGGCGCTTGTCCGCCGCGAGGATGTCGCGCGGGTCGCTGCCGAAGGCCTCCAGCAGGCGGTGGAGCGTGATGGGCCCGATGTTGGGCAGATCGTTCAGAATCATGAACGCCTGACGTTCCGTTGGGTATCTACCACTTTCTCTATTGAAATCGGTATGCCCTTGCATGAAAGCACTTCTGACGCTTGAGCCGGCATGTAGGCCAGCTCGATTTCGATGGTTCCGTCGTTTCCTTTGCCGATGGTGATTTTCTCCGTGATGCTTTCAATGACGCTGCGCCGCTCTTCCCGAGTGAGTTTCGGCCAACGCCCGTAAAGGGTGCCCGCTTCCGACACGATCTCGTCAGCCGACATCCGGTTAACTTTCATAAAATCGAGTTCGGCTTCCGCTCTGGCAGTCTCCTCTTCGAGGCTCTTTTTACGATCTTGGAGCGGTTTGAAGAAGCCGGTGAAGTCGTCCCCGGTGAGCTTTTCATCGACATAGAGGCGATACACGCGGTCTATCTCCTTTTGGAGTTTTTCAAGCTCCCGACGTTTCACCGCCACGAGTTCTCCCTTCTCCACGAGCGATTCGTTCGCCTTGTCGAGGTGCGACGAAATCTGGCCGCTCGATGTAAAGAACCCTTTGAGTTGGTCCACATATACCGCCTCAAGGTCATCGGCCGGGATTTTGTTGCGGCACGCCTGGCAGGTATATTTCGGACTGTTGGAAAGCACATACATCTTCTCTCCGCATTCGCAGAAGGCGAGGCCAGCAAAAAGATGGGCAGGCCGTTTTGTCCGAGGCCGTTTCTCTTTGGCCGCAAGAACAGCGTTACAGCGATCCCACACCTCGACTGAAACGATAGGCTCAACGTCGATATACTCCCAGTCTGCTTCCGGCTTAATTACCCAGCTCTTCTCGTCCCTCGTGGTGTAGTTGAGCCGATGCCGGCCCTTGAATGTCGGGTCCTGGAGGAGCCTCCCGACGGTGGTATCGCTCCATTCGGCCCGGGCGCGCGTCCGCAGCCCCTTTTCATTCAAAGTCCGCGCGACCGTCCCGACCCGCTTGTGCTCGGCAAAAAGCTCAAACATGAGCTTCGCCACCGGCACTTCGTCGGGGTTCGTGATGAACTGCTTGTCTTTCCACTGATAGCCGAAGGGCGCGCGACCGCCGAGCGACTTCCCCATTTTTGCGCGAATAGGCACGGACGCGGCGACCCGCGAGGCAATCTCTTCTCGCTCCCAGGTCGCCATCGCGGAATTGAGGGTGTAGAACAGGCGGCCTGCCGGTGTTGATGTGTCGATGGACTCTTGAAGGGAGATAAGGTCAGCGCCCGCCTTCTGGAAAAAATCCGCGAACGTGAGCAATTCCGATGTATTTCGCGCCAGGCGCGCGATCTTCGAGAAGATGAGCCCGGTGATATACCCCCGCTTAATGTCCGCCATCATCCGCTTCGCCTCCGGGTGCTCGATGACCGTTTTCCCGGAAACGCCTTCGAGGTGGTAAATCTCTTTCACCTCCCAGCCCTTGGCTTCGGCGTAGTAGTGGGCGCGCTTCTCGTGATGCTGCGGGCTATCGCCCTTCGCCTGATCCTCTGTCGAGACACGGAGCCAGATGCCTACCGGCTTCGCCGTCTGGTGGTTAATTACATGATTCTTTGTCACGGTTTGTCCTTCTTTTGCACCAACTCTTAGAGCGAGATATGAGAAGTCAACGGAACTGTTTATTTAGTTATGTGGTGTTTTTGTAATCGAGGCCGGAAACATGAATTAGCGATCCTTTCCCGTTTTCATTCGCCGCAGTGATTTGGCCACCACTGCGGACACCTCGTCTGTCCTCGCCAACCGGTCCGCATCGTTCATCGGCTTGTAGTTCACCTTCACCTTGTAGCCCTTGACCGTCGTTTCCTTCGCCGCCTGCTTGGCGTCCATCTCTTGGACGAACGCGAACAGCCCGTCCGGCGTGAGAAAACGCATCCGTGCGAACGCAGTAGATTCAATGGCTTGTCTTGCCGCCTGTTCGATTTCTCGCGCCCGCTTCGCTTCCGGCGAAACGGAAACCATGTGAGTGAAGCCTCCAACCGCGCACTTTTCCAGGTTGCGGATTTCGTGCTCGACTGAAGTGGTCACCGAAATCTCGCAGGCAATCGATATTTCTCCTTTCGACAGGAGGACATCGACGCTCCCCGGGTCTCCCGGCACCGGAGCCTCGATTGCTGTCCGCCACCCCATTCCTTCCGCCCACTGCTTTATGAACGTCTGAAGGTATTTGTGCTGTTGCCCGCCGCGTCCAGGCGATGGAGGCAGCGCAGATAATGTTTTGACAGGAGAAATCTCCGTCCTCGTAGGCACAGGCACCGGCTGGGCGGGATTCTCAATACGCAGAGGGGTAGGTTCAATGGTAGGGAGAGGCGTGCTCCCTTGAGCCTCGCGGGATAGGCCGAGCGCGGTCTCAACATCCGCCCTCGGCCGTCCGTATGCGATCCTCGACGCCGCGATGACCTCCCGGCGGCGCTCCAAGGCTTCCGCATCGTCTGGCAAAGTCGGCAGGATAACCTTCAGGTTGAAATCGAAATCGCTCCGCTCGATCCGGCATACCGCCTCGCCCGTCCCGAGATTCTGGAGGTCTCTCGATGCAAAATGCGAGAACCCTGCTTCGAGCGCCCTCGCGTCCGCGTCCCCCACCCGGAAGGAGATGCGGGAATATGCATTCCCCATCACCGCGCTCGATACCTCGCGGTCTCTCTCCAGTTGTCGCAGCTCCTGATGCGCGAGGACAAGGCCCATGCGATACTTCCGGGCTCCGGCAAGAATCTCCGCCATCGAGGGCGTCATGAAGTTGTGGAATTCGTCGATATAGAGAAAGAAGTCCCGTCGATCCTTTTCAGCCCGACCTTGCCGAGCCATGGCGAGCTGCTGGAATTTCGAGACGAGGAGCGTCCCCAAGAGATATGAATTCTCCCGCCCGATGGCCCCTTGCGAGAGCTTCGCCAGGAATATCTTCCCCGTATCGAGAATATCGGCGAAATCCAATCGGTTCTCCCGCTGCGCCACTATGTAGCGGATGGATTTCGGCGTAAGGAAAGTTTCGAGGCGGGTCAGTATCGGTCCCACGGATTTGTTACCCGTGAGCTGGGAGAAGCCATGACGCCAGTAATATACGACCTCGGGGTCGCGGACGGTTTCGAGGAAGGCAGCCCGGAACGCGGGCTCGAGGAGGAAGCGGCGCAGGTCAAGGAGCGAGCCGCCTTTGTCGCTTTCAAGGAACGCGAGGACGGCATGGCTTAAGACCGAGCCCATCTGATCGCCCCACGACGTGCTCAGGCGCTGGAATACGGAGACCAAGTCCGATGCGAGGAGGGTCTTTTCCAGTTCCGAGTGGGCATGGAGGATATTGAAACCCACCGGATAGTCCGCGTCAGAGGGATCGAGCAAAACTACATCCTTCACCCGCTCTGCCGGTATCACGCCGAGAATCCGATCAACCAAGTCGCCATGAGGGTCGAGAACGGCCAACCCGCCTCCGCTTTCTATGTCATGCCTAACCAGATTGAAAAGGAGCGTGCTTTTCCCCGTGCCGGAAGCACCGATGATGTGCGTATGCCGTAGACGCTGTTCCGGATTGAGTCGGACAGGTGTCGATATACCGGCATGGAGGTTGTGGCCGAGGAGCACGCCTTCCCGGCTCGTAACTGTAGCCGGCGCAGAACGCGTTGCCCGATCATGCCGAACGAATTTTGAGGAACGGATGTCCTCGGAAGGCAGATGGACCAAGGCTGAAAGCTCATGCGCATTGAGAATTATCCCAGAGCGCCGGGACTGACGTAGAAGCACATCCTCTGCATGTTCATCTCCCGGATACTCGTCATTCCCGGCGAGCACGAGGTGGTTGCCGCCCTCGCCTTCGAATGCCCGGAGTGTGCTCGCGATACTCGCGACCAGTGCCTCTATCCTGTCGCTATCCCCACCTCTGAAAGCCGCGCGGACGACTGCCGCATAGAGCGGCACTGACACCTTTTCTTTCGCCCCGGAAAAAAGCTCCGGCGCATTATCGAAAAGCGCCTTGCCCGAGTCGTCCGTGACTGACCGGAGGGCGTGTTCCGCCCAGGGATGCCTCACCGGCTCGGCGATCACTTGGAATACGCCCATCTCGCCTTCCCGGAGGCCGTCCATGAGGGCAACGAGCCCCACGAACATATCGAGCCTCGCCGCCACGACCGGCAGGACGAATTCGCGTTCAAGGCTGAATTCGGCGGCGGCGAAGTATTCACCTGCCGCGCTGTCCCATGCGCGCCGGAGAGCGCCCTCCCTCTCAACGAATATGCTCTCCGGAAAGAACGCCTCAAGCTGCCCTCGCAACTGCGGAAGATCAGTTGGGCTCGCCGCGAATTGCGCGCTGATCCCTTTCTCATCAGTCAGTATTTCAAAAGCGACCGGCTCGGCGCACGCTCCAATCCCGGCAAGGAAGCAATCGTAGTCCTCAATCCGGAATGTTTGATCGGCTGGCGCAAGGATTTGAATTTCCGATAGATCTCCACGCACGAGGGAGCGTGGCTCCGACTCCGCTATTTCTGCTACCTCCTCTACCGGCGCAGGCGACGCCAAACGATTGCTTAGGCCTCGCAGGAATGAACTCAAGGCCGTCGGTTTCCTCCCGTCATCGCTCGCCGGATCGGCAGACGCAAGCGACCTCCGATAGGGCATAAACGCCGGTTCCGGAGAGACGGGATCGGGCCAGACGGTTATGCCCTGTCCCCGAAAGGACCAGCGTAGGAATTCCTCCGTGATCCTTTCGTCAGCCGACTGCATCGGTATCCGTTCCGGCCTCGGGGCCTAGTTTGGTGAGCTTGGCCGCATACGCACCCTCAAAGACCGGGCTATACCTGAACTCCTTCAAAAGCTTCACTCCCTTCTCTCCCGTCACTTTCTCCACCTTCCCTTTTATGATGGCGGATACGATTGAGCAGTATGCGATCCGCAAGTCTTGGCGATAATATGAGTCCTTGCGGAAATATCGCTCATAGATCGGACCGAGGATTGGAAGCTTCATGAGTGTCGTATCGAGGTCGCGCAGACCGAGCCCGATGGCATTCCTCATCGTCCAGCCGAGCAGGACTAACGCCATGAGGAGGAGCGTCGGGCCTAGGAAGAGACCCAGAAATCGAATGCTCCCCTCAAGGAGAAACCAGAGCACGATGAGAAGCACGGCAATCTGCCACGGCTGCACCTTCACTTGCTCGACGTAGAAGCGATACGAGAAGAAGTAGTTTACCCCGACCGGTGCGGCGCACACATCAAACGTCAGCCGCTCCCTCTGCATCCGTAGATACTCCCGATTGTCCGACAGCAATCCTCCCTCGGGAACCTCGACCCGCGATATGGAGAGGGCGGGAACCTTCTGGGTCGCGATTTCCGTCTGTATGTCGGAATAGAATTCGTTGGCAGAGAATTGCTGCCCCGGCACGAGCGCAAACCAATGCTCGATCACTTCCGGCCCCGATTTAACGGGCCGTGCATTCGCGGCGTCTGCCGCGTCTTTGGCGCTCATGTGGCGCTCCTATGAACCAGTTTTATCCGGCTTCTTGCTGCCAAGCATGCGTAGCCCGGAGACCAAGCACAGCATGGCGACGAGGCCGCCCACGATCGTATAGACTTCGAATTGATCGAATGGCGGAGACCACGAATGCAATTGTCCGACGAGACTGGAATACCTGCCATACGACCAGACGCCTGCGGCCACCGCAGCGACGAGTAAGATTACACCTACCTGTTGTTTAGTGCTCATGGAAATGATATGCCTTCGATGCTTCCGTAGAAATTCTGCGCGGAAAACTGAGTGCCATCGGCCAAGACATACCAATGCGATAGGACGCTGGCGGGTTCTTTGGAACTGGATCGCTGAAACATAGGACAAAGCGGATTGGTTATGGCGTCTTGATCACATCCCAGTTGCCTATTTTGCGGGTTATGCCGGATGCGCAGCGGTTAATACTGATTGTCGACATCTGCTCATCGCCCGACGGCACCAATAGTCTCAAGGCCGGCCAATCCCAACGCAGTCCCCTTAGTATTCGCCGCCCGTGGAATCATGGGCATTATTTCGCCCATGAAGAATGAGGGGATTCAATCCCGCACTCTTACTAAAATTATGATGCTTGCCGGCTTGACAGCCGGAGTAGGCCGTCCGCGCGAAGCTTTCGCACTAGACCTTCGGCCCCCGGCAAACGGGTGAATCCGTTCTCAATCGCGTAGCGAATCAGTGCCGGAGTGCCGGGCAGACCGAGTTTTCGCATGATGCGCGACCGGCAGGCTTGGGCGGAATAGACCGAATAGCCCATCGCCCGGGCGATCTGCTCATCGTTCTCGGATTGGCCGATCAGTGCCAGCACTCGTTGTTCGCGCTTATTGAGCACCTTGGCAAAAGAATGCGGCATCGTGCTTAGCGAATCAAGCGCTTGGCGAATCCAAGACGGGAAAGTCCGCACCCCTGCGAGCGCCGCGTTTACTGCTTCCGGTATTCGTTTCAGGCCATCGGTAACTTTGTCCACATAGCCGTCCAGCTGCGACTCTTGGATCAATTGCACGTTGGCTGGATTGCACTGTGCGGTCACCGCAATGATCTTTGCGCGTGGTGCGACACGCCGTGTCGAGGATATCAAGGCCCGGGCCTCCATATCCGGCATTCCCAAGTCGAGCAGCACGACATCAGGCTGATGCGACTCGATCGATTTCAGCGCTGCCCGGCCGGTCTGGTCGTTGGAAACCACGGCAAAAGCTCGGCTGCATTCCAACTCGATCAACTCTGCCAGCAATTGATGGTCCTCCACGATGGCGATGCGGACAGGAGCGGTGGACATGGGGAAAAGGAGATTCCTTGCGTAGCCCAGTGGTGTGCGCACAGCCAACCTGAATTACTATTCAGGTCAACCCCAAGTTGCTCACATTTTGAATTTTATGACTGGTCACAATTCATTTCCCGGCTTGAATTTTGCTTACCGAATCAAAGGGCTAACCCAATCTCAGGAGAGGTAATTGCCGTGTTATCAGCACTGATGAATTTAACTAAGCAGTCCTGTTGAATGCTAAATTATTCCCCGCAGTTTGCTGCGGGGTTTCCCAAGTGAAATTAGGGCGCCGCCCGGCCAGCCCCGCTTTCGTGGGGCTGTGCATGCCACGCGTAGAATCCCCTGGGCTTGCCCCGGAGAGTAGCCCAGACGATAGGGCGGCGTTCAATGATCATCCATCTCCGGGGGTTTTGTTCAGATCCCGAGAAAATCCGAATCGATTTCATCACAATACTCACAACCGCTTCTCCTGTCCATGAAACGCTTGCTCTTCGGGCTTTGGGCTCTCGCCAGTGCCGTCGGTCTATCTGCCGCAGTCGAACGCCGCTATTTTATCGAGGATGCGATCGCGCCGACTCAACTCCTGGGCGAACCAGGTGACAACTCCATCGTGGTCCGGCAGGCCCTCACCCCAGATGAACTGGCCGCCACCCAGCCGGTCAGTTTCGCGCTGATGATGCGCAATCTTGACGAATTGAACGCCCGGATTGGGAAGGGCGAGGTCCTTTCGGTGGATGAATTGACCCTCCGCTACTTCCCGTTGCGCGAAACCTGGCAGAAAGTCGCCCGGTGGGTCACTGCCCAGGGTTTCAAGGTGGAAGCGGAAGACATGACCCACCTCACGGTCATCGCCCGCGGCTCAGTCGCGTTGACGCAATCCGCCTTGCAAATGCATTTCGCCCGGGTGGTGGGCACGGACGGAGAGGAGTATACCAGCGCCGTTACACCACCGGCTATTCCAGAGGAATTTAAGGATAGCATCCTCGGTGTGCTTGAACTGCAACCGCACCTGCAGCCGATTGCGGCCCAGACCGTGAACATCAAACAAATCGACGGCAATTTCGTGCTGCCCCAGACCTTCGCGTCGCTCTACAACGCCACCGACCTCGGCGTGGATGGCTCGGGCCAGACAATTGTCATCCTCGGCAGCGCTCACGTGGACCCTAACGACCTCACGGCTTTCTGGCAGACTTGCGGCCTGCCCACCACCCTGGCCCAATTCACCGAATTAATTGTAGATACGCGTATCGCAGTCGGCCCCCCCAGCCAGGCGTTTGAGTCAACTATGGACATCGAATGGGCAAGTGCCATGGCCCCGGGGGCCAGCATCGTCTATATCCCATCTACGAGCATGGATGTCATCACCCCCTGGATCATCTCGCAATTGGCCACGGGCAGAAGGGTCCACCAACTGAGCGTCAGTTTTGTGGGATTCGAATCCACCTATACATTGCCGGCAACGGTCCGGGCCGCCCGTAGTCAGTATTATGCCACCTTGGCCGCCGCCGGTGTCAGTATCTTTTATAGTTCGGGCGACTGGGGCACGACCCAGCGGGTGGTAAACGGCTTGGGCAATCTCAGCTATGATGCCACCGGCATCACTTCACCCGGTTATCCCGCCTCCGATCCCAATGTCACGGGCGTCGGCGGCACCACGGTATTTTTCTCACGCAAGGATTTCCTTTTTGCCACCAACCCGGTCACAGAGGGTGCCTGGTCGCTACGCCATACGTCCCCTCAGGGCGGCACGGCCAGCGGGGGTGGTGTCAGTTTGTATTTTCCCCGCCCATCGTGGCAGACCGGCCCCGGTCTTCCTCCCGGCGATATGCGCTGCGTGCCGGATGTCGCGGCGTTGGCCTCGTCTAACTTCTATCCTTACTTTCATTTTCTGGGCGGGAAACGCACCGCCGGAGGCACCAGTGTCAGTGCTCCGATTTGGGGCGGGCTGTGCGCCCTCATCAACCAAGCGCGGACGGAGAAAGGATTGTCACCCCTCGGCCTGCTTGGCCCCAAAATCTACCCTCTCATTGGCACCTCCTGTTTCAACCAGATGACCACCGGGTCGAACGATGGCACCGATGGATTTTCCGACACCGCCACCAACGGCGCTTATGCCGTGGGCCCCAACTACACCCTGATCACCGGCGTTGGCTCACCCAATGTCGGCAACCTTATCGCCGCCCTCACGCTGCCGGAACCCACGACTATGCCGACGCCGACCACCCCGCCTCCCACACCCACGACCACACCGACGCCTTCCACGCCGGCTTCATCAAGCAAAGGCGGCGGTGGCGGCGCCCCCAGCGACTGGTTCTTTGCGGCCTTGGGTTTGCTTCTGCTGATCAAAAAGCTGACGAAACACACGACACCCAATTAAACGGCACCCGCAACCGTGAACGAGCTCATGCTCGTTTTTGCTTACCGTATTGCGCAGGAGTCACACGGCTGGTGACCGGGGTTCCCTCCGAGCGATGGAGCGGTTCGAGCGAAAATTGCGGATCGAGATCGAGCGTCGAAACGGGCACCCGGACGATCCGACTGAAAAGAACCAGCAACTGCCGGTAGGTTTCGTATGAATCTGCCGCCTTGAAGGCGGCCGCGTATGCCTCAGTTGATCTTTTGAATTCCTGTTCGAACAAGGCGGGGGGAACGCCGTAAGCCTGATAGAGCTGGCCGGTGAGGATGGTCCTGCCGGTCCGGCCATTGCCATCGTGCAGGGGATGGATGTTTTCAAACCGGACGTGGTAGAAGGCGGCCGCCCGGAGCGGCGAATCGGGCTTCCTCTCGGCTAGGATCTGCCGGGCATAGCGCGAAAGCGCAGCCAGTTCCTCGGGCAGTGTCTGGGCTTTGGCACCGAACTTTATCTTGGCAATGATGGCGCGCTCGAAGCCACGCCGAATCCATTCCCCCTCCTTGCGCCGATCAAGCAGGGGCAGGGACAATCGGTCTAGGTCGGTCAACGAGATGCCCCACCAGTCGCCGATGGATGCACAGATCTGCCTGAGCTTTACCAAGTCCATTATGCAATAGCATCTAGCGGCCTGACCCCGTTTACTTCAGTGTTTGAGATCGCTTCACCCAGAGCGGCATTTGCCGCACTGCGCTGGGCGGCCAATGAACCAAAGAATGCCTCGATTTGAGTGCTACCGCTCTGTGCCAATCTTGCGGAGTCTGCCGAGTATGTAGCTCTGGCAGACTCATAGCATTTGTTGAGCTGCTCTGCCTTGTTTGGGGCTATTGTTTCCATTCGCCGGGACGCTCGTTGCTAGCACTAGAAGCACGGGCATCAGCCTCTTGTCTCTGCTTGGCCCAGTGATCTTGTTGAGTTTTGTCATGTCGGTCCAAGTGCCAAAACACATTAAGAAGCCAACCCACGATGCTCCCCATCACAATAATTCTAATGTAAGTCCATGGAGAAGCGGGTGCGGTCAAGATGAGCGCAACGAACCCTGCAGCAACGCAAAGTCCTATAAAAACACATAGGCTCCTGAAGACGAGGAGAAGCCAACGGGGCATCGGCTTACTTGCAGTGGGTGTCATAGTCAGATCTCCACTGGGTTAGCTCACTCTTGGCGTTGTTGATCAGTTGCTCCCGGTTATCACGATGACCGCTCTCGCGAGAGGCATTAACACGATCTAATACGAAAAGTGAACCATACTCGGCAGCTGTAATTGCAAGAGAACCTATCGCGAGCGCTGGGCCTCCAAAGCGCGCCACAGTGGAAGCACCCGGACGTGCGGCCACAGAAGCAAGCCAGCGTCCGGCTCCATAACCGGCACCAGTTTCCACGAGGTTCAACCCCGGATCAATGGCATCACCCGGACGGCCATTAGCAATGGCACCTGCGGCCGTTCCTAGATTTGCGCCCACAGATGCTACGGTCAGCAACCCAGCACCTCGCTCTAACGCAGGATTAGTGCCTCTATAGAAACCGTAGAGTGCGGCCGCCGAGCCGGCCACTCCTTCTGTGTCTGTCAGGATATTTCTTGAAGCGTCAACCGCACCAAGCTGCTGCTGCGCCACATCGGCAGCGGACGGTATGCCTGGAGTCTGTGGAGAAAAACCTGCCAGCACCGATTCCCGTGACGTAATTTGTCTAGCCAAGCCCTTGCATTTCTCATCGGACCAGCGTTCAGGATTGTTTGGGGCCGTAGGCGTGGTATTTTGACCGCCATCGCCGGGATCAATCGGGTTCGGATTCTCGTGCGGGACGACCGGCTCGACCGGGCGGGTGCCTGTAACTACAAAGGTAGGCAGCGGCACGACTTCATCAGTTGGCTCCGGCGTGTTATCGTCGGACGTGCTGCCCCCATCCGAACCGGAGGAGCCACCACCACCGCCGCCACCGCCAAACCAAATATCCCAGCCGCCACCGCCCCGGAAGCCCCCGAACCCGGGACCCGGAGTTACGGTCATCTTCGGCAGCCAGCCACCGTCGTAGACGGGATCCATCCCCAAATAATCCATGTGGTTGACCGCATTGTTGCGCACGAAGCCGTAAAGGTTCAATCCGCCCTGCTCCTGGATCGGGTCTTTGGTGAGGAACCGGCCCAAGGTCGGCGTGTAGTAACGCCGGCCGTAGTAGATCAGGTTGGTCTCAAAGTCGTAATACTTCGTCGAATACCGGAACGGATTGCTGCCGGCGTAGCCGCCGGTGGCGCGCAGGGTCTGGCCAAAGGCGTCATACTCATACTCGGCGGCGAGCGCGCCGGTCGCCTGGTTGACCAGCGCCATGAGGTTGCCGTTGCCGTCGTAGGCCGGCAGGTAGCGGGCGCTGCCGCTGTGGTTCGTGGTCTGCAACAGCCCGCCCACCCCGCCGGCGCCCTGCCGGGTGCCGCTCCAGTCCAGGCCCCAGGCGTGGGAGCGGGTCAGGGCCAGGCCGCTCACGGCGTTGTATTCCGCGATCAGGTTCCAGCCGTCGTAGACAAACTTCAGGTCAGTGTCCGTCACCCACGCGGTGTTGCCGGCGTTGCGCTTGAACACGGTCTTGCGCACGCGGCGCCCGAGGTAGTCATACGCATACTCGATGCGCTGCCGCGGCACCCCGGAGTTCCACACCTGGGTGTCGGCCCCGGTGGGCAGCAGGTCCTCAGGCGCGCCGCGCGTGAACATCACGAGCGGCCGGTTCTCCGCGTCGTATTGGTAGACCCAGCGGCCGTCGCGCGTCAGGTTGCCGTCGGCATCGTAGCTGAAGGGTTCGGGCGTGAGCGCGACAAAGGCATGACGGTCCGCCGTGCCGCCGGCCGAGCCGGCCACCATGATCGCCTGCCAGACGGAGGCCGCCGTGTTCGTCACCGCCAGGTTCTGGTGGTAATACTCCCCCTGCCGCGTGACCCCGGCGGCGGAACCGTTGACCGTGACGGTCGCCGGCGCCGCGGGCGCGAGCCCGGCCACCCGGGCGGAGCCGGGCACGGCGCGGGAGGTGTATTGGTTCAAGGCGTTGGGCGTGAAGGTGGCGCCTGCGGCGTCCACGCTGGCCGAGGTGCGGTTGCCGATGTTGTCGTAGGCATAGGCAAAGTTGCGCCCGAGGAGCGCGTTGCTCGTGTCGGCGGGATTGGTGCCGGTGTAGGTCTGCGCGGTCATCACTTCGCTGCGGTCGTTGTAGCCCCACTTCGTCACGAGGCCAGCCCCAACATACCGAGCGAAGAGTTCTCCGGTCTGGACCACATTGGTCCGCCGGCCGAGGGCGTCGTGGTCGTAGTCAAATTTGGCCTTGGTGAGGGTGCTCACCTTGGTCTCGATCACATCCAGCAGGTCGCGGTTGGCGAGGTAGGTCCGCGTCTGCGTCCAGCCCGAGGCGGTATCGGCGATGGAGGCGAGGAGGCTTGAGTTGGCGGTGTAGGTGTAGGTGAAGGTGGTCGCGCTGAAGCCCGTCGGCGTCGTCGTCACGGAGTTGAACCGGCCGGTGGCGGCATCATGGCCGTAGGTCAGGTCCTGCTCGGCGGTGGCGCCGGTGAACAGGGTGTAGCCGTTGGTCCGCCCGAGCACGCCGACGATGCTCTGCTCGAGTTTGTATTGGATAACGCGCCCACCGTAGAAGGCGCCGTCCAGCGTCTCCTGGCTGATCTTGCCGCAGATGCAGTGGTCCAGCAGGCGGGTGCCGGTGGCGTCGCCCACCTGCTTCATCTGCCCGAGGCGGTTGAACTGCGCCGTGAGATTTGTGGTGGCGCTGGCCGCCGGGTAGCTCACCGAAATCTGCTCCCCGGTCTGGTTGTCATAGCCGTAGGTCGTGGTGAGCGCGGCGCCCCCGGCGAGGGTGCGGGCCCAAGTGCGGTTCTTGAGCTGACCGCGGATGTCGTAGGTGTAGGCGACGGTGTTGTTGGAGGCGTCCTTCTTGTTGGAGAGCGTGCCGCTGGCGGGGTCGTAGGTCCACTGCGTCTTGTCGCCGCTGGTCCAGGCGGTGGAAGTGGGATTCCCGTTGGCATCGAGCCCGCTGTCAGCGAGAGGCCAGGCCGCCGCGCCCCAGTTGGTGCCGTCACGGAATGTGCGCTGGGCGATGGATTCGCCAAGGTCATTGTAGGCTGTCTCGACCGGATAGGCGCCATTGCCCCAGGTGCGGATCGCCTGGCCGCGGAGATTGTAGCCGGAATATGTGACCGGGGCCGCCAGCCCGGCCCCCGGCACGGGCCGGGTCTCGGAATAGAGCCGGCCGTCGGTGGCAGTGTAGCCGTAGGTCGTGCGGTTGCCCGCCGGGTCGTCGCGCCAGGCGACGCGGTCGGAGTTGGCCACATAGCCAATGCGCGCCGTGGTAGAGGTGTCGGTGCGGGGATCGGTGCTCTTGAGCGGGCGGCCCCGGTTGTCGTAGTAGGTCCAGCTGGTCAGGCCCTCATTGGTCTGGTGTTTCTGGAACTGGCCGTTGCGGGCGATCCTGACCTCGTCGGTCGTCGCATCCGGATGGTCAATGGTGTCGGTGACCAGGCGCACGTCGTTGGCGAAGTAACTGCCGCCGCGCTGCACGGCGACCGTGCGCTTGGTGGTGTTGCCGAAGATGTCGGTGGCGGCTTGCTCGGCCTGGACATAACCCGCAAAAAGGCGGCCGTGGTCGGAATATTTGTTGATCCGGGTCTTGGTGACCGAGGCGGTGATGGGTGTGGCGCTGTTGTCCTTGTAGGCCTTGGTCGTGGTCTTGGCCCACCACGCGGCATTGCCATCTTTTTCAAAGATCGCATCCGTCTCGGTGATGCGATCCAGGGAGGTGGCCCCGGTGTCCAAAGCCGTGCCCACCGTGAGCTTCAGCCCCGAGCGGTAAGGCTGCTGCCAGGCGTTGTATTCAATGAGCGTGTCGGCCATCTGCGGCTCGGTGCGCTTGACCAGCTGACCGATCGAATTGTAGGTGAGCACGGTGCTGAAGGTGGTGGGGCTGGCCCCGGGGGGCGCGGGCCGTTCCTCTTTGATGGTGCGGCCGGCCCAGTCGGTCGTGACCTTGGTCCAGCGCAGCGCCGAGGTGGGCGCGGCCAGATCAGCGGCCCGCAGGGTGTAGACCGCCGTGGTCAGCGTGCCATCGGCGTTGACGGTGACCTCGCGGTGGCTGTTGAGATCCGCCGTGCCCGTGCTGGATTTCACCGAGCCATCAAGCCAGCGGGTGACCGTCTTGGTCGCACCACCGGGGAACGTGGCTGTGATAGAGAGGCCGCCATTGGTGTAAGCGTAGTTGGTCGTGAAGTTGCCTCCGCCGGATTCGGCGGTCTCGCTGCGCAGCAAACCGGAAAGGCTGAAAAGGCGCGTGGTGGTGACCGCCTCGGTGGCGGCGGCGTTATTGGCCGAGGGGGTGATGGTCTCGCTGAGCACGCGATCAGACGCATCGAAGACGCGGTGCAGGTAGACGGCGGTCTGCGCGGGATAACTGCCGGAGGAGGCGAAGGCCTCCCTGGTCAGCACAGTAGGCCGACCCAGCGCATCATAGCCGTAGTTGGTCACCGCGCCATCGTTGGCCATGCTGGCGGTGATCCGTCCGTTGGTGAGCCAGGCCTGGTTCTTGGCCCCGGTCAGCGAATTTTGCATCACCGGGATGCCGTTGTCATAGGCCGTTTCCACCAGAGACAGGAACTCAAAGGTGGGCGTGCCGGCGCTGGCTCCGGTGAACACATACTGGGCCCGCCACGCGACCCGACCCTGATCATCATGTATGTCCAGGTCCACAGTCGATCGGTTCGGCACCATGTAAACGGCGGCGAAGCTCTGGCCATCCCAATTGTTGACCAGCTGGGAATCCTGCACCTGCGTGCTGAACCCGCTGAAGCGGTATTCGCCCCAAGTGGTGTCGGCGGCAGGATTGCCGGGCCACTTGTGGAGATTCGTGGAATTGCTGTCGTTGTAATTCCACCAATACCCCTGATAGCGCAGCGTGGAAACCTTCTGCCCGGTCGGACTGGTCAATTGCTGCAGCCGACCGCGGAAAGCGGCGGCCGCCTTGTGCGGATCGTATAGAGCTCGCGTGGTCGTGAGGTAGTCACCCGACCCGGAACCAGTGTAAGTCTTGATTGTTTCCTGCCGTAGCGGATGACCGTTCGGGGCATTGCCCGGAAAGGTGTAATCAATCGTGCTCTTGCCGGTGGTCTTGCCCTGCAATTGCTGCTCAACTTTCGTGGGCAAATCCAGGAAGATGCTCCGCTCAGCCACGTAGGTGAACAGTGTGGCATGCGAGTTGGCCGCAGTGGCATTGGCGATGGTGACTCCCGCGCTGTTCTGCCAGGGCTGGTAGACTGCGGTCAAATTGCCCACGCCTTGATTGCTGCTGTCGTAGTCGAAGCGACTCCATGAGCCGTCAGGATTGATGACCGATTTCAGCCGCCCATAACCACCGGTCCCGGCGCCGGTGTAATAGTCGTAGGTGGTGGTGAGAGCCGGGCCATTGACTGCATCGGGGTTGGCGACTTCCTCAACCAGTTCTTCCTGGCTCCAGGGTTGTGTGCTGTAGGTGCGGCGCAGTTTCGTCGCGACCACATTGGCGTTATCCTTCACCTCGACTGTTTCAATGCGCGGGGCCGTGCCGGTGGAAACCCGGGTGATGGTGCGCAAACTGCTCGACTCCACGATGGTCCAGTTGGAACCACTCTGGGTGACGGTCCAAGTCTCGGAGACAGTGGTCGCACCCTCCCGTTCGATCTTCTCAATTTGCAGGTTGTTGTTCCAACTGCCTCCTCCCGGCACGCTGAACCGGAATTCGCGATAGGGCGCCTCATTGTAAGTGTAAGGCCCGTCCCCGGAGCCCGTGCGAATCGCATAGGGACTGTAAACCTCGATCGTATAGCCGCCATTGGGCGTGCCACGCCGGAAATAGAGGATGGCTTGATAAGTATCGACCTCCAGCAAGCCGCCATCGCTGTGATTGGTGACATTGATTTCGGCGGAATTTGGATTGACGAAGGAGAGCGATGTCGGGCTGAGCATCGAGGCGGTGAGCGCGGTCCCCCGCAGTTGCACCGGGTTCAGCGGCAGACCGTTGACGAAGGTGCCCGTGCTGAGGGTCCAGACAAAGTCGCCCACATCCGGGGCCACGGCCATGCCCGCGGGCAAAGTGCCGCCATCGCCGTTTTCCCGGATGACAAAGGTGAACTGATTGTTGGTCAGTTCCGCCGCAACCGCCCGAAATGAATCCCGGGCAATGCCCTCGACGACGGCTGTATAACCCAGCGGAGCGCTGATCTTAACTTCCCCCCAGGTATTGGTGGTGTTCAGGCGATTGATGGTCGCACTATAAAGCCGATTCGGCTTCAGTTTTATGTGCTGCGGGCCGGAATGAGTGATCTGCCCGCTGGCACCCGAAAGTCCGTTCCAAGTATTATTGTGGGCCGATTGCCCCGTCTGTGAATCATAGACGTAGAAGTTTAGCGTGCCGGTGGTCTGGGCGGGAAAAGAAGGTTGGTAGGTAACATCCTGAGCACAGACATCAAAGGCGACGAGCACCTCGGCATTCCTTTTGGGCTTCTGCTGGGCGTGGCCCAAGACGGTCAACATCCCGAGGATAAGAATCAGGCGGATGATTTGGCGGTGCATGGCGATGGTCTCCGGTTAGCCGCGAGGTTTCGCCGCTTCCAGCTTCCCCTTGGTCGAGTCCTTCAGGCGCTTGGCCAAGTCTGCGGCCTCGGCCCGCAACGCCCGCTCTGCTTGATCAAGTTGGCCCAGGATGGCATTGCGCTGGGCCGCATTCTTGGCCGCGTCGGCGCGCTTGCGCTCGCCCTCCCGAAGCTCGACCCATTCCGCGCGCTTGGCCATGTAAGCCTGCATGAGCATGGCACGCTCATCCACCCCGGCGTTGTCCGCTTGGGCCATGAGTGGGTTCACGCTCAGGAATAAAGCGAAGGCCAACCCCAGATGTAGAATGAAATGGTTGGGACAGAATCGTGTTGTGTATGCGCGCATGGAGTTGATTGCGTAAACTTTGTCGTTCATGGGGTTTCCGGTGTGAAGAGCATGAAGCTGGCTGCGGTGGTCGTGACGTTCAGTGTTGTGGAGGCCGCGGATTCCTGGTCCTGATTGTTCACCGTCTTGATGGTGTAGCTGTAAGCTGTGCCTGGAACCGCGGTCCAATCTGTGAAATTTGTATTGGTCGTGCTGCCGACCAGGGTGCCATTGCGATACACGTTGTATTGCTTGATCCCGCCCGACGCACTGGCTCCGGACCATGAGAATGCGGCGAATGAACTGCCGGTGGCCACGGAACTGACCGTCGTGGGAGGCAAAATCACCGCAACGGCCGTGCTGACGGCCGTCTGGATATAAGCGGTGATCAAGCCGCCACCATCAAATGCCCTCGCCCGGAATTGGTAGGTTGTGCCCACTGCGCCGGCGGTGACCACATTCGCGTCGGAGGTATTCGTGTAACCGTTGCCCCCCGTGTTGTAGGCGAATGGGTTCCAGGCTCCGCCATTGGTCGAAATATCGACCTGCACATTGGTGAGATTCCCGTCCACATCGTTGCCCGTGGCACGGGCACCAAAGTTGGTTCCGACCCCCGGCGATACTGGCGGCACGGTAGACCAGGAAATTGTCGGGGCCTGATTAGGAACGACCACCGTGATGGCGACCGTGGCCGAATGCAGGTTGTGGCTGGCGGAATCATTGACCCAAGAGCGCACATACCAGGTGCCGGCGATATTGAAGGTGAAGGCAGCGCTGCGCGTGGAATTGGCTCCGCTGCCCACCGGGCCGCCGTTGTAGGGCTCCCCGTTGGCGAAACCGCCTTGCCAGTTCCAGGTGCCGTCGGGGCGCTGGATGTCAAGGTGATGGTGGGTGATATCCCCGTCGGGGTCGGTGGCGTTGCTGGTGATTGTGAGTGCTGTGTTAATAGTGATGGTCTGCGCGGCGGGCGAAAGGAGCGTGATTGACGGTGAACTGTTGGTGACCTGGAACGTGGTGTAGCCAAAATTGCCCGAGGCGCCTTGATTGTCCCACGCCCGCAATTCGAGCGAATGGGTGCCCACACCAAGGCCACCAATGTTGTAGTTGAAGCCCCAGCCCGAATAGGTGAAGTCCGATCGGCCGTAGGCGTCGGCCACATCGGGGCGGTAGCCACCGAGGGAAGCAGTGCCCGCATAGTTTCCATCGATCAAGATATCCACCTGTGAAACCGGGGCGCCCATTTCATTGTCCACCGCCCAACCCGCGGCGTAGAGATTGCCATATTGCGACACTATTGGGTGGCTGTAATCACGAACGCCAAAAGGAGCACTGTTCGCCGGTGGATCGATCGTGATATAATGCCATGCCCCGGCCGACTCATAGATGGACCAATCCCAAGCCTCGGCGTAGTATTCAATTGTCTGAGGGCCGCCGTCCGCCTGCCAGGTGCCAGCGGAAAAATAGCCGTAACCGCCGTTCCCTGTGACATAGTAGCCATTTTTGAGCAGGTATATGTCGCCAGGCTCCCAATAGTTATAATTGTAGGCGGTGGCCTCGATATAATAGCTGGCGTTGTGGCCCGCACTGCCGGGCGCGGAGGAAAACCACACATCAATTGCAGCCAAGGGCAGGATCAAGGCGACGGCCAGCAGGACGGCGAAAATAGAGCGCTTGTTCATGGGATTCGCGTTGAGTGTTATGCGTCTATTTAAGGGCGGCGATTTGAGTCACCAATTCGCTGCCTTGGGCTGCTACCTCGCGGATGACACCACGGGTGTCCGTCACATAGACCAAGGGGGCACCGTTCAGCTTCAGAAGAAGCGCGGACCAAGCTCCTGGCCCACCATCATTGTAGTAATGCTCGCCAGGTAATTTTTCCCTCTTGGCAATTTTTTTGGCCTCAGTGATATCTCGATCGAGGTTGTAACCGATGATCAAGACTCCGGGCGGAATCTTGGCCAACATCTCCTTGGCGTAAGTGAGGCTGTTGGGACTCCAGGTCGCCCACGTGTAAAGCACAACCTGCCGGTCACGCGCCTGCTCGAAAAAGTTTCCCCGCCCGAGTGCGGTGTTCGCCACATCGGCCAGAGACTTGCCGATCAACTCATAACGACCCGCCATGACCCGCGCCTCCGCTTTCGCCGCGAAGGGCCCCGGAGAAACCAGAATCTCCTGGGTTACAGCCTTCACCTTTACGGCGTCGTTTTCCTGCGCTGCCACGCCAAGGAGGGTGGAATAGCCACCGGGTTGGTCCGGAAACTTTCTTATCAAATATCTGGCCGATTCTTCATGAGCGACGCGCGCTTGGGCGGAACTCTTCGCCAACTGCCGAAGCAGGAGATGCTCCGCCATTGCCACTACTTCAAAGCGATCCTTGGCGGGTAATGATGTATCGCTCTCAATCTCGCCGATCAAGGCCTGTAGTCGCTTGTCATTGGAGTTTACCCCGAGGAAGGCCGCTTTCAGCAGGCTTTTGGCTTCAAGTGCCTTGGCCGTCTTTGCAAAGTCCGCATTAACTTGGCCGAATGCCTTGGCTTCATCCGCAATGGCAAGAAAGTGGGCGATCTGCTCGCTCCGCTCTTGCGCCTGCTGCGCGGCACTCGGCGGAGTGGTGCGGGCTGGAGCGCGGGCGGAAGGCGGCAATGCCCGCTGCAATAAACCTCGCCAATTTGCCTCGACCCCGGTGACGGGGTTTGCCGCTTGGCCTCGCAGGTTCGGCAAGGAAAACAAGGCCAGCATGCAGACCATGATCACAAACTCACCCAAACGATACGCGGTTTTCATGAGAAAATCCTGTCCCAATATTAGTAAGGTGGCACCTGACGACAGTGATGTAGCGAGTGGCGCAGAGATAATTGAAGCCCGAAAGTCTACTAATTCTAGTAGGTGCTGCTGAACCGGAGAATGCTCAGTGTTCTACGGCCAAGCTCCTAGCCGAGGAACCGCACTCCGTGTAGATCATACAATATCGAACTGGCTGGCGATGTCGCGAGCAGCAGGGATTCCTACGGAGCTGTTGAGAAGGCGTGATTAAATACCATAGGATGCAGTCGGCTGAAACTCCGCGACATCACTATGCCCATTACACTCTGATAAAAAATCTCCCCCGGTGAAAGGGGAGATGAACGAGGGCTCAATAGTCCTCGGGGAGGAGAACGGTCGTGGCGCTGCGATCCGCTTCGGTGATGATCCAGAACTTCACGTCAAGGCTGGTGGTTGCTTTAGATCAAGTTGAGCGCTTTCAGTTTCTGCTGCAGAAAATCAGACGACACCGCGAAGTTCTCCGATTGATAGTTTCCACCCATGTGTAAGCCCAAAGCGAAACCGCTTTCCAGATCGAGCACGACCGACCCGGAGTTGCCACCCAGCGTGGAGCAATCATGGTTGACGTAATATTTGTCGAGATGCGTGGCCATAATGACGCCCGGGGCGGCCCGCTTGACGTTAAATTGGTGGCCAAAGACCCGCGTTACCATGTCAGGCGGCTCCGGCATCGCTGAATCATACCGGGGATATCCAACAGCGAGCACTTCCCGGCCAATTTGCAGAGCCGAGACCGGTGCCAGTGGAATGCCCGCATTCTGCGGCCCGCGCGGCCTGTCGGGTTCTACACGAAGGAAGGCCATATCCGGTCCGCTTTCCTGAATAAATATGATTTCCTTGATCCGATGTGGGTCCTCCGCTCGCTCGTTGGCTTCCTCGGTGTAGTCGATGTTTGCGGAAATCTGCCGGTCGATGACATTCCGCCGGAAGATCCATTTCCCGGCCGAAGCCTCGGCAAAGTTTACCGCCACATGGCGATTGGTCACCAGCACATCCGGGCGCAAGAGCCAGCCGGTGCCGCACCAGTTCAACGACTCATGGTTGTGCAATTCAATCCGCCCAACCGCCTGGTATATCTGCTTCAGCATGTCGGCCTTTGGCGCGATGCGCGGCTGCCAGTAAGTCACTTCCTCAACCGGTAATTCACTGCGCAAAGTAAAATCGGTCTTGTCCTCCAAAACCAAAAACGACGGCCGCGCCATTTCTTTTATGATGCTTTCCAAGCCAAAACTGTCCGTCCCATCAAGCTGACTATCCTTGAAATCGCGAATGATTGCCGTTGTGCCCACACCACACCTGCCCGGAGGAAGTCGAGCCATGGGGAATTCGGCCTGGCGGAAGAAAGAGCTGCTCGTTAGCGGAACCCTGGGGTCCAAGACTGGCAGATCGGTGAGATTGGCAGCCAACGGCGCTGCCTGGCGCAGCTTGGTGATCACCTCATCCCGCAATGATGCCGTGTGAAGAAATCGCCCGGGCGGTAGATGACGGACCTCCCGGCTGAACGGCGTGGGCATGATGGGGAAAATCAGCGGACTATTTCTGGATGAAGGTGCCATTCGCGGCACCTTCCTTGGTCTGCCGGTCGGCCGCTACCAAGCCTGAAGCGCGCACCTTGCCGGAGTTGTCATATAGGGTGTAGGCGCAAACTGCCCCGGCCCGGTGGTAGACTTTGCCGGCGCTCCAAAGCCACTTGCGAACTTCCATCTCTCCGCCGATGGAGGGCACAGAAACGTAGAGCAAATAGACTGGTTGGGTGTCACTCGCGATCAAGTCGTTGAGAAAAACCTTGGCGAGGGGAGATTGAGTGTCACCCGTCGCCAAGGTCAGCAGGGAGTCGGCGAATGTGCGGTAGCTCAGTAACACTGCCGTCAGTGCATCGTTGGCGCTGGTGGTCAGCCGAAGGCCAGACTCTTTCCTCGCGATGTCGGCCGCCATCGATTTGAGCTGCGCCTGTTGCTCTGTTGTCGGCTTGTCTCCGGCAGATTTTTTCAACTCGGCGGCATCGTCTTTTGCTTTGGCGAGAGCGAGTTTGTCTTCCTCCAAGCGTTTATTGGTCTCGTCCCGCTTCGATACAAGTTGGACATAATTCAACTCCAACTCCTCGAGGATGCCGAGCAAGGTGCGTTCTCGCTTTTCTGTAGCCACCTGAATCGTTACCGATGCATTAAGAAAACTCACGGCCGGAGGAGCCTTATCGCCGCCAGCCTTCACTTTTCGCAGCCATGCCCCGGCCACGGCCGGCCCCATCAGTCCGGCGTCTGGAGGCGAAATGGTGATGCCGGCGATTGTGCGATCCTGCCGAAAGAATGCGGCTACGTCGGCGGCCGTGCCAACCAACGCGGGCAACGCTGCCAGCGCCGCCAGGCTTTCGGGCTGGAACTTGACTAGGTTTTTGTCGTCTTTAACCAAGGCGTCGCCCAGCAACCTGAACACCTGCTTGTAGGTGTTGATCTTCCCGCGAATGAGCAGACGTTGGCCTGTCGCCTGCAATTGGTCGGGATTGGTAGCGAGGTAGACCCTGTTATCCGAGGCGAGCACGTCGGCCGCGACAATTTCATCTACAATATTATCCGCCAAGCCGCGCAGCGCATCAAAGGCGAGCAATTGGGCAAAATAGCCTGACTTCTCGTTGGCGGCGATGTTGCCGGGAACCGCTTGGCTCGTGGGAGTCGGAAGAGAGGCCTTCAATGCATCTAGCTGCGCTTTCGCGGCTGCTGAGTCGGCCTCGGCAGCGGACTTGCGAACGTCGGAAGCAGATTTTTGTGCGTCGGCTATAGCCTTTTGCCTGGCTGCTTCGATCATGACGGGGTTTTGGGCATTGGCCAGGGCCTGCGTGGCGGTGAGATTCGCCGTTACTGCTGTCATATTGGCTGTCTCGGCATTCAGCTTGGCTGTCTCGGCCGCTAGGCGAGCCAGATCAGGATCTTTAGGTGGGTCAGTCTGGGCATTGGCTTGGACGGTCATGGTGAGAATGAGGGCTAGAAGCAGTGGCTTTTTCATTTTGCTGGGTTGGCTGGTATGAACCGATTGGAAATCTGGCCTCCCGTGGATATGCTGAGCCTGCCCAATGGCATCGTAGCCACTGGCAAGACGTGACTCACTTGATGCGCCGTCATATCTCCAATTGGATGTGGTTCCTTTTCCCAAGTGGTTGGTGCCAACAGCCCGAGGTTAGAGCTGGGATAAGATAAACCGAAAGCCCGCAAACCTACTAATTTTAGTAGGTGCTGTTGAACTACTGAACACCCAATATTCTTAGCCGAATCTCCAGCCGAGGAACTGCCCTCCGTGTAGATCATACGAAATCGAACTGGCTGGCGATGTCGCGAGCAGCAGGGATTCCAACGGAGCTGTTGAGAAAGCGTGATTAAATACCAAAGAATGTAGTCGGTTGAAACTCCGCGACATCACTACGCCCATTACACTCTGATAAAAAATCTCCCCCAGTGAAAGGGGAGATGAACGAGGGCTCAATAGTCCTCGGGTAGGAGAACGGTCGTGGCGCTGCGATCCGCCTCGGTGATGATCCAGAACTTCACACCAGCAATGCTGTGATAGACCGACAACAAGCGCGTGTCCTCGATGAGGGCGCGGTCATTGGCCTGTCGATCCTCTTCGCAAACATCGCCCCAGTC
Organism: Verrucomicrobiota bacterium; assembly: GCA_031387725.1. Lineage (GTDB taxonomy): Bacteria > Verrucomicrobiota > Verrucomicrobiia > Opitutales > Opitutaceae > Lacunisphaera. The sequence goes on along the minus strand of JANNDM010000108.1, from coordinate 35,477 downwards.
GCCGGAGCGGTGCCGATTGAGTGCATTGAGCGTGTCGTCATGGGTAAGCGAATTGACCGCATTCGGTGTCGCGACCAACCGACCCAACGGGAACTTGGAAGTGACTTCCATCATGGCGGCAGCACTCCCACGAGAATCGCCTCCTCGGCCGTGAGGTCCTTCGCTTGAAACCCCTCCTCGGCAAAGGCGACAACCCGGACATAGGAGTGAAGCGAGAGCCGTTGCAGGACACCCGCCCTGCCCTCGCGGCCCGCATCGTCCTCATCGAAGATAAGGATGACCTGTGACGCCGGCGACAGCGCCTCGGCGAACATTTGCTCCTGCGCAATGGACAGGGAACTGCCCATCAGCGCGACGACCTTGCGCAGACCGATCTGCCAGAGCCGCATCGCGTCGAAGAAACCCTCGACGATGACCAGCGGATGCTCGGCCGGCTCGCGCATGGCCTCGGCGAAGCGATAGATCTCCATCGCTTTCCGAAAACCATCCGGCAGCCGATACTTCGGCCGGTCGGTGGGCGGCTCGCCCGGCCAACGGCCGGCGTAACCGACCAACTCGCCCTTGGCGTTGTGGATCGGGATGGCTATGCGCTGGGCCATGACGCCCTTCGCACAGAACCCGACCCCGAACGCATCAATCGTTTCCGGCGTGAGCCCGCGCTCGACCAGATACGGATGCGAAGGATCGAGTTCCAAGTGGAAGCTCAGGGGCTTGTTCGGCCCCATGTCTTCCTTGGCGGCTTTCGTGGCAGGTTGCGCCGGTGCTTCCGTGATCGGGAGAGCCTGTTCCCTGCGGGACTTTTCCGGTGGGGGAGACCGCTCACTGTTCCGACTGCCGGCGGCAGGGGGCCGCTCGCGGTCGTGCCCGGAGTTGAGTTGCCCTCGATCGAGCTTGAACCACTCGATCAGCCGGTTGGCCGCCTCCATCGGCGGCACATCCTCCTTGCGGGCGACAAAGTCCAAGACATTACCGCCGCCGTGACACTGACTGAAACAATTCCAGACGTTCTTGCTGATTGAGACCCGGAATTGTGTCGGGTTGGTGCCATTGTGGATCGGGCAAGGCCCGGTCAGGCTGTCCTGGCCGCGTTTGAAGCGGTCGAGGATGCCGTAATGTATCAAAACTTGCTCCATCGTAACGGCCGCTTTCACGGCCCGGAAATCGACGAAACGGGATTCTGTCTTGGGCATGACGCCCTCCATGGTTGAGGTTGGTAAACAACAAGAGGCGGCCCCGGTAAAAGAGCCGCCTGTTCTACCTTTTACTCTACGCTTCGCCCGACTTTGCGGGAACTAGACAGAGTTGCTTTAGTGTGGTGAAACCGAATCGGCCAGTCGTTCGGTGCCGTTGGTGGCCGTTAACCACGGGAGCTCGAATACATTGTCGTTGAAGTGCGGAAAGACCTGCCCGCGCAATGTATCCGCGTCGGTAAACAGAAACAAACCGCGGCCGCGCGGCAATTGTGCGGAAACTTCGGCCAGATGGTGCGCTCGTTCAGGACTAGATGTCACTATCAGCACTCGAAAACGGTCGCAACCGAAGCGCTCTCGATGGATGTCCTGCGACCAAGTCGCTTCGTAGGCGAGTAACTTGCGGAGCATAGACGATTGCATAAGCGAACTACGCTCAACGGGCATGGTAGCTCGATCGGCTTCAACAAAGAAGAGAATGCGGCCGTCTGCGCCGGCCGACTCCAACGCAAATGTGCGGTCAGGGACCACGCCGACACGCTTGCTGTTTCCCTCATGATGCACCGTCACGCCCCAACGGAAGGCAACGCTTGGAGCCTGATTCGGCGCCAAATCTTCCTCGAGAAGCAACGCAGGCATCCCGTCCGCGCGGCACGCCCGGGCGAAGGCAATCAGCACATCTGCCACGAGCAAAGTGTGCTGCATGTAGAGCTGCTTGATGGTGCGGTTGTCGTATCGCGACCGACGACCGGTTGGGGAAGCCAGAACCTTGGCACCTTTTCGCCCTAACGCGTAAACGAGCGGCTGCGATCCGTCCTCTGAGAAGTAGCGCACCTGCGCCCGGGGTCGGTCCAAATAACCGCTGTGGAAAAGACGCTGTAATCGCTTAAGCAGGTGCTGGGGACTACCGCTAATTAGAATCAATATCTGGTGCGAGTTAAGGAATCGATAACGGGCAACTTCCCGCAAGATGGTGAGGTCGCGGGTGGTGAGTTGCAGAGACGTGATGTGTAGTGCCCGCTTAAAGCGGGGCAATCTGGTCATGCGTTCAGCATATCACGAACGGGCGAGCCAACGTATAAGCTTGGATTCAACATGGGCGCGAGGTTGGGAATATTTCTCACGGGAGCGGGCGATCAAACGGTGCCGGTGTCCATGCCTGTTAGACATTGGGGGATGCGTTCGCCCCCGAAACGGTTCGCGGGGAACACCGTCACGCAGGGTTCGGACAAAAACTTCGTGTTGATCCAAATCCGCAAATTGTTTCGCGATGAAAGCTTGCCCGAACTCATCCGCCAGCGCCTTGGCATCGATGTGACCAACCCGGAAAGATATGATTGTGCCGACATTTCCGAAGACTGCCGCGAGAGTTTCAGGCGTCAACTGATCAAGATATTGGTGGGCCAGCGTGATATTGAGCCGATACTTGCGAGCCTCCGCAAGTGCCACCGCCAGGCTGTCCGTGGTGAAATTATGAAACTCATCGATAAAGAGATGGTAGTCCACTCGCTCTTCCTCCGTCACATCAGCGCGCGTCATGGCGGCATGCTGGAACTGCGCGGCTAGCAGCGCACCCAGCAGATTGGCCGGCTCGGTGCCGAGTTTGCCCTTGGCCAAGTTGGCGATAAACACCCGACCAGTGTCCATCATGAAGCGTAAGTTCACCTTGCTGCCGACCTGCCCAAGGATGTTACGTGGCAAAGGCGAAATTAAGAGCTGCCCGAGTTTATTCTGAATCGGTGCGACCGCCTCGCGCAAGAACCGCGCATCGTATTTGGCGAATTCATCTATCCAGAAGGCACGAACAAACGGGTCGCGCACCTGCCGGACCACCCAGGCGCGATATTTCTCGTCCGCCAGCATTCGATTGATCCCAAGCAGCGAGGTGTTCTGGGCCTCCAAGAGCGCGGCAATCGTGTTGGCAAGTATGTATTCAAGGCGCGGTCCCCACGAATCACGCCAAATGCTTTTGAACGCTGTAACCAAACCGGCCGTCACCAGCGGTCGCTCGGCCGGCGGCACATTGGCCAGTGGGTTGAAACTGACGGGGAAATCGGCGTCAGCCGGATCGAAGTAAACAAGGTCGTCTGCCCGCCAAGGAGGGAAGTGGTCGAGCAAATCACTGGCAAGATCACCGTGTGGATCGAGCAGCGCAACACCGTGGCCGGCGGCGAGGTGCTGAAGGATGGCATTGCGGAGCAATGTAGTTTTCCCAGAACCCGTCTGGCCTATCACGTAAATATGCCTGCGTGTGTCTGTCACGCCGAAATCGAACGGCTGCTCATTGCCGTAGCTCGTCTCAATCCCAAATTGTATGGTGTCAGTGCTCATGGCCGTGGAGCCAGCCGGGACTCCTCAGCGTAACGCCACTTTGTGCCGATTAGGCGGCGGTTGCGCGCTCCCGGCAAACGCGTGGGAGCGAGCCGGAAGGGTAATCGAGGCTGGCTGCGCGGTCTGAACGACAGCCAGTATAGCACGCCGCCCGGGTGCGCGCGGCGCGTTTTCCGGGGGTGAGGTCGTGGAACTCGTCGTCCGCCGGAGGCCGGTCCTGGCCGCGGAGCGTGGTCGTAAGCCCGTCGTGCCCCCACGTGTGAGGACATAGCGATAGCGGCGGCCGACTTCGCGCGATTTGGTGTGCAGACAGGCAGCTCGCCTGGACCTCACCCGATAGCCCCCGGAAAACGCGCGAAGTCGGGCGCATGCCCGAACACGTGGGGGACCAGTGACGGCTCAATTGAGCCGCGGCGCCGGATACGGCGGGTGATAGCCCCGACAAACCTTGTTTGTAGCCCCCTTTGTCGGGTCGCACATTATCTGATTCGCGACGTTGGCGCGCTTTGTTGTCACTCAAGGACAAACGAAAAGCCGCCGATCTCTCGTCGGCGGTCTTTTTTTATCCCTTTAATGGACTCGGGCTAACTGAGTATTTTTAGACTGAATATAATTATATAGAATGAAGTCAGCGGTCTGACTTCTTGATGTCAGCCGGCTGACTTCTGGCGGTCGGCAGATGATTTAGTGACTTTGAAATTGACCGTGTAGACATTCGTTCTCCCCTGCCCTCTGCGCTGGATTTGGATGAAGCCGCGTCGTTCGAGTTCGCCGATGAAGGCCGTCACGCTGGTGCGACTCATGCCCACATCGCCCGCGAGGCGATCCTGCCCCGGGAAGCACGAATTGTTGTGCCACGCATAGGAAAGAAACATCGCATAAGCCACTTTTGCACCAAGGGACAGCTTGGGGTCACGCAGGATGAAATTCGGCACCTGCGTAAAGCCTCCGCTCGTGATCGGGTCGAGGGTGTTCAGGATGATGTTTTGCTCACGCATGATGTCGCCGATGGCTTTCATGGTTTCATTCTACCCCGCCCCGGCATTGCTTACCTAATCAGTTGTCCACATTTCATGGTTTAGATCAGAGAACGGAATTCGGTTTCGGTCAGTCCGGCTTGCTTGGTTATTTGACGAATCAAGCCACGCTGCAAATCGCCCGGGTGAATAGGCACCGTGGTTAATTTGCCTGTAATTGGGTGGTGCAAGACCAAGTGACTTCCGCGCTGATGGAGCGCCTCAAAACCACCTCTTTTCAAGGCTTGAACAACTTGCCGCGCATTAAGCGTCGGCAAACGGGTCATGCCATTACCGGCAACTTAACCTGCAAATGCAACTCGCGTGCATGTCTCTCAATAGGCACCGGGCGACCAAGTTTTTGCAGTGCCTCCACAAAACCCTGAATTGCTTCACGGGCTTGGGATAGCGCTTCTTCGTAGGTGCCACCTTGTGTATGGCAGCCAGGAAGTGATGGCACTGTTACAACGTAGCCTCCTCTCTCCGCTTTCGTAATTCTCACTGTGTAAGTGTAACTCTGTTCCATAAATAAAGTGTAGCACGAGCCCGCTTACCTCGTCAAAGGCCACATCCCCAAGACCACTGTCCTATTCTTTTCACGCCGCCAATTTGGCCGCACTGCCAACCTGGTGGTCACCCACCGGTTCACCATTGTTAACGGACTGGGTATCCGAGCTGTTAACCAATGGTCCTGGTCGAGTGCTCAGCTCATCAGGTTCCATGCGACCACCGGTCAATTGTAGCAAAGTCTTGATCTGCTCGGTGTGGTGAACCACGGCGCCGGTGAGCTTTTCGTTGAGCGCTACCACGGATTTATTTTGTATGGTTAGGTCGGCAATCTGACCATCCTTCACCCGCACTTGGTCTTTCAGTAAGTCGATCATTTCGCGCTCCATGCCTGGCGTCTTGGTATCAAAGTTTATGGAAGTTTTATCTTCTCCCAACGGTGTTGGGGCAGCGGTATTCTTTGCCTCGCTAACCGATTTGGTAGCCACGGTTGCCCGTGGGTCGACCGGTTGGTCAACCGGCCAAAGCCCGGTTATCCGCGTGAATGACGCCGGGTTTATTTTCCAGACGAAATGGGTTTCGTCCACATAGTCGTCACGACGGTAGTCTTGACCGTCGACCAATTTCCCGGCCTGCACGAGCTGACGCACACGGCTGCGCAGCACACGCACGCTGATATCAAACAAAACCGATAATTCATGAAGGGTAACCATTTCCATCCAATCAGTGTAGCACGGATACCCGACAGGGTAGCCAAGTGGTTATCCACCTTGAGTTCTACGTCCTAAACCGTCCAGCCGGCCAAAGCAGTCTTCGGATCAGCTCGCTGACGCCGAAGTCTGCTCGGGCCGGCCTTTTGGTTCTTTTCCCAAAAGAATGGCGGAAGCGGTGGCTTCAAGTTGACGGGCGGAGGCGAGGCGACAGTCGAGCGTAGCCCGGCAACTTGAAGCCTCCGCGGGCGGGCACCATCGCTTTTTTGGATAACAATGCTCGTTGTTAAAATACTGACAGGCATTGCATCTATGGTTTTGACTGCTGATACGCATCATGCCCGATCCAGCGTCTAAAATCGTCCTCGTCCACCTGTCTGACATTCACTTTGTGAAAGCCAGCACGGTTGGCCCTGATGTGCTGGATGAAGACATCCGTCGGGAACTGAAGCGCGATGTGGTTGAGCTTTGCGGCAGCTTGGGCACCGCCCATGGCATACTCGTGACAGGCGATATCGCATATTCTGGAAAGGTGGAGGAATACAAGCGAGCCGAGGAATGGCTGTTGGATCTGTGCCATGAGACGAAATGCAGCGAGCAGAACGTCTGGATGATCTGCGGCAATCATGACGTGCAGCGTGACGTCATCGACAATAGCGTTTCGCTGCGCGATTTTCAAAACAAGCTGCGCACGCAGGAGCCCGCGAAGATCGATGCCATCTATCAGGAATACCTGACGGACGCGGCGGCGCGCACCATCGTTTATTCCGCCCTGCAAAACTACAACGAGTTCGCGAGGAAGTTCGGCGGGCACTTCGCGCACGATCGGATTTTCTGGGAAAAGGAAATCGTCCTGAACGACGGCGGCAAGCTACGGATTCGAGGGCTCAATAGCGCCATCGGCTGCAATAAGGACGACAACAAGGACACGGGCAAGCTGCTGACGGTCGGCTCGGCCAACTGCGCCGTCCCCCGGCTGGAGGCCCACGAATACATGACCTTGTGCCACCACCCGCCGGACTGGTTGCGGGATAGCGACGAGGCGATGAAATATCTGAACTCCCGCGTTCGGATCCAGCTCTTCGGGCATAAGCACCAGCGTCGTATCGTGCCCGGTGACGAAAACGGGTTTGCCTCCCTGCAGATCAATGCCGGAGCGGTGAATCCAGCGCAGGGCGAAACCGCGCGGCCGCGCTACAACGTCATCGTCTTCCATGTCACGACCTCGTCGCCCGAGGAGAGGAAGCGTATCCTTCACGTCGAGATACATCCGCGCATTTGGGATCCGGACCAGACCAAGTTCATCCCCGAATCCGCGGCCTGCGCCGCGGGCGGCACCAGCAAGGCCTTCGCGCTGTCGTTGGATTGGCTTGAAAAAGTCACTCAACCCGAACTCGCCTCGACGCCTCAGCTCGCCGAGGTCGCTTCCCAGCCTCAGGTCAACAATCCTCTCAACATTCCCACGCCGGCCGAGCCGGCCCCTAAGGTCATGAACGGTTCCTGGAAACTCTCCTTCCGCTTCTTGAGCCTGCCCTTCCACAAACGGATGGAGGTCGCCAACGAACTCCACCTGCTGGAGGACAGCGACAGCCAGATCGATCCCGCCGAGCTGTTCCGCCGCCTGTTTCGCCGGGCAGCCGAGCGGAACGAATTGCGGGAGTTCTACAATGCCGTAGAGAAGAGGCACACCGGCAATCTCCCCGACGACAACCCCTTCACTTAAACTCTTATGGACCTGCACCCCAAATTCGCGACTTGGTTGGCCGCCGCCAACATCACCCCCAACGACGAAACCCTGCGCAAATGGTGGGCGGGACTCGAAGCATTCCAAGCCACCGCGCCGGACGTGGTTTCGCTGGTGCAGCTGGCCCACGGAACTGATGCCGCCACCGTGGGCGCGAGCCGTTTCCACGCCACGTTGCAAAAACAGGATGCCTCGTTACTCCCAAAACAGAAACTGGCCGTCGCGGCCCTGGCCGCCGCCAAGCTGAACGTTATTGTGGAGCAGGACTCCACGCTCGGCGAGTTCGCCGCCATGTTGTCGGCGGTCAATTTTCCGTCCTTTGAAACGCAGCCGGCGTATCGCACCGATTTGGCGGCGCTCGCGGAAAAAACCCTGGCCGATTCAAGCCGGGCCCGCGCAGACCTGGACGCCGTGGTGAAGCAGCTGGAGGGTGACACCCAAGCCGAGGCGAGTAATTTGGAGCGCGTCCTCGCAGTGACGGCGGAGGAGACGAATATCCTGTGGTGGATTTTCGGCGGACGCAGCCGCGACACCAATACACCGTTCGGCGAGATTGCCGACGAAGCGATTCCGTTCGTGGCGGCGAAGGAGCTGGCCGATCTCACGACGTTGCTGCCCGGCCATGTTGCGATCGGCGCTTTCGCCGACCGCGTGAGCCAGACCGGCCGAACCAAGGCGCCCCAGACCGTAGCGGTAAGCGCGGCTATCAAGAAGCTGTCCACCGCGTTCATCACCGGCCTTGCCCAGCGTTGGGGGGGTCATGCCTGCCTCCCACTGTGCCGCCTTACCCGCGAAATCACGGGGCAGCCGTCGGGCTGGGGCAAAGGCCACAAGCTGCGCACGACGGACCTGTCCGTGCTGTTCTACCGCGAATGCTTGCTCCCACGGGCCTGGCAAAAGGCCTCGTCATGAGCACGACTGTGAATCCGGCTCCGACGCCCTCGCCGGCCAGCGCCAAGCCGGCGGCGCCGGCGGATGTCACCCTACGATCGGGAGGCCTGCTCTCGTTGGCGGAAACGAGCGACTTGGCGCGGGCTACGCCGACGACGCTGGTGACGATGGTCGGCCCGCCGGATGCCGGGAAAAGCACGCTACTGGCCACAGTCCACGAGTGTTTCCGGCAAAATCGATTCCAGGCCCTCACTTTTTCGGGCTCGCGCACGTTGGTGGCGTTCGAAGAGCTCTGCCACCTGTCGCGGATCGCGTCCGGGCTGGAAGACCCGGATACGCAGCGGACCAAATTTTCGGACGAGGAGTATTTCTATCACCTAACGGTGAACCGCACCGACGAGCCGTCCTCGCCCCGCTCCTTGTTCGTGATGGACGTGGCGGGCGAGGGCTTCGACGGGCTCCGGAAGTCACACGAGAACTGCCTCGCGATTACGTCGCTCAAGCGGACCGAATTCCTGACCTTGCTGATCGACGGCGACAAGCTGCGCGTAGCCAAGGAGCGTTACACCGCCATCGAGGACGCGGTTAATTTCCTGAAATGCGTCTGGGACAGCGGCGCGGCCAAACCGGAGTGCAAACTTCAGGTGGTCGTGACCAAGGTTGATAAATTGCAGGACGAAGCCGCCAAGGCCGCCCTCGCCGAGATGAAGGTCGCCATCGAGCGTCGGATTGAAACCCGGTTTCCCACACGCACCTTTCTGGAGGTCGCGGCCCGTCCCAAGAACGGCGATCATATCCACACTGCGCACGGCGTGGAAACATTACTGGCGACATGGCTGGTCCCGCCCAGCAGTCCCCCCGTTGATGGTGCTGCGGCGGCGGCCCTGACCGGCGAGCGCGAATCCGAGGCGTTCCAGCGCCGCCATTTCACTTCCGCCTCAAAATGAACGCGACTCGCTTTCTCCTGATGGGGCCAGCCGAGTCCGGCAAGACGAGCTTCCTCGCCGCGTTTTGGATTTATGCGAACGGCGCAGCGCAGGCAGGACTGACCGTTAAATGCCATCCACAGGATTCAGCCTACTTGGATGAACTCCAGCAGGCATGGCTCAATTTCACCAAGGTTCCGCGCACTTCCGCGGGCACGGAGCGCTCGGTCGAACTTGAAATCATCCGGAAGGCCGACCAGGCGGGGTTTAATCTCACTATTCCCGATTTGTCCGGTGAGACCTTTGGTGAAATCTGGACCCATCGCCACTGGACGCCCCAGTTCCAGACGCTGCTCGACGGCTCTGGCGGCGCGCTCCTGTTCGTTCATCCCGAGAAGATAGAAGATGGCGAGACCTTGCAGGACGTGCAGGAACTGCAAGCGCAACTGCCGCAGCCGGAACCCGCCGGCGAGCCCATGCCGCCGACTGAAAAACCGAAGTCGGCCCCGTTCGACCTCGCGAAGGTGCCGACGCAAATCCAGCTGATCGACAGCCTCCAATTGGTGGCCGAGACCGGCAAGCTGAACCAGCCTTTCCGGCTCGGGGTGATCGTGTCCGCTTGGGATAGCGTGCTGGCCACCCAGGCCACCGCCAAGCCGGAGAGCTGGCTGAAGTTACGGATGCCCGCGTTGGTCAGTTATTTGGCCAACAACCCGGAGGTTTTCGACTTCAAGGTCTTCGGGGTGAGCGCGCAAGGCGTGGACTACGGCAAGCTCACGCCGGAAATTGAGAACACCCCGCCGCACGCGCGCTGCCGGGTTGCGGCGGACGGCATCGCCGACCCGACCGACGTGACGATACCGGTGCAATGGCTGATCCGCCAGGAATGACGATGCCTCAGAACACGCGCACAATCATCGTTCACCAGCTCCTGCACGGATACGACGGCGGGCACAAATTGCTGGCATCCTCCCGCGAGCTTCCTCCGGCGGTGGCGCGAAAGATTTTGGTCCAAAGTGACCTGTCGGGCAGCATTCCGCCCAAGGCGTTTGAAACATACCTCACCGGCTATCCGTTGCGGGAAATCTCCGCTTATGCCTTCGCCCGGACATGGTATGCGCCGGAAATGCCCCGACCGGGATGTGTCTGGACACACACCCTCCTGATCGAAACGAATGATGTGGCGACCCTCCCATCCCTGTCTTCTCTGTTGGAATCCTTTGTTCGCCCCGAGGCGGGCGAATACGGCAACTTCCGGAGCCCGATTCAGGGACGGATCACAGCGGCGGCTTTCGAGAGGAACATCCTGCAGTCGGACTGTGAGGACCTGCTGCGGTTGTTCTACGGGGCCGAGCCGACACCTATCGTCATGGGCGGGAATGAACAGGCCGTATTTGAAACGCTGTTCATGGAATTATGGGCGCAGCTTTGGCCACAGGCCAGGCTTGAGTTCACGTTCAGCACAGGTTCGCTCTCTGCACGCAAATTTGATTCGCGCCCGTTTGATGTTCAACTCGCGCCCACCAATACCGTGCGCGAGGTCGTCCGCGCCTCAGGCGCGACCTTGGCCCATCGGAATGACGGCCCGACCGAATTGGGGCCGGGAATCCAAGCGTTGGTCGCTGATTTCCTCAGCCACGGCCTGCTGGGATTGCGTCAGTTTCTCGCGGAGATCGCCGACGCCAGTTTGGCGCGAAAGGATGCCGGCTTCGCCGCCGTGGTGCATGACCTGCTGCCGGGCGGCAGTGCGCTGAAAGAAGCGGACGCTCTGAACCTCTTGCAGGTGGTGGCCGATAATTTTCCGGAAACCGAGCAAGCCGAAACCCTCAAGCGGCATTGCTTCGCTGCCATTGAGCATTCGAATATCCTGCAGGTTGATCGCTGGATCATCATCCAACTGGCAACACAGAACTATGGGGAGGCCTTCGCGTCACCGACCATCGGCTTGAGCGAACGGATGACGCGGCTCATCGCCCAGGATTCCAGCGCGGCCCTTGACCTGCTTCTCAAGCTTTCGGCTCGATCCCTGAACCAGTTCGGCGAGCAGATCGCCCTCGCCATCATTTCCACTCAATCGGAGGGCCAGATCCTTTCGTTCCTGCGGCGTAATCCACAGTTCGTAACGACTTTTTTTAAAGTTCGCCCGACCTTGGCAGCCAAATCCGAATTCTGGACGGCGCTGGATGCCCATTCGCACGAGATTTTAGAAGCGGTGGCGGCGACCAAGGAGACCGTGACAGCTCACCTCAACGAAGTTTTCTCCGCGCTATTTCAAGCACAGTTGGACCGTGAGGCGAACCACTTCTTTTCATTGTTCGGCCCGGCGGCAGTGGCGGCGGTATTTGCGCATCGGGGACCGTATCCGGTGCACCTGCGAGACCGCTGGACCGACGCCTTGGCGGCTCGGGCCGATCTTGTTGATTCCTTCCTCAATCAGCTTGAAACCATAACCCCGGAAGTCCTCGCAGGAATCGCCGCGACCTATTCGCCAGCACGCGCGGCCAAAAGCACGTTTCCCTTGGACCATTGGCTTGCTGCGCTGGCCGCGTGGCAACCGAAGTTTGCACCGAACTCGGGTTCCACTGTGGAGGCCTGCTCCTTTTCGCTCGCGCTGGCATTCCGATTGGACGGACCCAAGGCCGCAGAACTTTGCCGGTTGAGCTTCCAAAATGCTCATGCGGCGGCAGCGAATCAAACGATGCCCTATTCGGCCTGGAGCATGTTGGAAGTAGTCGTTCCCCGTATTTCCTGGCTCAAGGATTGGGATCGGTGCGAAAGGATGCAGCGGGCCTTAATCCAGCGCTTTGGCAATAATGAATGGCCGCTCGAATATCTGTTCCGCATCTTGTATCAGGCGGAGACGTTCCGTGATTTCGCAAAAACAGCCGCCTATCTCTCAGATGGACGGCGCTTGTTGGATCGAGTGGTTGCGGCCATCCAAACCGGGACTCTTTCGGTCGCTAGCGAGCAAATCACCATCCTTGGGGAGGTTTTAGAAATTACCATTCGCGCAACCCCGCGGTAGACGTTGGTGCGGAACCGCCTCAGCGCTCATCTAAGCCGGCTCGACTCAGTCCAATAGCTTGAAAGCCCAACGACGCTAGCAAGCCACACTCTACGTGTTTCAAATGCCTCTGGATCGTAGCCAAAAAGCAATTACACGCCTACGCCGCCATAAGGGCGGCGTATAGAAGTTTGCTCCTAAATAAATGCGGCTATAATCCACGCTTAGTGTCAGCGACCTAGCTTCGGAATTAGCGACTCCCACGAGCAGCCTATTGCAACATGGATGCGGATAAGCGTCGTGGACTTGGGATTCAAGTCCCCTGCCTCTATTTTCTGCACGATGCGCGGATGGAGGTCTATGACCTCTGCGAGCTTTTCTTGCGTGATCCCTGCACGCTTCCTCTCCGCCTGGATGTTCTCTCCGAGGCGCGCGAGGATGGAATAATCACCTTTTCGTCGGCGTGGTGGCACGCCCCATACTGGCGTATTTTTGGATTGACGAACACGCCTCGTATTGGCGTGCTCTAAACTGCCACCAACAGCCAACATGAATCTGACCACTCCATCTTTTCTGCGGCGTATCGGGCCTGACCCTCACGCCAATGGTGCCAAAACTGCTGCCCTCCAGAACTGCCCAGATATTTGGGAAGTCGAAGACGGCTTCGCAGTTATCGGCATCGACATGACTGCCGGTGCCCTCCCCCGTCTCCCTCCTACGGTTGGTTGCGGGCCTGACGAGAGGGTAGTCTGGATACCTCGCGATCTCCTCCTTAAGGCGAAGGCAGATATACCTGTCAGCTAGGGTTAGCGATTCGTCTGGCGCAGTGCTTTTGTTACAAAGGCAAAGAAATCGCGATCATGACTCGACTTGAGTCTGTCCCACGCGAGCCTTGGAACCGGCAACGCGAGAAATGACCGTAGGTCATCCGCCAGGTGCTCCGGTCTTACTGAAATGCCTGCCTTGCACGCACGGAATACCCCATTGAGATGGAGGAATAGGAAGTTCACGAAGTGGATTTCCTCATCTGTCGGTGGAGAGGTGAGGACATCACGCTTCGCATCCAGAATTCCTGCTAGCTCAGGACGGGAATAGAAGTGCATCCAGAGTTCGCGATGATGCTCGGTCATTTTGAAAAGTGTTTCCACTCGCCGCACCTTGGCGTCTTTGTGGAAACTGATGGTAGCCACGATGAGCCCGCTGAGAATGCCGACATTCTCTATCAAGTGTCTCCAGTTTTCTACGAGCCAGTGCGTTAAATCCATGCTGTCAGTATATCGCCTTGCCTCGTATCGGACAAACGCGAGGGTGCTGTCGAGATGCGGTCCTAATTCTACGAGCCTAGAAATTGAGCTGCATCCTCGATCCGAAGGCAGGCCTTGCCACAAAGCCGTTGACGAACGAGGAGAGGCTGTTCGTGAACTTCCTTATTTTCCATCTTACCAATTCCTATCAGGCCATCAACGACGCCCTCTATTACCAACCGGAGAGATTGCAGAAGGACATCGCCGCATTCTTCACCCTGCCGATACCTAAAGCTGTCTGGGCGAAGGCAAAGGATTCCCAGGACAGGAAATTCGTGACGTTTGTTGAGGTGTCCTCTTGATTCGGCCTATTCCTGCATTTTGCCCGGCTTTCGGGCTGATTGACAGTGCTTTAACGACATGATAAAACACTACTATGGTTCCACAACGGCACCCCTCGAATCTTGGAAAAATTCAAGGCCTACTGCTTTCCATGCAAAACCGTGGTGAGAAAAGTAACGCACCCAAATTTCGCCGTTTATCTGGCACCGCGCTATGATTTCAAACAACGGCAAGCAAGTATCGGCTCTTAGGCTAAATAATGTGTCGCATAATTACACGGTAGAGCAAACCGGAGAAACTTTGCGCGCATTGGATAATATCAGCATAACCATTGCCCCTGGAGAAATCGTCTCTATTGTAGGACCATCCGGATGCGGAAAATCGACACTGATACGTGTCGCAGCGGGCTTAATATCGCCTACAATAGGCACTGCATCAGTCAACGATAGCTCTCCCGAATCAGCGCGAAGAGCCCATTCCATTTCACTTGTTGCGCAGGAACCGATCCTCTTCCCCTGGCTCACAGTTGCTGAGAACCTCGCCTTCCCTTTGCGAATTATTGGTCGATTTGAAACAAATCTCGTAGAGCGGATGGTGGACTTTGTTTTGCTCCGCAACTATGCACGTCTATTCCCATCCCAACTTTCCGGCGGAATGCGGTCGAGAGTAGCCTTAGCACGGGCCTTGATTACCGAACCGGCAATCCTACTACTTGATGAACCTTTCGGTGCCCTCGATGAGCTAACAAGCCTAACGCTCTGTAAAGAACTGTTGCGGCTTTGGTCGAGTTCATCTCCCGCAACGGTGCTTGTAACACATAACGTAACTCAGGCTGTCTTTCTCTCGCATCGCGTTCTGGTCTTCAGTCAAAGACCCGGCAAGATCGTTGAGGAAGTTGAAACAACATTCGGCGAAAAGCGCGACGATAGCCTGTTAAGCACACCTGAGTTTGTTGCTAAGGTCGCACACGTTCGATCATTACTTACATGAGTTACAACATGCCGGACAATTTCATAGTGAAAGTCGCCAGATCACAGGCATCTAGAATTGGAATTCCATTACTAGTGATTGTCTCCCTACTGTTGATGTGGGAATTTTTTGTAAGAGCGCTTAATGTTCCGGCATATGTCTTGCCCGCACCTTCGGTAATCCTGTCTGCGTTACATCAAAACCTGCCATACTATTTGCATCACGCATGGGTGACGATGCTCGAAGCGTTAGTTGGTTTATCATTTGCTTGTCTCTTCGGAGTGCTCGCAGCAATCTGTATTTCGCTGAAAGCTGGTAGCGAGCGCACCGCGCTGCCTCTCCTTGTTGCCATCCAAGCTATCCCCATTGTCGCTTTGGCACCTTTGATGATACTTTGGTTTGGGCCGGGGCTTTCCTCCAAGGCGGTAATGGCCGCACTTCTGTGCTTCTTCCCAATGGCATTGAACACAATCAAAGGTCTACGAGCCGTTCCTGTGGGTGCTATAGATTTGTTGGCCATATATCATGTTCCCCGATTTACCGCGTTTCGTGTCGTGATATTGCCTTATGCTTTACCCTTTGTGCTAGCTGGAGTCAGGATTTCAGCATCCATGGCTATGATTGGGGCAATTGTCGCTGAATATGCCGGAGCAAATGAGGGACTCGGGTATTTGATCATGCAATCAACCTACCGTGTTGATACACCCTTAGTCTTTGGCGCCATTGTTATGGCGGCGTTAGCATCATGGCTATTTTATGGTAGCATAATCTTGATAGAGAATACCGCCCTTCGGCGCTTTACTCACAATTGATCAGACCCCATTTAGCAAAGTAGGAATCCAACTAACATGAATAGAACAAAATTCGCGTGGTCCGCAGTCGCTATCATTATGTTGGTATCCATCGCTTGGTATGCAACGCGGCCTAGTGGCACGCCGTCAGCATCAGTGCCACTCGATGCAAAAGTGAGTGTTCGCCTTAAATGGGTTTTTGATCCAGGGTTTGCTGGCGAGATGGTAGCCGCGAAAGCGGGATTTTTCCAAAAACATGGATTGAATGTGGAATTGCAGCCAGGGGGATTTGAATCAGATCCCGTGCGTATGGTTGCGGCGGGAGCGGATCAGTTCGGCGTGGCTGGTGCCGATAGCTTTCTGCTTGCTCGCGCTAAAGGTCTCCCACTGGTCGCGATTGCCGCTGGGTATCTTCAAACTCCTGTAGTTTTTTACGTAAACGCTGACTCCAAGATCAAAACTCCTGAAGATTTCAAGGGAATGCGTATTGGATATCAAGCGGGTCAAGATACTGGAACCGTATACGAAGCCTTGCTTGCAAAAGTGGGCCTGAAGAAATCCGATGTCCATGAAATCCCCGTTAAATACGACTTTTCCCCTTTCTTGACAGGACAGGTAGACGTTTGGCCAGGCTATGCTGCGTCTCAGTCCTTCGTGCTCGAACGCGAGAAGCGTCCGTATCGCGTAATCACACCGGCTGACTTCGGGATTAATTATCTCGGGACCGTCTATTTTACGACCGAAGACTTTGCGCAAAAGAATCCTGAAATTGTCCGCAATTTCGTCGCAGCGGTTATTGAAGGTTGGCAGCTCACTTATGCCGACTACTCACGGGCAATACCGCTAATTTCGGAATATGATCCGAAGAATCTCAGCTCTGATATGGTGCGTTTCACTTTAGATAAACAAAAGCCGGTAATCCTTCCGGAGGGTCGTCGTTTTGCCGAATATCGCAAAGAAGATTGGGTGATGACCCAGAAAGCCCTACTCGACCAAAAGCTACTCCCAAACGTAATTGACCTCGATCGGGCTGTCCGATATGATTTCCTCACTTCATTTTATTCTGGGCGTTGAGTCCAACTTTCGGATGAACTCACGCAGGACACTAAAACCACGCAACGCAACACGGAGCAATCATGCTGCGTCTAATAAAGAGCTTACTAAACAGCTTTCTTGCTGAGGGACTTGTTGTGACCCTAACCCTCCTTGCAGGGTTTGTATTTACGGCGGCGATCTATGATTTTTTGTGCGTTATACGCTGGCAGCCATTTACATCATCGGTAGCACTTCACATGTTTGAACTCGGAACACTTTTCGCGGTTTCGATCTTCTCCACTTTTGGATATTTTCACTCCATCAAGACTGTCCCTGATAAGACTGGCCTAGGACTCGTCGATCAGAGCGAAGTGAGTAATACTACCGGGACGGATAAGTCGGTGAAAAATGACCCTTCTCTCCTTGCGGAACCTGATTCCCGTAGGCGCTTGGTCCGTATGTTCTCGGCAGCCAATCTACTCTCGATTGCTTTCGCTGCGCGCGCGGTCGCCCACAACAATTTATTCGCTCAAGTCATGGCGATTGCCGCCGTCTATTTTCTTTTTTGCTCTTTCGGGTTCATAGTAGTGTTATGCGATGGGGCTGTTCACGAACGTCACTACCATTTCAAATGGCTTCGTGAGGAGAACGTCATTTCACTTTGCGTCTTTGTGGCATTAGCATTGATTGTCGTGCTGCATAGAGCCTTGAGCCATGTTTCCCCCGCATCAGGAGGCATTGAGGCCGACGCGCTTGGTTATATTGCTTTCTTCGTCGGAGGTGCGTCTATGTTCCATGTGGGTGGCTCGACAATGAAATACTTTTATGCCACACTCTTGGAGGAGGAAAAAGGTAATTTCTGGATGCTCACAGCACATGGCTGCGGCAGCGTCACTTGTCCCGCTGGAGCTGTTGGGGGGCAGTTTGTGGACATCAATATCATCAAGCGCCGAACCAAACAGGATTTTTTCATCGTAGTCATTCTATTCATCTGTGCCCTTTTGATTGGAATTGGCTGGGCGCATTTCTCGCAATTATTGCCTCCGTAAAGTGAATAGCACAACAGCCTCAAACAAGACTACCGGCGTTGGGACAAATGACGGCTCAACAAGAGCGCCTGATGGACAATGCGCAATAGGGTTCGAGTCAGAATTATTCGCCTATCATTTCCATGACATGGATGTTCTGAACAAAGACCGATTTCAAAAAACGTGGATCCCTGAAGGAACGATTGAATACGATCAATTTAAGTGCATTACTGGGGAGAATGAGTGGCTGGGGAAATTTCTCCGTAGTCATCTTCATTTGCGCCCAGGTAATTTAGTCTTGGATGTGGGCGGCCGGAAAGGAGATATAGCGCTCGCAGTCCAATCAGCCGAATTCATCCACATTGTTGATCCTGATCCTACGTTGCGACACTCGGTCCAATTTGGACGATTCATCAAGCAATGCATTCAGGACGTCCGACTCAGCGACCAATACAGCTTAATTATCTGTAGCCACGTCTTGGGATACTTGGGCCTCCAGCAAAGTCAGGATCAAGTTTTCCAAACACTCATGAAATCCGTCGCCCCTGGAGGCACATTGGCCCTGTTCTACAACACAAATACAGGCTACATGAACGAACTTCTAGAATTTTCAAAAAAACCGACCATTCGAGGACATTATGACTATTTCAATGAAGTCTTGATGGGGACGCTAGACCCGAAGGAATTCCGGATTTCATCAGAGGATAAGACCTTTCAACTCAATTACCCTTCTTTCGATGCTTTGGCACGGTGCTGCTGGTTTCTTTTTGGGGCCATGGATCAAGACATTCCTCGCGTTGCTGCTCACTTCCTCCCAAAACTCAGGAAAGACCTCTCTGCCCCTGCATTCTCTATAGAAGAGCGTGTCACTCTGATTCAGCGAATACCGTGACATCAGATTGCTTGCAGCTATCATGCCCACTTACTTCTCAGCAAAAGGCGTATCCGCACCATGCTTTCTGGCGTCGGCACGGTTTTCCCGCCTTCCCAGCCTGAAACTGTGCAGGTGTTCACCCGCAGACGGGCGGCAAAGTCTTTTTGCGTCAGTCCATGCTTCAAGCGGAAGGCAAGAAGCTCTTCCCGAAGCAACTTAGTTTCGGCTTTCGGGCGAGTATCATGCCCCAAGAACTCAACAATTCTCGGCATATACCAAAAATCAGGCTGGTCTCTGCCCACCTCCCAATTCCCGACCGTTTGCACGTTTACGCTGAGGCTTTTGGCGACATCCCGCTGGCGAAGGCCCAGATCAAGCCGCCGAGCCCGGAGATGGTCACCGACAGTCTTTAACTCCCTCGGATATGCGGAACTCCTTGGTTTTGAGCACCTGAGTCCCAGCCTGCAAAAAGCCAACAAACGAATGCCGCTCGGTCAGGGAAGAGTCTGCCATGGCGTGGGTTTCAGCGCGGGGCCGAGTTGTTCCAGGATTTCGGAAATCTCTACAGCTACCTGGCCGAAGGCGCGAGCCAGCAAATCGGCCGCGCGCCCGTGCCACACCACACCCCGGCAGGCCGCGAGCATGGGATCATCCGGCTTTTGCGCCAGCAGGCCGCCGATGAGGCCCGCCAGGAGGTCGCCGCTGCCGCCGCGAGCGAGCACCGGCCCCCCAAACGGGCTGTGATAGATCGTCTTGCCATCGGTGACGCGCGTCAGCGGCCCCTTTAGCACCAGCACGCCCAGTGGTGCGGTGAAATTGCCGTCGGTGAACAGTGCCGGGGCGATTCGCTCGAACTCGCCTGCGTGCGGCGTGCCGATAAAAACCTTTTCGCGCACCCGCGCCACCACTTCCGGCCGCAATGCGTCGGCATCGAGCACCAGCGGAATGTTTGTATTACGAACAATCGCCTGGATGGCATCCAGGCTTTCCGGATCGGCGCCCAGGCCGGGGCCGATCAGCAGCGCCGTGGCCTTAGTGGAGCGGGCGCGCACCAGATCCGACGTGCCCGCAGCCAGCCCGCCCTGCGCCGTCACCGGACAGCCCACCCACATGACCTCCGGGTGGCGCGCGGCGTATTCCGGCGCGAATTTCTCCGGCACGAACGCCGTGACCAGTCCCGCCCCGCTGCGCAGGGCCGCCCGCGCCGCCAGCACGACCGCCCCGGGATAGCTGTGCGAACCGCCGACCACCAGCAGGTGCCCGTAGGTGCGCTTGTCCGACTGCGACACCCGCATTTCCGCCAGCGGTTTAAGCAAAGACTCGAGCAGGATGCGCTCGGTCGCATCGGGCGCGGAATCCTCGCGGAGCAGGCCGATCTCCACAAAGCGCAGCCGGCCGACCACGGCGGCATGGCGCGGCAGCAGCGCAGGATATTTCACGCTGCCGGTCGCGTAGGTAAAGTCGGCATGGAAACACGTGGCCACGCTCGTCTCGCCGATCCCGCTGGGCAGGTCCACCGCCGCGTGGAAACGGATGCCGCGATGCGCGTTGACCCGGACGATGAGTCGCGCCGTCGCTTCATCCATCGGCGCGTGGAACTGAAAGCCAAAGATGCCGTCGAGGCACAGGGCGTATTCCTGCCCGGCCGCCAGCGCCTGCTCGGCCGGCAGGATCTGGACGCGGGCCGGGGCCTGTTCCCGCAGCCAGTCCAGTGCGCGGCCCGCCAGCGGCCGCAACTCACCGGCCCCGAAAGCGAGCACGACGATGGCCGTGGTATCGGGCCGCTCGGAGAGGATGGCCCGCGCCGCCAGCAGGGCATCGCCGCAGTTGTGCCCCTTGCCCGCCAGCACGAGGATCCGCCCGTGCAGCGGCAGGCCCCCGATCTCCTTGTAGTCATCGAGCACGGATAGCGCGACCTTGGTGCCGGCTTCCTGCATGGCCGACCACTCCAGCGACTCGTCGGTGAGCCGGGCCTTTTCCCAGGCTCTCGCCCCGGCGCAAGTGAGGACCGGGTGGGAGGGCACGGGATGCATCGGAGAAGCGGACATCGAGGAGCGAGGTGTGAGAATGGGCCGGGCGGATGACGGTGGCTTTTCTACTCAATGCTTGCTCCTCACTACTCGCTGCTTCCTTCAGTGCTTCACCAACGCGGCGACCGCCATCGCGTGGGTGTCGATATGCGACAGCGTCAGCCAGACGTGGGTGGCGCCAACCTGCGCCAGCAACGCCGTGCCTTTGGCGTCGAGGCGCACGAGCGGCTCCTTGCGCGAGCCGTGGTAGACGGAGATGGAGGTCCAGTCGAGGTGCTCACCGATGCCGGTGGTGAAGCATTTCGACACCGCTTCCTTGGCGGCCCAGCGCGCGGCGTAATGCTTGTGCGGATATTTGAGGCTGCTGCAGTAGGCCTGCTCCTCGTCGGTGAAGATGCGCTTGAGGAAACGGTCGCCGTGCTTCTCCAGCACCTTCTTGATGCGCTCGGTCTCGATGAGATCGCAGCCGAGGCCGATCAGGGCGCCGCCGGGGGGGAGAATGATGCTCATGCTGTAGTAGTGAGTAGCGGGTAGTGAGCAGCGAGTAGAGCCCGAAAAACGCCATTGGTCACGACTGCATTCATGCTCACTACTCGCTGCTCGATGCTCGCTACTGTTGCGGGTTCATCAGGCACTTCATGGTGCGCACAGCCTCGTCGATTCCGCGGATCAACGCACGGCTAATGATGCTGTGGCCGATATTGAGTTCGTGGAGATGCGGGATGGTGCGGACTTCCGCGATGTTGACGTAATTGATGCCGTGGCCCGCGTTGACGACCAGCCCGGCGGTGTGAGCGAGCTTGGCCCCGGCGCCGAGCCGGGCGAACTCCGCCGCGCGGCCGGCGCCGTGGTAGGCATTGGCGTAGGCTCCGGTGTGCAGCTCGACCCAGGGCGCCTTCAGTTTGGCTGAGAGCTCGATCTGCTCCGGTTCGGGGTCGATGAAGAGGCTGGTTTTTATTCCGGCGGCGTTCATGGCGTCGGTCACGCGGGCGACCTTGTCGCGGTGCTTCACGACGTCGAGTCCGCCCTCGGTGGTGATCTCCTCGCGGCTCTCAGGCACGAGGCAGACGGAGTGCGGTTTCAGCTTGAGGGCGAATTCCATCATGCCCGGCGTGCAGGTCATCTCCAGGTTGAGTCGGGTGGTTTTTGACCGGCCGAGGCGCAGGACATCCTCGTCCTGGATATGGCGACGGTCCTCGCGAAGGTGCACGGTGATGCCATCGGCCCCGGCTTGCTCGCAGCGAAAGGCCAGCTCGACGGGATCGGGCTCGATGGCGCCGCCGTGCGTCGCCGCGGCCGAGCGGTAGCGGGCCTGGCGCAGGGTCGCGGCATGGTCGATGTTGACGCCGAGCAAGAGCATTGGACTTGGAACATACTGAAATGTGGAAAACTGGAAATCAGGAAATACAGCGCTCCGGGCGGTTTCTTCCTTCCTGTTTTCCTGAGTTCCATCTTCCATCGACCCAATGCCCGTTCCAGCCCCGAAGCCCAAACCTGAGAACCTGCTGCTCAACCTCATCTGCAACGTCGCCCTGCCGACGGCGATCCAGACCTGGGGCAGTGGCGAGCGCGGCCTCGGACCGAAATGGGGCCTCGTCGTGGCCCTGCTCTTCCCACTCGGCTACGGGCTCTACGACTACGTCGAACGCAAGCGATTCAACTTCATCTCGGCGGTCGGGTTTGGCAGCGTGCTCATCACGGGCGGCTTCGGACTGATGCAGCTCGACGGCTTCTGGTTCGCGGTCAAGGACGGCGCCCTGCCCGCCCTGATCGGTGTCGCCGTGCTGGCCTCGATGCGCGCCAAGACGCCCCTCGTGCAGGAGCTGCTCTACAACCCGCAGGTGATCGACGTGGAACGCATCGACGCCGCACTGGCGGCCCGCGCCGCGCAACCCGAGTTTCCCCGGCTGATGAAGACCGCCAGCCGGTTGCTCGCGCTGTCGTTTTTTGTCAGTGCCGGGCTGAACTTCGGCCTGGCGCGGCTCATCATCACCGGGCAGCCCGGCACGGAGCTGTTCGTCCAGCAACTTGCGAAAATGCACTGGGCCAGCCTTGGCGGCGCGGTGCTGCCCAGCCTGGCCATGATGATGTATGCGCTCTGGCAGTTGCTGAAGGGCCTGCAACAGGCCACCGGCCTCACGCTCGACGAAATCCTCAAGCAGCCGCCGGAGAAAAAAGTGGAGCCGCCGGCGCCTGGTGGAGCCGCCTGACCGCAGAACGCTTAAAGCGCGTTGGGCCGTCTTCGTTCCCAATTATCGGAACTATGGCGAGCCAAGGGTCAGCGCGCCCTACCGGATCAATTGGAAGATAGAACGCACTTGCTGAATTCAGGCGTTAAGCGCATAAGTGAGCCCATGAAAGGCGAGTTCACAGCGATCATCGAGGTGGCACCCGAAGGCGGCTTCTGGGCGATCTGTCCCGAAGTCCCCGGCGCGAACGGGCAGGGCGAGACGATTGAAGAGGCCAAACAAAGCCTGAAAGCCGCCATTCAGCTCATTTTTGACGATCGCGTGGACGACGCCAAGCGGGGTCTGCCGGCCGACGCCATTCAGACGGTGGTGGCGATCTGATGAAACGGCGTGAGCTGGAGAAGAAGCTCCGCCACTCCGGCTGCTACTTGAAGCGCGAAGGCGGCGCTCACTCGCTCTGGATTAATCCGCGAACCGGAGTGATGGAGGCGATACCCCGGCACACGGAAATAAAGGAGCACCTGGCGCGGAAAATCCTGCGCTCGCTCAATGTGGAATAAGCCGGATAAGCCGAGGATGGTGGAGCGGCCTGACCTCAGGACGCTGTTAGCGCGTTGAGGTTCCGACTTTGCCAAGGCTACGACGGACGCGCAACGCACTCCACCGTATCTACCCCCGCTTCTCCATCGGCACGTAGTCGCGCTTGACGGGGCCGGTGTAGATCTGGCGGGGGCGGTAGATGCGGCCCTTGGGGTTCGAGGCGACCTCGCGCCAGTTGGCGATCCAGCCGGGAGCGCGGCCGATGGCGAACATGACCGTGAACATGTTGGTCGGGATGCCGAGGGCGCGGAAGATGATGCCGGAGTAGAAATCGACGTTGGGGTAGAGCTTGCGGGAGATGAAGTAGTCGTCCTTCAGCGCGGCCTGCTCGAGGTGGTGGGCGATGTCGAGGAGCGGGTCGGACTTGCCGAGCTTCTTGAGCACGAGACTGCAGGCCTCGCCGATGACCTTGGCGCGGGGGTCGAAGTTGCGGTAGACGGCGTGGCCGAAGCCCATCAGGCGGTTGTTCTTGCTGCCGCCCTTGGCCGCCGCGATGAAGCGCGAGCCGTCGTCGTGCTCGTCGTGGATGGACTGGAGCATCTGCATGACGGCGACGTTGGCGCCGCCGTGGAGCGGGCCGGAGAGGGCGTTGACGCCGGCGGCGAGCGAGGTGAAGAGATTGGCGCCGCTGGAGCCGACCATGCGCACGGTGGAGGTGCTGCAGTTCTGCTCGTGGTCGGCGTGCATGAGCAGGAGGAGGTTCAGGGCCTTGGTGACCTCGGGGATCTCGCTGTAGTCCTTGTAAGGCTCCGAGAACATCAGGTGCATGAGGTTCTCGCAGAACGGCAGATCCTTTGGGTGCAGGAACGGCAGGCCGCGCGAGTGGCGGTAGATCATCGTGCCAAGGGTGCGGATCTTCGAGATGGCCAGGGCGGCCGCGAGGTCGAAGTGCTGGAGGTCCTTCTCGAAATTGTTGGTGGCGAGGTGCGGGTAATAGGCCGCGAGCGCGCCGACCAGCGACGAGAGCATGCCCATCGGCGGGGCATCCTTGGGGAAACCCTCGAACAGGCGCTGCATCTGCGGCTCGATGTGGGCGTTTTCGCGCAGCATGTGCCCGAATTTCAAGCGCTGCTCCTTGGTGGGCAGCTCGCCGTAGATCACAAGGTAGGCGGTCTCGACGAAGTTGCTGTGCGCGGCGAGTTGCTCGATCGGGTAACCCCGGTGGCGCAGGATGCCGTTGTCACCATCCAGGTAGGTGACTGTGCTCTCGCAGGAGCCGGTGTTGCCGTAGCCCTGGTCGTAGAAGATGTAGCCGGAGTCCTTGCGGAGGTTGCGGGCGTCGATGGCCTTTTCGCCCTCCGTCCCCACCATGATGGGGCAGGCGATTTCCTTGTCGGCGATTTTGAGGACGGCGTTGTTGGGCATGGCGGGGTGAAGCTAAAAGAACACAAATCAGGCCCGTTGCAAAGCAAAGCCTCGGGGTTGCCCGGCACCCGGCGGACAGTAGAAAAACTCAACCGCCGAAGTAGAAATTGTCGGGAGGCGGGGCGCACTGCATGGTGGAACCCGGCCTCAGGACGGGTTCGAAGCGCGTCCTGAGGCCGCGCTCCACCTCAACCAGATCCTTCAAGCCCCCGCCCGCTCAATTCTCCCGCAGGGCCGGCACGGCAAATTCGCCGGTGGCGTGCACCTCGTTCAGGACCACCTGGTCGAAGATCATGGCGGTGACCCTGCCGCCCTTCTCGCGATTGGTGACCTTGCGGGGAAAACGGATGCCCTTGACGAAAATCTCGCCTTCCTCGCGGATTTCCGTGCCGGTTTCCGTCTCGGTCCTGACCAGGCGGGCGGTGGCCTTGTCAAGGTAGCGCGTCAGAACCATGTTCGGCAGATAGGTGAAGACCAGTTTTACGCAGGCCACGCCGTCGACGGTGGAGTCGCCGTCCAACCGGACCGAACCGCGCATTTTCTCGATGCCGCTGAAAAAATTGAGGTTGTCCCAGGTCTGGGCCCGGAGCCGCTTGGTCTGCGCGGCATCGACCAGGGTGAGCTGCCACTGGGTGGGGTTTTTGGGGTTCAGGCGTTTCTGCCAGGCGTCGTAATCGTCCAAGGCGATCACTTCGACAATCTCGGCGCCGGTCAGCGTGATGCGCTGCTTCAGGGGCTTTTGGAAAACGATGTCGAGGCTCCGCTGGTTGGTGCCATCCACCTCCAGGGTGCCCGTGTAGCGGATGCTGGTCAGTCCCTGGAGCGCACTCTCGGAACCGAGCCGCGCCCGCGCCCGGGCGATCCATTGTTCGGCGGTCTGGCCGGAGGCCGGGAGCGTGGCGGCAGAAAGCAGGGCGGCGGCCAGGAGAAGGCGGAGTTTGAACGTCGCCCTTGTGCCCGCACGGCTCCACGGAGCTTTGGGGATGGACAGGCGACGTCCTAATTTCAAGCCGGGGGAAACCCCGCAAAAAATTGCAGGGGAAGTTCTAGCATTCATGGGGTGGTGTGACAGGAGAATCAGCGAGGAGTGCCCCGGTTCGCAACGGGAATTTACTCCCATTCGATGGTTGCCGGTGGCTTGGAACTGATGTCCAGGACCACCCGGCTGACCCCGCGCACCTCGTTGGTGATGCGGGACGAGATTTTCTGCAGCAGGTCGTGAGGCAACCGGGCCCAGTCGGCCGTCATGGCGTCGATGCTCTCCACGATGCGGAGGGCGATGACGTAGTCGTAGGTGCGCTCATCGCCGAACACGCCGACGGTCTTCACCGGCAGGAACACCGCGAAGGACTGCCAGACTTTCCAGTAATAACCCGACTTCATCATCTCGTCCTGCAGGACGGCGTCGGCGTGGCGGAGGATCCCCAGCTTGTCGGTGGTGATGTCACCCATCACGCGCACCCCGAGGCCCGGGCCGGGGAACGGCTGGCGCCAGACGACCTCCCGGGGCAGGCCGAGCGCGGCGCCGACCTGCCGCACCTCGTCCTTGAACAGTTCGCGCAGCGGCTCGATGAGCTGGAGCTTCATGCGCGCGGGCAGGCCGCCGACGTTGTGGTGGGTCTTGATGAGCGAGGCGGGATTGCCCGCGATGGAGACAGACTCGATGACGTCGGGGTAAAGCGTCCCCTGCCCCAGGAACTGGGCCCCGCCGATGGACTTGAGGGATTTCTCAAACACCTCGACGAAGGTGCGGCCGATGATCTTGCGCTTCTGCTCCGGCTCGGTGACGCCCTTGAGGCGTTTCAAAAAGAGGGCGGAGGCGTCGACGACGCGGAGGTCGATCTTGAAATTCCGTTTGTAAAGCGCCTCGACGTAGGCGCGCTCGCCCTGGCGGAGGAGGCCGTTGTCGACGAACACACAGGTGAGCTGCTTGCCAATGGCCTTGTGCAGCAAGGCCGCCGCCACCGAGGAATCGACCCCACCCGACAGACCAAGCAGCACGCGCGACTTCCCGACCTTGGCGCGGATGCCAGTCACGGCGTGGGCGATAAAGTCTTTGGTGGTCCAGTCCTGCTTAGCGCCGCAGACGCGGACGAGAAAGTTGCGGATCATGTCCACGCCGCGCTCGGTGTGGAAAACCTCGGGATGAAACTGAATGCCGTAGAAGCCGCGCCGACGGTCCTCGATGCCGGCGAAGGGCGAGTTATCCGAGACGGCCGTCGCCGTGAAGCCCGGGGGCAGCTTGGTGAGCTTGTCGCCGTGGGAATTCCAGATACGGAGATTCCTGGGCAGGCCGGTGAAGAGCTTGCCGGGCTTTTTAATGGTCAGGTGGCCGTGGCCGTATTCGCGGGCCTTGCTGAGGGCGACCTTGCCGCCGAGGAAATGGCCCATGAGCTGCACGCCGTAGCAGATACCCAGCACGGGCACGCCGAGCTGGAAGATGGCCGGGTCGGGATGCGGGGCGGTCCGGGCGTAGACACTCTGCGGGCCGCCGGAGAGGATGATGCCCACGACGCCGTCGGCGCGGAGCTGGGCGGCCGGCGTGCGGAAGTGGTAGATCTTCGAGTAGACCTGGCACTCGCGGATGCGGCGGGCGATGACCTGGGTGAGCTGGGATCCGAAATCGAGGACGGCGATGGTCTGTGCCATGCGAAGTTATGGGGGGCTCGCCGCGGGCGAATCAATCCCAATCACAACCCGACCCGGCACAGTGGAATTAATTTCCGGTGCGGGCCGCGATCCAGTTGTCAATATGGCCCTCGAGCACGGACAGGGGCAAAGCGCCGGGCAGGAGAATCTGGTCGTGGAAATCCTTTACC
This sequence comes from Verrucomicrobiota bacterium, assembly GCA_031387725.1. Taxonomy (GTDB): domain Bacteria; phylum Verrucomicrobiota; class Verrucomicrobiia; order Opitutales; family Opitutaceae; genus Lacunisphaera. Next base: position 7,872 of record JANNDM010000108.1, on the reverse strand, counting down.
TCGAACTTCGGCCCGAGCTTGGTCTCCGCGCGAGTGCGCAACTCGCGGATCTTCAGCTGGCCGATCTTGTAGCCCAGGGCCTGACCTGGATTGGCCATGTAACGCTCGATCTCCGCCACGTGCTTCTGGTCCGTGGGCGCCCCGCCCTCGTTGTCGGCCGAATATTGCAGGGCTTGCTCGCGGGTCCAGCCCTTGGCGTGCAGTCCCGTATCGACGACGAGGCGGATCGCGCGGTGCATGTCGCCGAACAGCATGCCAAGGTATTGGTAGGGGTCGGTGAACATCCCGAGCTCGCGGCCCATGCTCTCGGTGTAGAGCGCCCAGCCCTCGACGTAGGCGTTGTTGGCGTCGTAGCGGCGGAACCGGGGCAGAGCGGTGTTCTCAATCGTGAGCGAAAGCTGGAAATGATGCCCCGGAATCGCCTCGTGCAGGAACAGGTCCTCCATGCGGGGATTGCGGAATTTCAACGGATCCACGATCGGCACGTAGAAGACGCCGGGCCGTGATCCGTCGGCGGTGCCGGGCTGATATTCAGCGGAGGCGGTGGCCGCGCGGAACTTCTCCGTGGCGCGCACCTCGAACTTCGTGCGTGGCAGGTGGCCGAAGAACTTCGGCACCGCCGCCATCACCCGGCTTTCAATGGCGCGGTAGCCGTCGAGCACTTCCTCCTCGGTCTGGTAAGGGGAGAATTGCGGGTCGGTGGCGACGAAGTTGAGGAATTCACCCAGGGTGCCCTTGAAGCCGACGGTGGCCTGCACCTTGTCCATCTCGGTGCGGAGGCGGGCGACTTCGCGCAGGCCGATGGCGTGGATCTCCTCGGGCGTCAGGTCGGTGGTGGTCTGCCAGCGTGCGGCGCTGTCATAGGCCGCCGCGCCACCCGGCAGAGCGCCGATGCCGGAGGTCGCGCGGCAATGCGGCAGATAGTCCGTCTTGATGAAGGCATGGAGCCGGGCAAAGGCCGGGATCATGACCTGCTGGATGGACGCGCGGTAGTCGGCGGCGAGTTTGTCCCTGTCCGCCGGGGCGAGGCCGGTGGGGAGCATCTGGAGTGGTCCGAAGAGGACGTTTGCAACCGGGTCGTCCGCCATGAGCGGCTCGAGTTGGGGCAGCACTCGCTCCATGAGGATCCTTGGCGGCACGATTCCGGTGGCCACGCCCTGCTTCATGTTGGCGATGGCGGTGTCCACCCAAACGCCAAAGCCCTGGGCGCGACTGATAAAATTGCGGAAGTCCGACTCGGTTTTGAACGGATGCACGCTTTTCCCCGAGGCCATCAGGGCAAAGGTCAGATGCGGGGCGGAGAACTGGTTGACGGGCGTCAGATGGAAGAAATGTGCGCCTAATTCGCGTCGCACGGTAAGACTCCACTTCAACGTATCGTAGCTGAGCTGGTCGGTGGCGGAGAGCCCGCCGCGGTCGATGCCGGCCAGTTCGGCGAGGTAGCGGTCGCACATGGCCGCGACCTTGGCGCGGTATTCCGGGCTGATGTCATTGGGCCAGACCGCCTCGTAGCGGGAGTCGTTGTCCCCGTAGACCGCGGCATCGATGGGATAGAGCGCGAGGTAGTCGGCGTAATAACGGTCGAGCAGCCCGTGGAAAGGCGTGACGACGGAATTGGCGTGAACGACACTGGCCGCGGCCAGGCAGAGGGTCAGGAGGAGACGATTGAGCATGGGGATGAAGAAATAATTAAACACGGATTACACGGATGGGCACGGATAAAGTCACCCAGCATGGCATTCTGAGCGAAGAGCGGAATCCATCACTTTGCGATCAGGCGCACCAGGTTGGCGATGTGGTGCACGTTCCGGCCGGCAGAAACTATCCATCCATCCGTGGTGGTCCGTGTAATCCGTGTTCAATAACCTAAAACTTCAGCCGGGTGTTGACATGGGCGCACTGGGGACACGGGGCCGTGTCGGTGCCGGCCTTCTGGGTGTAGAGGTGGTCGCAGCGGATGCAGTGGAAGGTGATCTTGCGGCGCTCGGCGTCGTAGAGCACCCGGTCGTGCCGGTCGTAGTAGACCCACAGGAAGCCGAACAGGCCCAGCACCAGCAGGCCGTAGAGGACGACATCGAGAGTGAAATCCGGGGGCGTAACCACGGCCAGAACTTCACACGAAAGCGTGAAGACGCCAAGGGGAAAGAAAAACGCGCCGGCGGTAAGGTCGGCGCGGGGAGAGTGTGCTGCGGCTCGTCCGGAGGACTCGCCCTACCCTCAGGCTTTAGTGGCCTCGGGGGCGGAAGCAGGAGCCTCGGCGGCCGGAGCCGCTTTGGCTTTCTTGGTACCCTTCTTCTTGCCCTTGGACTTCTTGTAGCCCTCGTCGTCGGCGCCGACGAACTCGATCAGCGCCATCTCGGCGGCGTCGCCGATGCGCTGCGGACCGAGCTTGTAGATGCGGGTGTAGCCGCCCGGACGCTTGGCGAACTGCGCGGCCTTCTCGTTGAAGAGGAGAGTGACCGCAGCTTCGTCGCGGATGTCCTTGAGGGCCATGCGGCGGAGATGAAGGGCGTCGGCCTTGACCGTCGCCGCCGCCGCGTTCTTCGCCTTGGTGATGACCTTCTCGATGAAGGGCCGGAGGGCCTTGGCCTTGGTCAGCGTGGTCTCGATGCGACCGTGCTTGATGAGGCTGGCGCCCATGTTGGAGAGCATCGCCTTGCGGTGCTCGCGGGTGACGCCGAGGGAGGCGTGATGTTTACTGTGACGCATTTTTCTTTGGAAAACTCCAAATCCTAAAAGTCCAAAGGCCAAACAGTCAGCGGCCGGACAGCGGAGATTGAGTTTATTTGGAGTTCTGGAGTTTGGACGTTTGGCGTTTCGCGCGCAGAGCGGCTTAGGCTTCCTTCTTGGTGTCGAGGAGGCGCTCGTCGAACTTCATGCCGAGGGACAGGCCGAGGGCTTCGAGCTTTTCCTTGATCTCGTTGAGGGACTTCTTGCCGAAGTTGCGGTATTTGAGCATCTCCTGCTCGGTCTTCATGGCCAGCTCGCCGACGGTGGTGATGTTGGCGTTGTTCAGGCAGTTCGCCGCGCGGACGGAGAGCTCGATCTCGTTGACCGACATGTTGAGGAGCTTGCGGAGCTTGTTCTGCTCCTCGGAGACCTCGGCCGCGACGCTCTCGAACTCGTAGGCTTCCGGCGAGACGCGGTCGAACACGTCGAGGTGGTGCTTGAGGATCGAGGCGGATTGCTTGAGGGCGTCATCCGGAGTGATGCGGCCGTCCGTCCAGACCTCGAGGACGAGCTTGTCGTAATCGGTGATCTGGCCGACGCGGGTGTTCTCGACGGCGTAGCGGACGAGGCGGACCGGGGAGAAGAGCGAGTCAATGGCGATGACGCCGATGGCCTGGTCTTCCTTCTTGTTGCTCTCGCCGGGGCAGTAGCCGCGGCCGGTCTTGATCTCGATGTCGGCCTCAAAGGTGCGCTTGTGGTCGAGGGTGCAGATGAGCTGGTCGGGATTGACGATCTTGATGTTGGCGTCGGCCTGGATGTCGGCGGCGGTGACAGCGCCCTCGCGGTTGACCTTGAGGTGAAGCTTCACGGTCTCGCGCTTCTCGGAGACGATGAGGATTTTCTTCAGGTTGAGGACGATGTCGGTGACATCCTCGACGACGCCGTCGATGGACTGGAACTCGTGGTTCACGCCCTCGATCTTAATCGAGCTGATGGCGCTGCCTTCGATGGAGCTGAGGAGCACGCGGCGGAGCGAGTTGCCGACGGTGTGGCCATAACCGGCCTCAAAGGGCTCGGCGATGAACTTGGCATAGGTGGACGTGGCGCCCTCCTCGACCTTGGTGAGTTTGGAGGGAATTTCGAACTTTCCGAGACGCTTGGGCATGGGAGGCAGGAGTTGGGAGTGAGAGGGAGAGGGAGAGTGGGCTCAGAAGCGGGAGTAGTATTCGACGATGAGTTGCTCGTTGATGGAAGGCTCCATCTCGTCGCGGGTCGGCAGGCGGGTGACGGTGCCCTTGAGGGCCTCGTCGTTGCGCGTGAGCCAGCCCGGGACAACCCGGGCGCGATTTTCCTCGATGGCGCGGGTGGCCAGCTGGCGGGAGGAGTTGACGGCCTTCATCTCGACCTCGTCGCCCTGGAGGACGCTGTAGCTCGCGATGTCGACCTTGCGGCCGTTGACGCGGACGTGGCCGTGGTTGACGAGCTGGCGGGCGGCGGCGCGGCTCTTGGCGAAACCGAGGAGGTAGACGACGCTGTCGAGGCGGGTCTCGAGGAGCTGCAGGAAACGCTCGCCGGTGACGCCGCGCTCGCGCTTGGCGATGGCGAAGGTGCGGCGGAACTGGCGCTCCAGCAGGCCGTAGATGTAACGGAGTTTCTGCTTCTCGGCGAGGCCGACGGCATATTCGGAGAGCTTGCGGCGCGACTTCGGGCCGTGCTGGCCGGGCGGGAAATTGCGGCGCTCCAGCACCTTCGCGGAGCCAATGATGTATTGGCCGAAGCGACGGCTGATGCGGGTGGTGGGTCCTGTGTAGCGAGCCATGGGAGAAAAGGGTGAGGGTTGAAGTTAGACGCGACGGCGCTTGCGCGGGCGGCAGCCGTTGTGCGGCACCGGGGTGACGTCGATGATGGAGGAGATCTCGAGGCCGATGGCCTGGAGGCCGCGGATGGCGGAATCGCGGCCGAGGCCGGGACCGCTGACGCGGATCTGCACTTCCTTGAGGCCGTGCGCCATCGCGTTGCGGGCGGCATCCTGCGCCACGACCTGGGCGGCGTAGGCGGTGGACTTGCGCGAGCCGCGGAAGTTGCACTTGCCGGCGCTGGACCAAGAGACGACGTTGCCCTTCGCGTCCGTGATGGAGACGATGGTGTTGTTGAAGGTGGCGGCGATGTTCGCGATGCCGGAGATGATGTTCTTGGAGCCCTTGGCCTTGCGGACCTTGACGGCCAACAGCTCCTCCTTGAGGAGGTCCTCGGCGGTGACGGCCTTCGGCACGCCGCCCACGAGTTCAACCGGGGCGGCGGGAGCCGCTGCGGCGCCGTCGGCGGCGGGCTTGGCGGGCTTCGGAGCCTTGGTGGGCTTGGCCTCGGCGGCGGGAGCAGCGTCAGCCGCGGCGGCGACCTTCTTGGGCGCCTTTTCTTTCTTGGGAGCGGATTTCTCTTCGGACATGTGGTGAGAGGGTTGGGATTAAGCTTTTTCCACGGCCTTGCTGACGCCGACGGTCTTGCGCGGGCCCTTGCGGGTGCGGGCGTTGGTGCTGGTGCGCTGACCGCGGACGGGCAGGCTGCGGCGGTGGCGGATGCCGCGATAGCAATTGATGGCCTGGAGGCGCTTGAGGTTGCCGGCGATGTCGCGGCGGAGGTCACCCTCCACCACCCACTTGTTGTCGGTGATGACGTGGAGGATCTTGTTCAGCTGCTCCTCGGACAAATCGGAGGCGCGCATGTTGGCATCAAGGCCGGCGGTGGCGATAATGAGGTCGGCCCGGGTCGGGCCAATACCGTAGATATACCGGAGGGAGTATCCGATCTTCTTTTTAGCGGGGAGTTCAACGCCGAGGAGACGAGGCATAGGTGAGGTTGGTTGAGAGTTTGTTTTTGAGAGTCGGGAGTGGGAAAATTTCAGGAGGCGCGCGGGACCGTGAGGATCTCGGGGCCGGAATCGGTGGTGAGCACGGTGTGTTCGAAGTGGGCGGAGGGCGAGCCGTCGGCGGTGACGATCGTCCACCCGTCGCTCAGGGTGCGGACCGCGTGACCGCCGAGGTTGACCATGGGCTCGATGGCGAGCGTCATGCCGGGCTTGATTTTCTCCCCGGAGTTGCGGCGGCCGAAGTTCGGGATCTGCGGTTCCTCGTGCATTGAGCGGCCGACCCCGTGGCCGACCATTTCGCGGACGATGCCAAAGCCGTGGGCCTCGACATAGGTCTGCACGGCGTGGGAGATGTCACCGATCCGGTTGTCGACGGTCGCCTGGCGGATGCCAAGGTTCAGGGCTTCCTCGGTGACCTTCAACAGCTCGGCCACGCGGGGGGCGATGGTGCCGACCGGGACCGTGACGGCGTTGTCGCCGATGTAACCGTTGTATTCAACCGTGACATCGACCGAGATGATATCCCCGTCGCGCAAGATGCGCTTGAGGGAGCCGATGCCATGGACGACCTCTTCGTTGACCGAGAGGCAGGTGTAGGCGGGATAGGGGCGGCCCGAGCTGTGCTTGTAACCGTAGGGCGCACTGCGGGCGCCAAACGTGGAGATGAGATCGCGGCCGATTTGATCCAAGTCGTAGGTCGTGATACCGGGACGGACCTGCTCCTTCAACCGCACCAGGATGGTGGCGGCGATGGCGCAGGCTTCGCGCATCCGCTTGATCGCTTCCGGGTTTTTAATCGGGATCATCAGGCGGCGGTGGAAAAGGCTCCGGGAAGGAGCCCTTGCGTGCGGTAGTGGGTGACGACCGAGTCCGCAGCATGCGGGGCGGCGGCGAAACAGGCGGTGAGGGTTTCACCGCGGGCTTCGAGCCACTCGTCGAACACCAACGCTTGGAGCAGCGTAGCCGGGAAGCCTTCGAGAAGGAATCCCGCATCGGGTTTGCGCGCCCAGAACCACTTGCGCAAAAGCGCGAAGTGCAACTGGTTTAGGTCCCGCGGCAGGGCGGAACGGGTGCGTCGCGAAATCTCCTGTTGCACGAGGGAAGCAGGAGAGACGTGCTCAAGATTCAAAGAACGGCCTTGGAGAACCAAACCCGCGAAGTGCGGGCCGGATGGACCAAGGAGAAGGAACTTGGCTTTCGCCGAGGCGAAAGTCGAAAGGGGGCTGGAGTGTTCAGTCCCTCTCACCGAAGTAAAGTGCTATTTGAGGTTATGGCGGATGACCCAGGCTGTGATGCCAACAAGCAATATAACCACCATGACGGTAGTAAGTTGCATGACCGCCTTGTCGCTGGCGGCCTCGCCCAAAGCGACGTTGGTGGAGGTGCTGCGACCACGGATGCGGCCCTTCTTCAGGAAGCCGTCATAGTGGCGCTGAAGCAGGAAGGTTTCGATCTGGCGCATTGTGTCGAGAATGACGCCGACGGTGATCAACATGCCCGTGCCCCCAAAGAAATAAGCGATGCGCGGGGGCACTTGGAAGGTGTTCAACAGGATGTCGGGGATGACGGCGATGACCGTGAGGAAGATCGCGCCGGCGAGCGTCAACCGCGTCATGATGAAATCGAGGAACCCAGCGGTCGGCTCGCCCGGACGCACCCCGGGGATGTAACCGCCGTATTTCTTCAGGTCATCGGCGATCTGGATCGGCTTGAACATGACGGACACCCAGAAATAGCTGAAAAACAAGATCAGGGTGGTGAAGCCGACATAGTAGGTCCAGTGGCCGCGGGTCAGATTGTTGGCAAACTCGACCAAGAACGGCAGGTTGAACGCCGCCCCCACCTGCGAGAAAATCTGCTGCGGGAAGAGCAGGATCGCGCTGGCAAAGATCACCGGCATGACGCCCGAGTAATTGACCTTGAGCGGCAGGAAAGAACTCTGCCCGCCGTAGACTTTCTGACCCACGACGCGCTTGGCGTATTGCACCGGGATCTTGCGCTGGCCTTGCGTGACGAGGATGATGCCCATCGTGACGATCAGGAAAAGGCCGACCATCATCACGCCCTGGGGCAAGCCAAGCTTGGCCACGCCGACGGGAGCGAAGAAGAGCTGGTAGGTGGCGACCGCCGCGCCCGGGATATCGGCCAGGATGCCGACGGTGATGAGCAAAGAAACGCCGTTGCCGATGCCGCGTTGGGTGATCTGCTCGCCCAGCCACATGAGCAGCATGGTGCCCGCGGTCATGTAGATGGTGGAGAAAATCAGGAAGGTCCAGTGGCTCATCACCACGATCTGGCCGTAGGTGTTGACGTCATAGCCGGCAAAGATCCGGCCG
>JANNDM010000081.1:0-43656 GCA_031387725.1 Verrucomicrobiota bacterium | reverse complement strand
TTTCAAATTGGCAGGCTGGTTTTCCGGGGTTTGGCTGGAGGATTTTTCTCCCCGGAGGCGAGCCAGTTCTTCCTCAAGCCGCGCGACCTCGGCCTCAGTCGTGAGTAATTTTTCCTGTGCCTCATCCAGCGCTTTCTTCTTGGACAATGCGGCGTTGCGCTCTTCGCGGAGTTTGGCGAGGCGGCCGTTGGCGTCATCCACTTTCTTTTGCGCCTCATTGAGTTCCATGTCGGAAATACGGAAACCCTGGGCCACGGCCAGTTCCTCGTCCATTTCCGCTTTCGCCTTGGCCTCTTCCGAACGTTTCTTCGACAAATCCTGCTGGTAGGCGCGTTCCTGGGCAAGACGCTCCTGCTCCTTTCGTTCCTTGAATTCCTGGCCGAGCCCGATGAGGCCGCCGATGATGGCGCCGGCGGCGGCTCCCGCCAGCACCCCTTGGCTCGTGTTGCCGCTGGCGCTGCCAGCGACGCCACCCACCACGGCACCGGCACCGGCACCGGTGCCCGCACCCGTAACGGTCTTGGAAGGCGCCACCGCGCAACCACTCGCCCCCATCAAGACGACGGCCAATAGGCCAACCGTGAATTGCCTGCTTAGTGGGGAAGAGTTCAATGGGTGGGCCATTTGAGTGAGGAAGTGAAATCAGGGGCAGGTCGGAAACAGGTTAGTCGGATTGGCGCTATACTCAAATCTAACTATTGGTCCCTACCTAAATAATATTGCGGGGCATTTTTGACTGGCAACCGATATCCACCATCGAGAGTGTTCTTACGGCTAACCCCATACTAGAATCATGGCTTCACGAAACAAGGGGATTTTTTCAATCGAGTTCCTGTTGCCGAATGTGTTCCTGCTGATCGCCGTCCTGATCGGGGTGGAGATATTCTACTCGCTGATCGTCCGGCCGCGGGCCGCCGAACTGCTGATCGAAAGGCAGGTGATGATGAGTCAGCCGACCGGCAAGAAAAACCAGGCCCACATGCAGGCACGCCCTATTCTCCTCATTATCAAAGACCCGGAGCCCCAGGCGGAGGTGGTCTTTTTCATCTGGGGCATCCTGTTCTTGGGTTACAAATTCGTCTTGGTGGTCCGGGAACGCAAATTGTTGGAACGAGATTTTGTTCCGGTCTCTCCCGGTGAACGCATCATCCCGGGCGACTCGCTTGATCGCTACAAGGAGCTAAAAACAGCGGTCGAACGCGAGCCGAAGTGGCGCGAACGCCTGCTGCCGGAATGCTTGCTGGCGGCCTTGCACCGCTTTCATGCCACCAATTCCATCCAGGACGCCGCCAGCGCCGTGCGGGATCGCTCGGAACTCGCCGCCGACCAGCTCGACTCCTCTCTCTCCCTCGTCCGCTACATCGCCTGGTCCATTCCGGCCATCGGTTTCGTGGGCACGGTGCGCGGCATTGGTGATGCGCTGTCCTTCGCGGAGGAAGCCATCAAGGGCAATCTATCCGCTGTCACCACCTGGCTGGGCCTCGCGTTTAACTCCACGCTGGTGGGGCTCATGCTTTGCATCGCCCTGATGTATGTCCTGCACATCGTGCAATCGAGCCAGGAAGCCCTGATCATTGAAATCCAGAAATACTGTCGTGACAAGTTGATCGACCTGATGAAGGTGCCCGCGAAGGAAGAGTCCCGGGATATCCCATCCTGAATCCCTACCAACCTGTCATGGCCACTATCGGGATAGAATTATCCAATGTCGGATTCCAAGCCGCTGTTTGCGCTAAGCCGGATCCGCAACTGCTCACAGCCGGTGACCCGGGCGGCGCCCTCGACTGGCCTGGGTATGCCCATCACGACGGCAAGAAATACTCATTCGGGCGGGCCGCGGAGGACGCTTGGTTTGTGGAGCCCCGGCAAGTCTGCTACGTTTTTGGGGACAAGCTATCACACGAATCGTCTCCGCTGACCGTGGCGGGCAAATCGGCCTCCTTTTCCGAACTGGCCTATTATTTCTTGCGGGATTTCACCAAGCAAGTGGTCGAGGTGGCCGGCCCGCTGGAGAAAGTGGTGCTGGCGGTCCCCAGCGCATTCTTAAAGGACGCGGCCACGGAGGAGCAGAAAATCGGGTTGCTGCTCGGTATGGCGGGCGAGCTCAAGCTGCCCTTGGCCCGGGTGGTTGACATGGCGGCGACATCGCTGTGCGACCCACGCTGCGCCGGATTTAATCCTGCGCATCCGGTGGTGGTGGTGGACATGCATCTGACCGGCGCGGATCTGACGCTGCACCGGGTTGAAAACGGGCGGTTGGAACGCAAGGACTACGCCCACCTGGCCTCCGCCGGATACGCGGCTTTGCTGAAGCACCTCACGGCTGCGATGGGCAACCGGTTTTTGAAAGCCACGGCTTTCGACATCCTGGAAGACGGCCATATTGAGCAGGCTTTTTTCCGCCAAACTAAAAATTTCCTGCTGAGCAGCGCACCGGAACATCATTACCAGCTCAATACGGCAAGGCGGGCTTATGAAATGACTGGAACCCACGAACAGTTGGTCGTGGATGCCCAGACCTACTCCACGATGATCGTGCATGGCGTCCAGTCCCTCGTGCATAAGCTGCCCGATCCGGCCGAACCGATTACGGTGGCGCTGTCTGCACGCACCGCCAGCCTGCCCGGCCTTGAAACCCGGCTGCGAGCCGCCGGATTCATGCGCCTGTTGCGACTGCCGGTGGGAGCCGCGGCATGTGGCGCCGCGCGGATAGGTGAGGATGGGCTGCAGGTTCGGATGGAATTGGACGAAGTTCCCGTGGAGATATCCGTTCCGCAGTCCGCAGTGAAAAGTGCCCAGGGCGCACCGTGGGAGGCGAACTTGCAAAAGGCGCGGTCCACCGGTCCCCGGCCGCGGCCCACTCACCTCATCATCGATGGCCTGGGCCATTGGGTGGGCGGCAGTGGCAGTTTTACCATCGGCGCCCCGAGCGCTGGTCCGGACCTCGCTCTGCCCGAATCTTTCAACGCCGCCGAGGATTGCCTGGTGCAATTACAGCGGGAGGCCGGTCGCTTGTGGCTGGTGGAGACAAATCCGGCGACCACATCCAGCGGCGCCGCTCCGGCCCGCACTGTCATTGAGGCGGGTGATCGGCTTTTAGTCCGTTGTGGCCCGGTGGCGGATGAGCTACTTTTTGTCCACTGCCCCGACCCGGCCGGAATGCGGCGCTGAATCGGAACCAATTCATTTTCCGCCATGGCTAGGATTACCGCCAAACGTCGCGACACGGAGGTCTTCAGCATGGCATTTCTGGACTGCATCTGCTGTGGTTTAGGTGCCGTCCTCCTGATCTACATCCTGACCATCGCGCAGCAAAAAAGCCGCGACACGGAGAGCATTGACGTGGTAAAGGAGCGCGTGGCTCAACTGGCGGTCCGGGTCAAGGCGACGGAGGACCAGGTCAACAGCCTCGAGCAGATGCTGGCCGCGGCGCAGACGGCGCTCGAGCAGCTCAAGACCAAGAGCTCGGGTGAGCAGGTGAATCTCACCAACCGCCAGAAAGAATTGCTGCTGCTCATGCAGCAGACCGGTGCGCTCAAGGATGCACTCGACAAACTGCTGGGGGAAAAGAAGGCCCTGCCCACCGAGATGGCGCAGCCCGTGCCCATCCCCAACGAGGCGCGACACCAATACCTGACGGGTGTGAAACTGGAGGGCGACTACGTGCTGTTTCTCGTGCGTGTGTCCGGCAGCATGATCGGCGAGTCGCTCGACGACGCCATCGCTCGACTCTCAGACCCCGACTTTAAGAAACGAGAGGCGCCGAAGTGGCAACGCGTCATCAAATCCATCCATTGGATGGTGGCCACCCTCGCAGCGGAGACACATTTCCAAATCCTGCTCTTCAATGAGGAAACGGTGCCGTTGTTGCCCAGTCGCACCGATGAGTGGATCACCCGTAGCGACCGGCCGGGCGTGCAGGAGGCGCTGTCCCGCCTTTATCAGGTTGTGCCCCAAGGCTCGGCCAATTTGGAACGTGCCTTCTCGACCGTGCGTTATATGTCGCACTTGCCCGACTCCATCGTGCTCCTGACTGATGGCCTGCCCACCACCAGTGACTCGGCGCCCAATCCCGGCGACGCCGACGACGATGCTCGCATCCGCTATTTCCGCTATGCCCAGCGCCAGCTGCCTCCCCGGATACCGGTCAGCACCATCCTTTTCCCCATGACGGGTGATCCAGGCGCGCCCGCCCTCTACTGGGAGCTGGCTGGTTCCACCCATGGCGCCCTCGTCAGTCCCTCCGTCAACTGGCCCGACACATGATTCGCCGCCGTCCCACCACGATTTTCAGCCTAGCCTTCCTCGATTGCATCTGTTGCGGCTTAGGGGCGGTCATCCTTTTGTTCGTGCTTAGCGTGGACAAACAGGACAAGGACACGCAGGAAATGCGCGACCAACTGCGCCAGATCGCGGCCGCCCAGCTGGCCAAGCTGACGGCGCTCAACGAGCGGAAGGGCGACCTCGACACCGGCCATAACGACGCCGCCCGGCTCCTGCTCGATGCACAGCGCACCGAGGAAAACATGAAGGGGCTGCTGGACGACCTGGAAAACAAACTCCAGATGGAAAAACAGGGTCAGAAGGCGTTCACCGCCGACTTGGACGAGTTGAAAAAGGACATCGCCGCCCGACAGAAGAAACCCGACATGCTGCTCAACGAGAATATCGCGCCGACGCCCATCGGTCTGCCGGCCAACAGCAACTACGTCTGCTTTGTTATCGACACTTCGGGCAGCATGCGCGACCCCACGACCGAGAGCCTGTGGGCGATCGTGCTGAAGAAATTTGACGAGGTGCTGGATGCCTATCCGCAGATCGAAGGGATTCAGTTTCTCGACGCCGACGGCCGGTTCATTCTCGGGGGGCGCACGGACGATAAATGGCTGCCCGACAGCCCGGAGGTGCGCGATGCGATCAAACGGGCCCTGGCGCGCTACTCAATCTTCAGCAACAGCAACCCCGTGCCCGGCATCGTGCGCGCCTTTCGCTCATTGCACGAGGGTGAAAACGAGCAGATGAAGATGACGGTCTTCGTCCTCGGTGACGAATTCACCGGCACGGCCGACGCGGTCCTACGCCGACTGGATGAACTCAACCCCAGGGACAAGGACGGAAAACGCAAGGTGGTGATCAACGCCATCGGCTTTCCCACCGCGATAAAAATGGGCTTCAACATGGGCAACACGGGCGTGAAGTTGGCAAACCTCATGCGCGAGATGACCTACCAGCACGGCGGTGCCTTCATCGCTCTGCCGGATATTGAGTGACCTTCCTTGAGTTCGCGGCCCGCAAGTCAGCCACCCGCTAGAGGCCCAGTATCCACTTGAGCAGCTGAATTATATTAAGGCTGCTACCCTGCTGTTTTTGCTGCTGCTGGCTTTGCTGGCCCGGTTGACCCGGCTGCCCCGGTTGGCCTGCGCCACCACCGCCGCCGGATTGGCCCTGCTGGCCGGCCGACTGGCCGGAGCCGCTTTGGCTGCTGCTTGATTGCTGTCCGCTCTGGCCACTGCCGCCGCCGGATTTGCCCTGCTGGCTTCCCGGGATTTGCAGTTGGTTGCCTTGGCCCTTCTGTCCGCCTTTTTGTCCACCATTTTGCCCACCGGCACCGCCGCCTTGCTGGCCACCCTGACCATCCGCGCCACCTTGTGATTGATCTTTGCCACCATTCTGGTCGCCGCCGTTGTTTTGCATCGGCTGGCTGTCCTGATCATTCGGGATGCCGTCGCCATCGGCGTCCCCATCCTGGTTATTGGGAATGCCATCGCCATCCATGTCGCCGTCCTGGCTGTTGGGAATGCCGTCACCGTCCATATCGCTGTCCTGGCTGTCCGGAATGCCATCGCCATCCCTGTCTCCACTGCCACCAGCGCCCCCACCGCTGCGGCCGTTATATTGCCCGGGCTGGCCATCCTGGCTGTTCGGCACGCCGTCGCCGTCCATGTCATTGTCCTGGTCATTCGAGATGCCGTCCCCATCCATGTCGCTATCGCTGCCGTTCGGGATGCCATCGCCATCCATGTCGCCATCCATGCTGTTGGGGATGCCGTCGCCATCCATGTCACCGTCGTTGCTGTTGGAGATGCCATCGCCGTCCATGTCGCGGTCCTGGTCATTCGGAATCCCGTCGCCATCCATGTCGCTATCCCGGTCATTCGGAACCCCGTCGCCGTCCATGTCGCTATCCTGATTGTCCGGGATGCCGTCTCCATCGATGTCACCGGATCCACCCATAGCTTTGCCGTCCTCATCCTCGCCCTTGCCTGAGTAAGGCGTGTTGCCGCGTTTGCCATAGACGCCGCTATAGGTGAATTTGACCACGTCGACCCGGCTCGTTGAAAGGGTGGGGCGCTCCCGGATAGCGGCGTCGCGCACGGTTTCAAGTTCCCACATGGTGCTGCGGGCGGCTTCGCGGTCGGGCAGGGGACCGAACAGATACGTGAGGTTTTCGTGCCGGTAGCGCACATACCAGCCTTCGTCGCCCGGGCCCAAGCCGGTGACATTGATGCCTGCGTATTTTTCGCGATACTCATCGTAGGGCAGATTCCACAAATCAGAGATCCCCTCCACCGGGTAGATCACCGTCACAGCGCGGGCCGCGACGGGCAGGAACGCGAGAAGCAGGAGGCGCAGCAGCAGATTCATGCGCGGAATCGGAGAGGAGCGCTTCACAGACCCTTGGGGACGACGCGGCCCTTCTCGACCCCTTTGTTGCGATTGTCCGAAGGGCCGCCGCCACTGGGAAGTTTCTTTTCGTATTGTTGGGATGAGCTGCTTTCGACCCCGACTACGTCGGAGGCGGTTTTTGCGACCGTCTGGATTTGCAGGGTGGCGTCGCCGATTTGCAGGTCGCGCGGGGCCGTGCTTTGGGCGCCGCCGGCCGATTGGGCGCCCTCCGGCACTTTCAAATCCGAAACCTGGGTGCCTTGGGCCTCGGCGGCCGGTCCTTCAGGTGGCGCTGAGCCACCGCCAGATTGCTCTTTGTCCTCAGGCACGGGTTTGCCGCCGCCAGCGGCCATCTTGGTCGGGTCATTTTGATTCTGCGGTGCTGACTTGCTGCCGGCTGGACCCGAGTCCGGTGAAATCTTGGCTCCCTTTGGTCCTTCTTTTTCTCCCATTTCTATTTCCGACAACATGCCCTCGAGCGGTCGTTTTTCTTTTTCGAAGGCGGAGCCATCCAGCAGATCAGGATCAGGGACGCCCGTCTTGCTGGGCTTGGCCACCTTGCCGGTGCTTTTGAGCGAGGGAATGCGCGCAGAAGGTGACGCGGGGCCGGGGGGCGTGGTTTGGGCCCATGACGTCGCCGCCGCAATCGTGGCAAGCAGACAGAGGCGTTTGAGCCGAAGTGGCATGGAAGCGGCTCAGCTGCTGGCCCGCAGGGTGCAGGCGACATTGATGACCGGCGGGGTGGTGCCATTGCGCACCTGCAGCATGAGCAACACGTCTTGGTAACCCTTGCGCCGGCTGATAATCTCGTAGTTACCAGGCAGGATTTTCACGGTCTCGGCTTTGATTTTACCCAGCATGCGGAAATTGCTGATTGAAACCCAGGAGTCTCCGTCCGAGTGGAAGGTGACATCGACCGGCTGGCTTTGGGCGAGCAACTTGGCCCGCAACTCGTCCACCGGTCCCGTCAACGCCAGATAGACGGGCTTGATGGCCATAGCCTCGTTGAAGGAGCGAATGGCTGCCTGGAACTCGGCGCGGACAGCTTTCTGCTCGGCGACCTCCACCAGCCGGTTGTATTGCATGAGCGTGCGGATCATCCGCCCGGCGCGAACATAACCTTCCTTGGCGTCGGCATGCGCGGGCTCGAGCTGCAAGGTGGCATTGTAGGCGATGCGCGCCGGCTCCCACTCATATTTGTTCTCGTAGTCAACGGCCTTGGCCAGGGATTGTTTCACCGCGTCGCGGTGCGCAGTCTCGCGGGTTTCGGCGAGGGCTTTTTTAACTTCATCTTTCTGGGGATAGACTTTCAAGGCGCGCTCATAGGAGGCGATTGCTTTGGTCCAGTCGCGTAGTGCGCGGGCGGCTTGGGCTGCATTTACGGCGCCTTGAAATTCGGTCTCTTTTTCCAAGCGCTCGGCACGGGATTTGCCCTGCTGCGCTACGGCGGAAAAAGGATCGACTTCAAATGCTTTAGCAAAGGCTTCGCGCGCCTTGGCGTATTCCAGCTTTTCCTCAAAACCGGCGCCCTGTCTCAGCAGGGCAAAAACACGATCGGAGACCTCCGCGCGCTTCAGGCCCAGTGCGGCGGGCTCGTTGCCCGGATCTTTCTTCAGGGCCGCATGAAAGGCGGCGAGAGCGGTGTCCCGCTGTCCGCTGGCCACCGCCTCCTGGCCGAGCTTCAACTGTTCGTTGACATAGGATTTCAAAGCCTGCTCAGCCCGCCCCAGCGCAGCAAAGGCGGAGTCATACTGCTTCTTGGCGATGGCAAAGCGGCCGTCGTTGAAAAATTGGCGGCCCATTCCGGCATCGTTGAAGGCGATCTCGAATTCCTGCGGCGCCAGGCTGCGCGCGGGCTCGATCTCCTTCATGCGGAGGAGCACCTCGTCATAGGCTTTTTGCGTCTCCGCCTTGAGTTTGACGTTCTGGCTGAAGTCGTCGATCTCGCGGTTCAAGGCATCGAACTGGGCGAAGGCGCGGGCGAACTCGCGCGCGGCCAGCAGGGCCTCTCCGCCGAGGAACTCCTTCTCGATCAGGATGAGTTGCTGCAATTGCGAGGGATGATCCTGGGGCAGGCGGCGCAGTTCGCCGAGCGCCTTGGCGGCTGTCTCTCTCGCCAACTGCGCTTTGGATTCGCTGACGAAGGCGGAGCCAGCTGACTCCTCGGTGGCAGCGACGGCAGGGCGGCTGGTTAAAAATTGCGGACCGACCACAAGACGGATGCCGCGGATCGCGATGCCGGCGATGAGCAGCAGGCCGATTAGCCCCCCGGCAGACCACGCGAGAATGCGCAGGAGGGTCCAGTATTTTTTGCCGGCGGCGCGGCCATGTTCAGGATCCCAGTGGATGATCCGGCGCTTCTTCGCCGGGGAGGAGTCGGGGTGTTCACTCATGGGGCGTGGGGGGCTTCTGAATCAGCCGGCAGACCGAGAAAGGACCGTCGGCGGGCGAGTCAGTTTCTAGCGGTGAACACTGTGTTGTTTCTCTCCCGGAGCAAATGCAAAAATAGTTGCGCCTGCACCTTGCCATCAGAGTCCGCCTCACTACCTTTGCCGAAGTTTCCACCCCTCAGTAACCTTCCCCATGAGACTGGTCGCTCGTTTTATCAGCTTCGCCGGCATCTGCTGGCTGTTTTTGTCCAGTGGGTGTTACCAGGTGCCGGTCACGGGACGTTCCGCCATCAGCATGGTGTCTGACAAGGAAGTTGTTAAGCAGAGTTTGGCGGCTTTTGAGGAGATGAAGAAAAAATATCCGCGGAGCCGCAACAAGGCCCAGCAGGAGCGGGTGCAGCGGGTGGGCGAACGTCTGGCCAAGGTGGTATTCTGGGATGTGCCCGACGCCGATTGGGAATTCATCGTCTTTGAGGTGCCGCAGCAGATCAATGCCTTTGCCATGGCGGGCGGCAAAGTGGGTGTTTTCAGCGGGCTGTTCAAGATTCTGCAGAATGACGACCAACTTGCCTCGGTGCTGGCCCATGAGATCGGTCATGTCGCCGCCCGCCACGTCAATGAAAGGCTCTCGCAGGATATGGCCATCCAAGGCGGCGGGCTGTTGGTGGGTGGAATTATGGCCGGCAGTGGCAGCGGCGGGCTGACTTCCCAGGCGGTGATTGATGCCTACGGCCTCTCGACCGGTATTACCGCCGTGGGATTCGATCGGAAAAAAGAAAAGGAAGCCGACCATATCGGCATCATGTATATGGCTCGCGCGGGCTATCATCCTGAGGAATCCATCAAGGTGATCGAGAATCTGGAAAATGCATCAGCCGGCCAGCCCCTCCCGCCAGCCTGGCTGTCCACCCATCCGTCCAACCCCGAGCGGATCCTCCAGCTCATGGATCTCATGCCCAAGGCGATTGAGGCCTTTCGGAAAAGCTCTGCCGTTCAGATCCCCGTTCTGGTAAAATAGTCCATGCCTCTTTCATTCCCGATAAAGCTCAGGTTGCGGGCAATTACCAGCGCGGTTTCCCTGGGGGCACTGACCGTGGGTTTTCTGGGCGGAGGCGTCCGCGGTGCCACTGCCGAGACGGATTCTACTGCGGCGGCGCAGACCGACAAACGAACCCCCCCGGTGGCTATTCGGACGGTAAATCCCAAACATCCGGCCGAATTGCTCAAGAAGCTGGTGAATGGCGACGCCGAGATTGACTGCTTGGTCACCGCGGAAGGCCGGGTGGCTGATGCCCGCGTGCTAACCGCCTCGCATCCTCAGTTTGGCGAAGCCGCCGTGGAGGCGGTGCGCGAGTGGGAATTCCGGCCCGCCGAACGCAATGGAACTCCCATCGCCATGCGGGTGCGTATCCCCATCTCCTACCAGCTATCCGGCGAGCAGTTGTTGGAAGGCTTGGCGGGCCATCCCGTGCAGGAGGAGATTACCGACTCCATCATCCCGGCCGAGCAACTGCCTGCCTGGCCGTATCCCAAGAAGATCCTGATGCCGCGTTACCCGGAGATTCTGCGCGGCAGCGGTAAATATGGCAAGGCGGTCGTCGCGATTGTGATAAATCGGGAAGGCAAGGTCATCAACCCGAAGGTCGTCAAGTATACCTATCCTGAATTCATCTGGCCGGCCTTGGTCACTGCAGTCAGCCTTCAGTTC
This sequence comes from Verrucomicrobiota bacterium, assembly GCA_031387725.1. Lineage (GTDB taxonomy): Bacteria > Verrucomicrobiota > Verrucomicrobiia > Opitutales > Opitutaceae > Lacunisphaera. The sequence continues at coordinate 32,892 of JANNDM010000081.1, read as the reverse complement.
GAGCCGGTGCGGGTGGGCAAGTCGCCGATCTACGTGTCGATGGAATTGCAGTATGATTTCAAAGCCGAAGAGGGCAAACCCAAGGGCACGACCCCGGAGACCAAAGCCAAGACTCCCGTTCCGAAAAAACGCTGAACCTGTTTCAGGCGCCGGCTAAAAAGCGGGGGCGGCATCTGGCGACGCCGCCCCCTCGGGGATGTAACCAACAAAATCAGGGGTGGCTTACTTGGACGGCTCGAGGGTGATATTGCGTTTCTCGAGGGTGAGGCCGAGTTGGCGGTCGTATTCGGCGAGCGCCTTGGCGTAGTCGGATTGGGCGCTGGCTTCACGCACCTCGGCGTTGGAAAGGATTTCCTGCTGTTGGGAGACGAAGAACGTGGTGCTGGCACCGGCGCGGAGGCGCTTCACCTCGGAGTCGAGCGTGCTTTGGGCGAGCTCCCGCGCGTGCCGGGAGACCTGCACGCGCTGCTGCGCCGTCTCAATCTGGCCGGCGGCGTTCCCCACGCGCACCACAATGTCCTGTTCGGCCTGCTCGAGTTCGGTCTCGGACTGGCGTTGTTGCAGCTTCGCCGCCCGGTAGCGCCCGCGCTCGGTGGTGAAGGTAAGGGGGACCGACACCACGACGCCCCAGCTGTAGGTGCGATAGTCCCGATCCTTGATCTGCTGGCGGCTGGTATTGAGCTCGGTATCGTAGCCATTGTAGCCGTAACTGCCGACGAGATCCACACGGGGCAGCAGCTGATTGAGTTGGAGGCGAGCATTCACTCCGTCGCGCTTGAGCGCGAGCTTGGCCTGCTGAAAATCAGGGCGCTTCTCGAGGGCTTGCCGGAAATCGGCGGCGGCGTCCACCACGACGATCGGGGCCGGCGGGGGTGGCTCGATGGTGAAGCGCTGCGTGAGCAAGCCGGGGGTCTTGTCATCGGTGATGAGCTGCTTGAGGGCATTCTCCGCTTCACGCACCAACCGTTGCGCGACCAGGATGCCTTCCTCGCGGGTGGCCGCCCGCGACTCGGCGGAAGTGACATCATATTCGGACATGCTGCCGACCTTGAAACGCTTGCGATTTTCCTCGAGCAACTGCTCGGCGAGCTCCTTGGAGCGGATCGCGCTGCGCAGGTTGGCATAAAAAAAGTTGAGGTCATTGTAGGCGAAGATGACCCGGGTGACGGTATCCATCACGGATTGGAGGAACTGCCACTGGCTGATGCCGCGGTTGGCCTGGGCAATGCGGATCGTAGCGAGCGTCGAGCCAAAGCCGAAGTTGCGCAGGAGCGGCTGCGTGCCCGAGATACCGGCGAAGGTGTCGTAGTTGTCGGCGTAGGCGTTGAAGGTGCCGCGGCTGTTGGTGTTGGTGGCGCCGAGTCTATAGGTCATGCCCCAGGGCAGCACGCCGCCCAGGCTGAGGTCGGCCGTGTCGGTCTTGCTGAAACTGGTCGCCGGGCGGATGCCAGTGGTGGCATCGGTCAAAGCGGGATTGAAGCTTTCGGAATAGATGTAGCTGCCGTTGAGCACCGGGTCGAATTTGCCGAAAGCCTCGGTCACCCGGGCCGCGGCGATGGAGGCATTGTAACCCTGGACCTTGATCGTGAAATTCTTGGCCAGCGCAAACTGGATGGCCTGCTCCAAAGTGATTTTTTCCCCTTGGGCCGCAGCGGGAGCGGTAGATTGGGCGGTCGCTGAGAAAGCGATGGCGAGGGGGAAAACAAAGGCGCTGAGGCGCCGAAAGGTAAGCATGGTCGAAGAGATGTCGTCCCATTTGCAACCGCCATGCCACCGCTCGCCCTAAAAATAAACCACAGCCGGCCAACGGGTTGCGCTCTGACTTTAAGTCACGAGTTTGGGAACTGTCCGCTCGCGGAAAAATTCCGTCCCGGAAGCGGGACGCTGAAACTATTTAACCCACAAACGCGCGGCGGCGTAGACGAGGAACACGGCGAACACGCGCTTGGCGTAAAGGGCGGGGATTTTCTGGATGAAGAGCGACCCCAGCACGGCTCCAATGGCTCCGGCGAGCGCACAGGCCCAGAAGACCGGCCAGTTGATTTTGCCGAGGCTGAAGTTGGTGGCGCTGCCCGCGAGCGAGATCGGGATGATGAGGGCGAGTGAGGTGCCGACGGCGATATGGTAATCGATTTTGAACAGCAGCACGAGCACCGGCACGATGATAATGCCACCGCCGATGCCAAAACAGCCGCTGGCAAAGCCGGCCAAGAGTCCGAGTAGAGCGTAGCCGAGGGTGGGGTTCATCACCAAGCCCTAAGGCCCCCCGCCTCCTCGTGCAAGCGTCGTGCTTACTTGGCAGCGGGTGCGGGGTCGCGCACGGAAGGGAAATACCAGACCCGGGCGATGAGGCCGTCGCGGATTTCGTAGACGCCGTGGGCTTGCTGGCTGCGACGGGTGCCGTCTTTCGCGGTCCAAGAGGCTCGTTCGCGCACGGAGAGGAGGGCGCCGGTCTGCTCGATCGCGAGGAAATCGGAGTGAACGTCGGGCAGTGATTTGAAATACCCCGCGAGCCACGTGCGGAGCGCCTCGCGCCCATCGCCATCGACGGAAAGTTTCTCGGCGTTGAGTGAGAGCCACTTAATATCGGGAGCGAGGAGCGCGGCGACGGCCTCGGGCTCATGGCGATTGTAGGCGTCAAGGTAGGCTCGGAGCACCATGGCTTCGGGCGTGGTGAGCCAAGCCGTGGTGCCGTGGGCGAAAGGGGCGTAGACGTCGAACTGGGCTTTGAAGACACCACCGGCGATCGTGGGATCGGCCGCGAACTGGGCGCGAGCGGCCGGTTCATCCGGCACCCGGAGAACCATGAGTCCCATTTCGCCGAAGCGTGCGCCGAGCACGAGGATGCCCTCGCGCCGCATGCGGCCGATGTTGGCGTTGTGCTCACTTAGGCCGGCCTGATCTTTGGGCGCTTTGGTGGCATCCCAGGCCGGGCCGGTGGTGAAGCGGACGGCAAAGAGTTTCGGGGCCGGAGCGGGTTGCGCGTGGACGAAGGGGGCGGCGACAAGCAAAATGGCGACCAGCGAAAAAACAGGCGTTGCTTTGGTGGGGGCGAGCTTGCTCGCGACACCGGACGACCATAGCGAGCAAGCTCGCTCCCACCGGGAAAGCAGCAGCAAGCGAGTGCTCATCTTTCTCAATTCACCATCACGCCATCGGCAAGCCGGACAATCCGGGTCCCGTAGGTGGCGTTTTCGGCGGAGTGCGTGACCTGGATGATGGTCGTGCCTTCGCTGTTGAGCTGCTTGAACAGCGCCATGATTTCCCGGCCCTGGTCGGAATGGAGGTTGCCGGTGGGTTCGTCGGCCAGAATGAGCGAAGGCTTGGCGATGAGGGCGCGGGCCACGCCGACCAGCTGTTGCTGGCCGCCGGACAACTGGCTGGGGTAGAGATCCTTTTTCGCGACAATACCAAACTTGTCGAGGACGTCACACACCACGGACTCGCGCTCTTTCTTGGCGACGTCGCGATAGGACAGGGGGATCTCCAGATTTTCATAGACGGTGAGATCGTCGAGCAGATGATAGCTTTGGAAAACAAAGCCGATGTGTTTTTTCTGCAGCTCAAAGCGCTTTTTTTTGTCGAGCTTGTGGACGGCCTCTCCCCGCAGCGTATATTCGCCGCCCCAGGCGCTGTCGTGCAGGCCGAGGATATGGAGCAAGGTGGATTTGCCGGAGCCCGAATTCCCCATGATGGAGACAAATTCACCCTCCTTGATCGTGAGGCTGATGTTGCGCAGGGCATAGAAGGGCCCGCCTTTGAGCGGGTAGACTTTTTCGACGTTATGGAGCGTGATCATAGGGAGGGTAGCTGGCGGCACTGTGGGCGATGGCTGGGCAATACTGAACACAAATCATTGGCCGGGAGTTGCGGGAAAGGAGGCAGAGGGGGGGACTCATTCGTTTTTGGCTGAAATCTTGGTGATCCGCCCCTTGCTATGGGTCCAGTGGTGCAGGTCCGGGCCGGCGCGGTGTTTGAGCCCCTTGAACAGCTCGGGTGCGTCACGCTTCTGCAGCATCAGTTCGGCGACCCCGCTCGCGTCGCAATTGAAGATCCTGGCGTAGCCTTTGTAGTGGCGCGGCTCCCCGATGATGCAGGAGCTACCGGCCGTAACGGCGATTGCGCGCCGGTCCAGGGCGAGGAAGCAGTAGGGCAACGAACGCAGGTCGATGCCCGCCCGCTGGCCAAACTTCACCCAGCCTGAGTCGGTGAAAAGATTTGTGGGCGGGGCAGCGAAGAAGTGGCACCAGTGCTGCTCGTTGCCGGCGGCGAGCACTCCGCAGGCCGCCTGATGCGGGCAGGGGGCGACCGCCTGCAGGCCCGTGGGGAGCAGTTTTTTCCGCCAGCTGCCCAGCACCCGGCTGACCTCATGGTTGCCGGGTTCGACCCACAATATTGCCTGGGCCCTGGCCATCAGCGCGACCAGTCCGGCCAGATCGGGACCATGCAGCTCGTTGAGCACGTGGCTAACCACCAGCAGATCGAGCGGCTCATCGCCTTGCAGAAAATGCTGGCTGGCGCGCTCAATGGATAATGAGGGGAAAGTGGCTCGCCCGCGGTGCTCGGCAAAGTCCATCGCGAGAGCCGAGCGGTCGTGGACCAGCAGTCGAGCGCAGTTCGCGGCGCCGTAGAAATCCACGACGCGGCGACCTGCGATCCCGCTGCCGCAGCCCCAGTCGAGAATGGTTCGACCGGGCTCACCGCCATTGGCCGTGGCCCCGGCGGGCGGCGTCCAGTTGCGCCGTTGTAATTCTTGCAGCACCGCGTCCCACTTCCACCCGATGCGCTGCCCGAAGGTGAAATCGTAGCAGGCGAGGTCGGCGGGCGTTTGCCAGTAGGGGCCGTCCGCGGCGGCCCCCGAGAGGAAATTCTCCCGCAGCCGGTCGAGCACCGCCCAGTCAAGCGATTCCCAGTTCATGGGCGGGTGCCACCCGCCGCGCGAAATATGTAATATAATAGATTACAAATTATCCGGGGGTAAGGGTTCATGGAGCGAGGAGGAAATTGAAATGCCGGGCGAGGGCCTGCGACTTGATGCCGTAGAACGCGGCCAGCTCGCGCACCTGGCGCGCCGCCTCCTCGGTGCGGGCGGGGCGCTGATGCCTGGTGGCGGCGATCATGAGGTTTTTCGCGGTGTGCCCGGTGGAGATGAATTCGAAGACCTTGGTGTCGTAGCCGGCCCACTCCAGCAACAGGGCGCGCAGCGCATCGGTGGCGAACTCGGCGTGCCGTTCCTGGAAGATGCCGTGCCGCAGGGCCGGGGCCAGCACCGGCGCGGCGGTCAGTTGCGCCCGCAGCTCCTTCTGGCAGCAGGGGGCCACCAGGATGAGGGCGGCTCCGGCCTGGACCCCTTGGAAGAGGGCATCATCGGTGGCGGTATCACAGGCGTGCAGGGCGATCAGCACGTCGAGTGCGGGCAGTTTGGCAGTCTCAATTGTGCCTTGGACGAAATTGAGATTCTCCCGAGCCGTTGCGCGGGCCACGCGATTGCATAACGTGACCAGTTCCTCGCGAGCCTCGATGCCTCGGATGTGGGCGGGGCGTTGGGCCACGAGGTTGAAGTAATCGTGGGTGGCAAAGGTCAGGTAGCCTTTGCCACAGCCCATGTCGGCGATTTCAAGCGGTCGCTCCTTGGGAAGGGCGGCACCGGCCGTGAGGTGGCTGAGGATTTCGACGAATTTGTGGATTTGCCGGTGCTTGTCGGCCAGGCCTTCCCGCACGGAGCCCGTGGCGGTGGTGACGCCGAGTTTTTCAAGCCAGGCTTGGCTGGAGTCAGGCAGGAGTCGCGATTTCACGCGGTCGTGCTCGTTGTCGGGCTGTGCCTCTGCCGCCGGGCCGTAGGACAGGCGGGGCGTCCCCTTCTTATTGTATTCCAACTGGGCCAAGCGCGCCGTCGTGAAGAGGTGCGCGCTGTAGAAATCCCCGCCGATGAGCGCCGCCAGTTCGGTAATGGCGTCTTCCGGGGCGTGGTTCTTGGTAATATCCTGCCGGTCGTGCCGCCAGACAAAGGAAAGGTGCGGTGCGCCGCGCAAAGTGACCGGGCGCACGTGGAGGCTGCGGAGCGTGGGGTCGGCGCCGCGTGGCTTGCCCAGGGTGAGTTTCACGAAGCGGCCGTCGCGCACACTGGTGCCGAGCTGGGCCAGGAAATCCTCGCGGGGCGGGGTGTCAGTCATCGGCACCAGCATAAGGAAAACGCGGCGATGGCGAGCCGCGAAGCCGCCAGGGAGCTCAAAGTTTCTTGAGCGACTCGATGGCCTGGGGAAACTTCGGATCCAGCTTCAAGGACGCTTCGTAGGCGGTCCGGGCGCCGGCCTTGTCGCCCTTTTTCTCCAGGATGACGCCGATCCGCCAGTGCGCGGCGGCGTGGGGCGGCTGGCCCTCGGGCGGGGTCATGGCCAGGCATTGCCGCAACACGTCCAGACCACGGTCAAGCCGTTCGCCCGAGATGGCGGCGAGGCGGCCGGTTTGAAAGAGGGCGGCGTAGTCATCGGGCTTTGCCTTGAGGACTTCCTCGAATTCGGCGAAGGCCTGGTTGTATTTTTTATCCGCCAGGTAGAGCGTGGCGTAAGCAAACCGGCCGCGGCCCGCGTCCAGTTTCTTTATCTCCTGGGCCTGGAGCAGGGCCTTGTCCATGCCCCCGCCCGCAATCCCGGGGGCTTGCTGATAGTAACTCATCAGGCTGCTGCGCGCGTCGAGGTTCTTGGGATCAAGATCGACGGCTTTCTCATAGGCGGTGCGGCACTTGCCCGCCAGGCCCATTTTGGAAAATACTCCCGCCTTCTGCGCCGCGCGGCCGTAGGCGTCGCCGAGGCGCCACTGGTAGTTGCTGCTGGCGGGATCGAGGGCGACGGCCTTCTCGTGGTGTTTCACCGCGGCCTCGGGGTCATCAGCGCGGAGGGCGAGCTGGCCAAGGAAGTGCCACGCCTCGGCATATTTTCCGTCAGCGGCGGCCAGCTGCTCGAAGGCGGCCTTGGCCTCGGGGTTTTTCCGCTGGTTGTAGAGATCGACAGCGGCCTGTTGATCAGCCGACCGGGTGGCCGCCTGGGTCGCGAGGGTTGAGAGGAAGAGGAGGGCGAGCAGTTGGCGCATGGTGGTGGTAGATACCGGGGTGGAGGGGAAAGGTTTCAGGATTATTCGGCGCGCAGCGCGACCATCGGGTCGACGCGGGCCGCACGGCGGGCGGGCAGCCAGAGAGCGAGCAGGGCGACGGCGAGCAGCAACGCGGGCACGCCGCCGTAGATGAGCGGGTCACCCAGCGGGACGCCGACCAGCACGGGTTGAAGAAAATAGCCGGCGAGGAGGGATAGCAGGAGTCCACAGAACGCGCCGGTCAGGACGACGCGGAAGCCCTGCCAGATCATCAGGTCCACCACGCTCCGGGGCGAGGCCCCGAGGGCAAGACGCACCCCGATTTCCTGCACGCGCTGGGCCAGCGAATAGGCGATGACCGCATAAAGGCCGATGGCGGCGAGGGCGAGGGCGAGCGGTCCCAACACCGCAAGCATCAGCGCCGGCATCCGTTGAAGAATGAGGTTGTTGTCGAGGTGCCGGGCGAACGAGCGGGTGTCGGTCAGCGCGAGGTCGGCATCAAAGCTGCGCACCGTGGCCCGGACGGCGGCCAGTTGCGCGGCGGGATCACCGGCGGTCACGCGCACACTGAGGGTCGGGCTGAAGATGAACTGGGCGCGCAGGGTGAGCCACGCGACGGGCTGCGGGGTCTCATTGAGGGTGGCATATTTCGTGGTGCGCATGACACCGGCGACGACATAGAAGGTGCCACCGACCTCGAAACGCCGGCCAAGCGGTGAGACGTCGGGCCAGCAGCGGCGGACCATCTCCTCGTTCACGAGCGCGTCCAGCGGCAGGTCCGCGCGGCTGAGGGGGGCGAGATCGTGCCCGGACAGGAGCGGCACGCCGAGAGTGGTGGCGTAACCCGGCGTGATGTTGTAGTAGACAATCTGTTCGCGGTGCGCGGGGTCGATGGCCCGCCCTTCGACCTCGATGTTGCCCCGCGGGAGGCCGCGCAGGTCAAGCGGCACGGCGCCGGCGGCGGAGGCGGCGGTGATGCCGGGCAAGGCGGCGAGCCGGGGCAGGAGGTTGCTGAGCAGGGCCATGCCGGTTTGATGAGTGTAGCCGCGGCCCCCAAGGTCCAGATTGGCGAGGAGGACCCGATCGGTGTCATAGCCCGTGCGGAAATTCCGGGCATGGGTGAAGCTCCTGAGAAAAAGGCCCGCCAGCACGAGGACGACGAGAGCGACCGCGACCTCGGTGCCGACAAGCAGATCGCGCAGGCGGCTCCGGCCGCCCGACAAACCGCGACTGCCGCGGAGCGCGTCGAGCACGTCGACGCGGGCCAGCTGGAGGGCCGGTGCCAGGCCGAAAAGCAGGCCGCAACCGGTGCCGAGGCCGGCGGCAAAAAGCAGACTGAACCAGTCAAGGTGCGGGTCGAGCCGCACGGGGAGCGCGGCGGGCACCGGCAGCTGCCGGAGCAGGTCGTTGCCCCAGAGGGCGAGCAGCACCCCTGCACCCGCGCCGAGGAGAGCGAGCAGCAGGCTCTCGACCAGGAGCAGGGAGACGATGTGGCGGGCGCCGGCCCCGATGGCGAGGCGCACCCCGATCTCGCGGCGACGCGTGCTGGCGCGCGCGAGGAGGAGATTGGCGGTGTTGGCACAGACGACGACAAGGATCAAGACGGTGAAGACCTGCAGCGTGGCCAGTGAAACGACGGTGGTCGTGCCGCTCCGCGGGGAACGCCACAGCGGCAGATGCTCGAAGGTGATCTGCCGGTTCGTCGCCGGGTCGTCCACGGCGAGCTTGCGGGCGGCGGCATCGAGCTGGGTCCGTAGCTCCGCCGCGGTGACGCCGGGTCGAAGCAGGGCGAGCAGCTGGTAAGGCCGGGGCAGGCGGCTCCGCAATTCGAGGGTGGCGGGCTGCAATTCCTCCGCCATGGTCAAGGGGACCCACAGCTCAAAGCTGAGATTGTTGTAGGCCCCGTGAAAATCGGGCGGGGCGACGCCGATGACCGTCAAGGTGCGGCTGTTGAGCTTGAGCGGGCGGCCGATGACGTCCACCGCTCCCCCGAAATGCGTCTGCCAGAAGCGGTGGGAGATAACGACGGCGGCGGCGGAGCCGGGGAGGGAAACTTCTGCCGGCAGAAAGAACCGGCCGAGGGCCGGTCGCACACCCAGCACGGAAAAATAGTTGGCCGAGACATATTCGCTGAAGACGCGGACGTCGCGTGCCGAGTCCCCGACGGTCAGCGGACGCGGCCGGTGGGCGGCGATCTCGGAGAAGGCCGGGACCATCGCCTGGAGGTCGTGATACTCAAGCCAGTTCGAGCCCGAGTAGCTTCCGACGTCGTCGCGGACCTCCAGCAAAGTGACCGGGTTGGTGACGCCGGGCAGCGGTTCGAAGACGGACTGGCGGAGCCAGCTCGAGACCACGGTGTTCACCCCGATGCCCACCGCCAGCGACAGCACAATCACGGCGCTTAACAACGGGGCGTGGCGGAGATTGCGGAAAGCGGAACGGAGGTGGTTCATGGCGGAGGGTGTTGGTCATTCCGCGCGCAAGGCGACGAGGGGATCGACGCGCGCGGCCTGCCGGGCGGGCAGCCAGGAGGCCAGGATGACCAGCAGGGCGAAGAGCCCGGCGCTGCCGGCAAAGATGGCGGGGCTGACCCCGATGGGGCCCAGCACGGAGCTGGCAACCTGCGTCAGGCCATAGGCGCCGCCCAGACCCAGCACCACGGCCACGGCGACGAGACGCACCGAGCCGGCGAGCGCGAGCCGAAGCAGGGCGTCGGGCGTGGCACCGAGGGCGAGCCGCACGCCAAACTCGCGGGTGCGGGTGGCCGTCCAGTAGAGCGTGACCCCGTAGATGCCGGTGGCGGCCAGCACCAGCGTGAGGAATCCGGCGGCGAGCGCGACCGCGGCGGCGATGCGCTGAGGCATCAGACCGACGGCCGATGCGGCGACGAGCGAGTCGGCCTGATAGAGGGGCAGAGGCGGTGCCAAGCGGCGGAAAAGCCCGCGCAGCTGCGGGATGACGCTGGCGTCGGTCGCGGTTTTGACAAACAGCGCCGCGCGTTCGGAATAAATCTGGGTGAGCGGCGCGTAGAAGAATCCACGCGGGGACTCGGAGACCGAGCGGTATTTGGCGTCGCGGGCGACGCCGACGATCTCGACCGGCTTGCCGTCCTCGTTGAGGAGGACTTTGCCGAGTGCGTTCTCGCCCGGCCAGAATTTCTGCGCCAGGGTCTCGTTGACGATCCCGACCAGCGGGGAGTTGGCCTTGTCGGCCTCGGCAAAGTCGCGGCCGGCGACCAGCGGGATGGACAGGGTCGCAAAGTATCCGGGGCTGACGAGGTTCCAGTCGAAACGCGGACCGGGCTCAGCAGCGGATGCCCCCGGCTTGGTCAGACCGCCAAAGCCATGACCCGAACCCTCCAGCGGCACGGCGATGCTGAAGGCGGCACGCTCGACGCCCGGCAACTGGCGCGCTTCCGTCAGGAGGCGGTCGAGGAGAACCGGCGCGGTGCGGGCGTTGAAGCCGGCGTTGTTGAGGTCGAATCGCACAAATTCCACGCGGCGCGGGTCAAAGCCCGGGCTGACCTCGGTCAGGTTGACCAGGGAGCGGGCCAGCGTGCCGGCGGTGACGAGGAGGGCGAGCGCGAGGGTAAGCTGGATGACCAGAAAGAGCCCGCGCGGGCTGAAGAGGCGCGCGCCGCCGGCGGGCTGCTCGCCGCGCCGGAGCACGGCCAGCAGATCGAAACGCGAGGCGCTGAGCGCCGGCCAGAGGCTGAAGACCAGGCCGACGAACAAGGCAAGCGCCAGGGTAAAGCCGACGGCGAGCGGATTGACGCGCAGCGCGACCTCGAGGTTCACCGGGAGCGCGGGGACGATACCGGCGAAGGCGTCAACCAGCCAGTGGCAGCACAGCACGCCGGCCGCGCCGCCCAAGGCATAGAGCGCGAGGTGCTCCAGCAGCAGGTCGCGGAGCAGACGGCGACGGTCGGCGCCTAAGGCGGAGCGCACCGCCAGCTCACGCTGGCGGATCGCGCCGCGGGCGAGCATGAGGCTGGCGATATTGGCGCAGGCGACCAGCAGGGCCAGCAGCGAGAGAAGTCCGAGCACGGCCAGAAAGGCGGAGGCGACCTGGCCGAATTCTCCCGGCAGGCGGGAGGAAGGCAGCACGGCCACGCCGCGCTCGCGATGCGTGTCGGGGTGGGCCACCGCCAGGCGCCGGGCGATCAGGGTGAGGTCGGCCTGGGCCTGCTGCACCGTGACCCCGGGCTTCAGCCGGCCGAGGGCGATGATGAAGGACAGGCCCCGCCCGGCGAGCATCCGCGAGCCGGGGCGGAGAATTTCCATGTCGGCGAGCGGGATCCAGAAATCCGCCCCGAGCATGGTCGGGCCCGAGAAGCCCGGTTCGGCGACGCCGACGATCGTGGTGGGCACGCCGTTCACCTGCACGGAACGCCCGAGGGCGGCCGGATCCGAGTGGAAACGGCGCTGCCAGTAGCGGTGGCTGATGACGATCTCGCCATGAGGTTTGCCGTCGTCGGTGAATCCGCGGCCGGCGGCGAACTTCGTGCCGAGCACGGGAAAAAAATTGGACGAGACCCATTGGAGGTTGGCCAATTGGGCGTCGCCCGCCACCGTGAGACCCGCCGGGTTGGGCGAGAAGTCGACCGCGGCCACGTCGGCAAACGAAGAGCTTTGGGTGCGGTAATCAAGGTAGTCGGGCCAGGAAAAGTTGTCGAAGCCCGCGCCCGCATCGGTGCGTCCGATGTCGACCAGGCGCGCTTCATCGACCACGCCCGGGCGGCCGGCCAGCAGGAGCGAATCAAAGAGGCTGAACACGGCGGAGCACGCGCCGGTGCCGAGCCCGATGATGGCGACGGCGAGCAGCGTGAAGCGCGGGGATTTGACCAGCGGGCGGAGGGGGGCGGGCAGACCGGGCATAGGAAGCGGGGGTGAATTTGCAGCGGGCGGAGGTTATTCGCTGCGGAGCGCGACCATCGGATCGACCTTGGTGGCGCGGCGGGCGGGGAGCCAGGAGGCAAGAAAAGTGATGATCGTGAGTCCGACGGCAACGGCGCCGTAGGTGAGCAGGTCGAACGCCCCCACGCCGTAGAGCATCCGCGCCAGCAGGGGAGCGAACAGGGCGGCGAGGGCGAGCCCAACCGAGATGCCCGCAAGGGTGAGCCGGGCGGTGCCGCCGAGCACGAGGCGGGCGATGCGCGCGCGGTCCGCGCCGAGCGCGAGGCGGATGCCGAGCTCGCGCGTGCGCGCCGTGACCGCCTGCGCGGTGACCGCGTAGAGCCCGAGCACCGCGAGCAACACGGCGGTCGCGGAGAAAAAGCCGAGGAGATAGAGATTGAAGATCCGCGGCGCCCGCGCCCAGGCGATTGCCTCGTCGAACGAGCGGAGCGACACGGCGGCGCTGGCATCGAGCGCCCGGAGCTCGCGGCGAGCGGATTCCTTCAGCGCGAGCGGGTCGCTTTCGGTTTTCGCGACAAACACAAGACGGCCGGCGACGAATGGCAGGCTGGCGCGCTGCACCTGCCGGAACGGCAGGTAAAGCGTGGGCGTGCCGGTTTCCTCGAGGGAAAAGTGCTTCGTCGGCCCGACGATGCCGACGATTTCGAGTTCGCGCGGCTCGGGGCTCACACCGTCACGGATGCGGATCGTCCGCCCGACCGGGTCCAGGCCCGGCCAGTCGCGGTGCGCAAGCGTCTGGTCGATGATGACGACGGCGCGACCGGCGAAGTTGTCGCTGGCGCGAAAGTCGCGGCCGGCGAGGAGTGGGATGCCGGCGGTCGCGAAAAAGTTCTCGAGCACAAAGCGGTTCGCGGCGCTGCGCGTGTCGGAGGGGTTCGCGGCGGCGAGATCGCCGCGCGTGTATTCAGAGCGCGTGTTGATGCCGCTGAGCGGGAGGACGTGCGTGAGACTCGCGGACTTCACGCCGGGCAGGGCGGCGAGCCGTCGTGCGAAATCCTCGGCGAAAGTGACGACGGCGGGCGCGTTGCCGCGGTAATTCGCGCCGGCGAGCGCCACTTGGGCCGTGAGCACTTTTGCGCTCTCGAAGCCCGGGCGCGTGGCGAGGAGCTGGCGCAGGCTGCGCCCGAGCAGGCCGGTGCCGATGAGCAGGGCGGTGCAGAGGGCAAGCTGGGCGGCAACCAGCAGGCTGCGGGCGAACGAGCGCGACGTGGCCGCGGTGGAACTGCTTTTCAGCACGTCCTGCGGGGCCACGCGCGCCAGCCGCAAGGCGGGCGCGAGCCCGACACCGAGTCCGGTCAGCAACGTGCACCCCAGCGCGACCGCGAGGACGCCAAGATCGATTGCCACCTCTGGCGCGCGCGGCAAGTCGGCGGGGGCGAGCGCGAGCAAGAAGTCGAGACCCCACGCGCAGACGATCACGCCCAGCACGCCGCCGGCGGCCGCGAGCACGAATCCCTCCGCGAGGTGGGTGCGCAGCAGACGCGCGGGGCTGGCGCCGAGCGCGGCGCAGAGGGCGGCGTCGCGCCGGCGCGTGAGCGCACGGGCCGCGAGCAGGCCGGCGAGGTTGGCGCCCATGATGAGGAGCAGCGCGCCGGCCGCGCCGAGGAGGAGAAGGAGTGACGCACGATAGCTGCCGATGGTCTCGTCGCGCAGCGGCACAAAGCGTGGTGCGGTGATGGTGGCATTGGTTTCCGGGAATTGCCGGACCAGCCGGGCGTTGAGCGCGGTGAATTCCGCCTGGGCCTGCGCCATCGTCGCGGTGGGTTTCAGCCGCGCGATGGCGCGGAGAAACTGGAGGCTGCGGTCGGCGCGGCGCGGGTCGGTCTCGAACGGCTGGGCGAGGACGATGTCGGTATCCCCGTTTGGAATCGCAAACCCCGGCGGCAGGATTCCGACAATGGTGTGCGCGCTGCCGTTGAGCGTGACGACCCGGCCGACGATGCTGGCATCCCCGCCGAATCGACGCTGCCAGTAGCCGTAGCCGAAGACGGCCACGGGCGCGGCGCCGGGGATGTCGTCCGCCGCCTGCGGCAGGCGACCGAGGTGCGGCGTCGCCCCGAGCAGCGAGAACAAATTGGCCCCCACGCCCCAGCCGGACACGCGTTCGGGCTCACCGAGGCCGGTGAGGGTGACGCCGAGCGGCGTGATGGCGGCGAGGTCGGTGACGGTTTTGCTGTCCCGTTTCAGGTCGAGAAAATCAGGGATGGAAAAAAACGCGCGGTCGCGGTCGGGCCGCGTGGACCAGATCCACGCCAGCGAGGCATCGTCCTTGAACGGCAGCGGGCGGAAGAGGACTGCGTTGGCAACCGAATAAATGGCCGTCGTGGAAGCGAGCCCGAGGGCGACCGTGAGAATCGTGACACACGCGAAGCCCGGCGACCTGGCGAGGGAGCGGACGGCATAGCGGAGGTCTTGCATGGGAGTGGTCAAGGGTTGAGGTTATTCCGCACGCAAAGCGATCATCGGGTCGACGCGCGCGGCGCGGCGGGCGGGGAGCCAGCAGGCGAGGCTGACGGCGAGGCTAAGCACGAAGGCGGCGGCGGCGAAGACGAGCGGGTTGGCGACGGGCAGCTCGGGCCATTGGCTTCGGGCCACGCGGAGGGCGGCCCAGGAGCCGAGGCCGCCGAGCACAATGCCGCCCACCAGCAGGCGCAGGCCTTGGGCGGCGACCAGCCGGACGATGCCTGCGGCGGTCGCGCCGAGCGCAAAGCGGACACCAAACTCGCGCGTGCGGCGCGTCACCTGCAGGGCCAGGAGGCCGTAGAGCCCGATCGCGGCGAGCACGAGACCGAGCACGCCGAACAGACCGACCAGGGTCAGGGCGAAGCGTTCCGTCGTGCGGGTTTCCGCAGCGGCGGCGGCGATATCCGTCATCTCGTAGGCGGCCAGCCGCGGGTCGACGCGGGCCAGTGCGGCGCGGGCGGCGTTTTCCAGCGAGAGCGGGGCGACGGCCGTCTCAAGGACGAAGATGAACTCGTTGAAGGAGGCGGAAGCGGCCAGCACCTGCGGCAGGGGCAGGTGCAGGGTGCCGTTGATCTCGCCGTCATTGGGATCGACCACGGCCTTGATGTCGGCGACGACCCCGACGACGGTGGACCAAGGGCGCGGGCTGTCGAGCCGGCCCCACTTGACACGCTTGCCGATAGGATCTGCACCCGGCCAGTAGCGCTGGGCGAAGGATTCATTGATGATGCAAACGTTCGGGCCGGTGGCATTGTCGCCGACGGTGAAATCACGGCCGCGCACCAGTGTCTGCCCGATGGTCGCAAAGTAACCCGGCAGGGTGGCGCGCAAGTAGGCAAGGTGAAAGCCGCGCGTCTCGGGCGGGGTGATGCCCTCGGGGTTGTTGCTGATGAGCTGGCGCGCGGCGTTCAGCGGATGGGGCAGCGTGACGGTGGCTGAGCGGACGCCCGGCAGGGTGCGCAGTTCCGTCTGGATATTTTCCAGAGCCTGGGTGCGCGCGGTCGGGTCCGGATACAGCCGATCAAGGCTGACGTTGAAGGTCAGACGGTTTTCCGTGGCAAAGCCCCAAGGTTCCTCGACGAGCCGGCGGAAGTGTTGGGTGAGCAGGCCGGCGCCAACGAGAAGCACGAGCGCGATGGCGATCTCGCTGACCACGAGGGCGCCGAGCAGGCGGCGCGTGCCGCGGTCGAGGGTGGCGCTGCGCGAGCCGCTGCCCATGGCGGAGCGCAGGTCGGCCCGGCTCGCGCGCCACGCCGGCAGCAGGCCGAAGCCGAAACCCGCCAGCAGGAGGGCGCCGGTGGCGAAGGCGAAGACCGGGAGGTTGAGCCGCACGGCGTGGTCGAACTCGCGCATCGCACTGCCTGTGGCGTCGGAGCCCTCGGGACTGAGGGCCACGAGCGCCGGGGTGATCCACGTGGCCAGCAGCAGGCCCGCGGCGGTGCCGAGGGCGGCGAGCACCAGCGACTGTTCGAGCGATTCACGCAAAAGGCGGCGGTGCGAAGCGCCCAGCGCGGCGCGGATGGCGGTCTCGCTCTCGCGCTCGACGGCGCGGCTGAGGAGGAGACCGGCGAAGTTGGCGGCGGCGACCAGCAACGCGCAGAGCGCCGCACCGTAGATGGCGAGCAGCTTGGGCTGGATGTCGGCGACGAAACCCGTGCGCAGGGTGCGGATGTAAGCGCGCACGGGGTTGCCAGTGTTGGTCGCGCCGGCGGTGAGGTTGGCGCACAGACGCCGCATGGCGGCGTCGGCGTTAGTAATGGTCACGCCCGGTTTCAGGCGCGCGACGCCGTAGAGGTAGTGGCCTCGTCCGGCCCGCGGGTCGAAGGCCGCGGCGAGCGGCACCCAGACCTCGGCCCGGTAGGGATGGCGGAATTTCGCCGGCATCACGCCGATGATGGTGTGCGGCGTGCCGTCGAGCAGAACAACCTCGCCGAGGATCCCGGGCCGGGCACCGAACTGCCGTTGCCAGAGATCGTGGCTGATGAGGACGGTGCGGGGCACGTTTGGTTTGTCCTCGTCTGCCGTGAAGTTGCGGCCGAGCACCGGAGACAGGCCCAGCACGGTGAAGAAATCATGGGTGACACGCGCCGCGGGCAGGTAGCGTGGGGCCTCGCCGGTGTTGTTGCCCAGGGTGACACTGGCGCCGGTGGCGGCGCCGAGGCCGGTGAAGATGTTGCCGCCGTGCTCGCGCCACTGCTGGACGGTGATCTCGGAGAGGTTGAGGGTGTTGGCGCGGCTGTCGGGTTCGTCAAAGGCCTCATGGAGCCGGACGAGCCGGTCGGGCTCGGGGAACGGCAGTGGGCGGAGCAGGGCGGCCTCGACGACGGAAAAGATGGCGGTGTTCACACCGATGCCGAGCGCGAGCACGAGCACGGCGGCGGCGGTGAAGCCCGGGGACTTGGCGAGCGAGCGGAGGGTGGGCATGGGGTGGAAGTGAAGGTGCTGGTGAGGTGCGGAATATTTCTCGCACTCCTAATCGTAATCTTACTCCGCCTTTTTGATGGGATCCATGAAGTCGAGAACGAGAAAGATTAAGAGAACGAGACAGATTTATTCACTTTACGGCACCCGCCAGGAGCGCGAGACCATACGGATGCAGGGTCGCGGTCATCACGCCGGCGGTGACACAAGGATCAGTATTCATGAATTCGCGGGCGGCGGCCTCGTCGGGTGCGCGGAAAATCACGAGGCCGATGGTCTGGTCGAGCGGCTCCTCGGTGCGGCCAGCGAGCAGCACCTGGCCGGCGGTGACGGCGGCTTTGAGCCGGTTGAAATGCGCGCCGACGGCGGCGTTGTCCTCTTTCGTCCAGGCTTTCTGTTCGTGGAGGCGGGGCACGGGCCGGAGCACGATGAGGAAGTGCTTTGGCGCCAGTGAGGCCGGCGTTTCAGCGGCAATCGAAGTGGCAGTAATGAGCGCTGCCATGAGTATCTGGAGGAGGATTTTCATGGATCATGGTGAGGTGAAATTGACATCGGCAGGGACACTGGCAGTGGTAACGAGACGGACGATCTCGTAACGCCACAGGCCACCGGGCATCGCGCCCCATTTGGGATACATGACGGGGCCGTTGCTCGCGAGCTGACCGAAGGACGTGCCGTTTTCGCTGTCCCAGGTGCCGAAGATCATGGGTTCGCCGCGCGGATTGAGCACAAACCAATTCAACCGCCTGCCGTCGGCGCGGAAGATTTCCAGGCGATGCTCGCCAACCGCGCGGGCGGTGAGGTCGGGGTCGTTGACGGCAAGCCGGTGCAACGTGCGGTAGATGTTGGCCTCCCACCAACGACGATCGTCCTCGTATTGCTCGAGAGTCAGGGCTGTGACCTGGCCCTCACGCCAGCGCCAGCCTTTGTCCCCGTTGATCGCCCGGCGGCGGTCGAGGCTGGCGTTCTTCGCCTCGAAACGCACGCGGGGCGTCGTGAAATCGTTCCAGATTTTATTGGTGAAAGGCTCGGCGATGGCGATGTCGTCATGCACCGCTTCCACGTGAACAAACTGCACCTGCGCCCACGCGTCGCTTCCGCCCATCGCGGTGAGGAAGCGCTCGACCCGGGCCGCGGCGGTCTCGGCCGCTTGCGCGGCGAGCGCAGGGACCAACAACAGAAACAGGAGCAAGTGTTTCATCAGGTGCCGGGGCCGGTGCCGGCGGGCCAGATGAACGGTAGCGGGCGGAACGTGACGTCAGGCACGCCCTGCGCGATCAGCCAGTCGTAGACGGGCTTGCCCCTTTCGCCGCCCTTTTGCGCACAATGCAGCAGGGTGAAGCCGTGCGGGCCGGGGATTTCGTGGGCCTTGGGATAGTGCGCGAGAGTGGCTTGCACGAAGCCGAGATGCCCAAGCATGGCGGCGGCGTAGATATCGAGACGGGCGCCCTTGCTGAGGAGGTATTCCGCGATGGCATGACCGCCGGTGTGGGCGGCGGCCTGCAGCGGGGTTTCAAAGTCACCCCCGCCCCAGTCCCAGCAGGCGTTGGCCAGCAGAGGCGTCTCCTCGACGAGCTTCATCACGTTTTCTAGACTGCGGTGGGCCTGACCGACGGTGGCCTGCACCTTGTCAGCCGGCAATGCGGGAGGCTTTTGGGGCGGCTTCTTGGCTGGTGGCGGGATGGTGGCGGGCGCAGACGACTCAGCCTGCTGGTTGAACAAGGCGGAGATCAACGCGCTCATGGGGGCGGCGGCGGCCAGCGAAGCCGAGGAGAGCAGGAACAGGCGGCGGTTCATGAGGTTTTTCATGGGAGGAAGAGTTGAGCGCGGGGAGATGAAGTCTGAGTCGGAGGGGGTAAAGAATCACTCGGCGCGCAGCGCAACCATGGGGTCAACTTGGGCGGCGCGGCGGGCGGGAACGGCACAGGCCAAGAGCGCCGTCAGGCCAAGCACCAGCGGGACGGTGGCAAAAGTGTAGGGATCGAAAGGACTCAGGGCATAGAGCTGGCTGCGAAGCAGTCCGGTCAGAGCAGCGGCCAGTCCAAGACCGGCGGCAGTGCCCAATGCGACGAGCGTAATGCCTTCGCGCATGACCAGGGCGACCAAGCGTGCCGGCGCGGCACCCAGTGCGAGACGGATCCCGAGTTCGCGTTGTCGCTGCGCGACAAGGAAGGCGATGACGCCATAAACACCGAGGGCCGAAAGTGTCACGGCCACCGTGGCGAACAGCGCCAGCAATCCAGTGACAACGCGGGTCCGGCCCAGATTCTCGTGCAGGCGCTCCTCGGCGGTCAGCACATTATAGGGGGGCAGGCCGGGGTCGAGTTCCCGCAGGGCGGCGCGCAGTGGACTGGCCAGTGCGGCGGGGTTGCCCTCGGTGCGCAGGATGAAGTTCAAGCGCGAGATGGGGTTTTGAAGCGAGCAGATGTTGGCCTCGGGGTAACTCGGCTGGGTGAGGTCCTCCTGTTTCACGTCGTTCACCACTCCGATGATCTCATACCAGTCGGGATTGTTGTCATCGAGAAAGTTGATCCGGGCACCGACGGGATTTTCGTGAGGGAAGTAGCGACGCACGAAGGTCTCGTTGACCACCATGACATGCGGCGCCTTTTCATGATCCTGCGCAGTGAAAAACCGGCCCTGCTTGAGTCTGATGCCCAGCGTGCGGTGGAATTCGGGGCTGACGGTATAGAACATGGCGTCGATGCCCTGGCCCGGGGGGAGCGGCGATCGGCCTTGGATGACAATACTGAGGTAGTTGCCTCCGCCGAGATAGGGGACATTGGTGAGGGCGACGCTGCCCACACTCGGCAGAGCCGCCAAACGCTCAAGGACACGCTTCTGGAAAGCGGCCTGATCAGCGGGTTTTGGGTAGGCCGTGGCGGGCAGTGAGACCGTAGCCGTGAGGATCCCGTGCGGGTTGTAGCCGGGATCTTCGTGCAGAAGCTTGTTGAAACTTCGCAGCATCAGTCCCGCGCCGACCAATAGAGCGACGGCGAGTCCGAGTTCGGCGACAACGAGAATGGCGCGAAGGCGTTGTCTGTGGCCACCGGCCGTGGCGCCATGGCCCGCGGATTTCAGGCTGTCATGCAGGTTCAACCGGGAGGTGAGCCAAGCGGGGGCGAGACCCGCGAGGGTGCTCGCGCCGAAAGCCAGCCCGATGGCGAAGGCAAAAGTGGATAGGTCCAGCGTGACAGGCTGCGTGACAAGCGCGTCGAGAGGCAGCACCGAGTTCAACCTCGCCACAGCCAAGCCTGCACCGAGCAACCCGAGCCCGCCGCCTAGCGCGCCTAGCAGCCAGCATTCGCGCAATTGATCGCGCAGCAAGCTGCCGCGGGATGCTCCCAGCGCGAGGCGGATGGAGTAATCCCGTGCACGAGCACAGGAGCGGGCAATGAGCAGATTGGAGATGTTGGCGCAGGCGATGAGCAAGACGAGTCCCACCGCACCCCAAAGGACAAGGAGCGGCATGCGCACGGAGCCGACGAGGTCGGTCTGCAACGGGATGAGCTGAGTGCCGTAGCCCGTGTTGGTGTCGGGATATTCCTTGGTGAGGCGTCCGGTTATCGTGTCCATCTCGGCCTGCGCCCGGGCCATGGTGGTTCCAGGTTGCAAGCGAGCCACGACGTAGAGAAAGTCTGATCGGCGGTGGGATTTCGCGGGATCCAGCGCCAATGGCACCCAGATATCGCACTTGGCCGCGACTTGGAAATGTCGCGGCATGACACCGATGACGGTGCAGGGCTGGCCATCGAGAGTGAGAGATTTCCCGAGTATGTCGGGCTGTCGATAAAAGCGGGTCTGCCAGAGCGCCTCGCTCAACACCACAACCCGGCTGCCGCCGGGCTTGTCCTCATCTGCATTGAACCAGCGCCCGGTCAACGGCGCCACGCCGAGCACATCCGCATATCCCGGGGACACACGGCCCGCCAGGAGTCGCACGGGCTCGTCCTTGCCTGTTAGCGCCATCGCGCGGCGGAAGCCTGCGCTTATGCCGGTGAAAACCGTGCTTTGCTTCTGCCAGTCGAGGAAGTCCGGGAGCGACACCGCCTCCTTGGCCCCGTTGGAAACCCGGCCCCAGACTGCGACCAGGCTTTCCGCTTCGGGGAAGGGCAGCGGCCGCAGCAACAGTTGCGAGACAAAGCTGTAGATGGTGACATTGGCGCCGATGCCGAGGGCAAAGGTGAGGGCGGCGACGAGCGTAAATCCCGGGGATTTCACAAGCGAACGCAAGGCGACGCGTAGATTTTTCATGGATGTGGGTGGGTGGGAAATTATTCGGAACGCAGTGCTATCATGGGATCGACACGCGTCGCGCGGCGGGCCGGGAGCCAGCAGGCGAGGAGCGCCACGGCCCCGAGCACCGCGGCGACGGCGGCGAACGCGATCGGATCGGTCGGACTCACTTCGAAGAGAAAACTCTGGATGTAGCGCGTGAGTGCCAACGACACGCCGAGGCCCGCAAGCAGGCCGGCACCGGCGACGAGGATCCCGCGCTTCAGCACGAGCCCCACGACGGTGTGATGCTGCGCGCCGATCGCGAGGCGGATGCCGATCTCGCGGGTCCGCTGGACGACGGCATGCGACATGACGGCGTAGATGCCCAGCGAGGCGAGCAGGAGCGCGATCCCACCGAAGACCGACATCAATGTCGCGCCGGTGCGCGGGCCCCACATCGCGTTGCGGATGACGTCGCGGTAGTCGATGGTGAAAAGGTTCACCGCGGGATCGAGCGCTTGCAGCTCCTTGCGCAGCGTCGGCAGCAAATCGGACGGGTCGCCGGCGGTGCGGACGTGAAAGACATTTGAAGGGGTGAAGGCCTGCGCCATCGGGAAGAACACGAACGGCGCCGGAGTAGCGCGCAGCTCGGCGTCGCGAATATTGCGCGTGACGCCGACCACCTGCAGCGGCTTCTCCTCGCCATAGACCTTGATCGTCTGGCCAATCGGATTCTGGCCAGGCCAGGCCAGGCGGGCGAGAGATTCGCTGATGATGACGACCTGCGGGTGGGTGGGATTGTCGTCGGCAGAAAAATTCCGGCCCGCGACAAGCTCCACGCCCATGAAGCGCAGGAAGTCCGGCTGCACGCTGGCGTAGGTCATAAACTGGCCGCGCGTGCGCAGCGCCTCGTCCTCGCCTTGCGGTTTGATCGTGCGCTGCGGGTTCACACCGGTGAGAAACGGCCGGCTTGAGATGGAAACGTCGAGCACGCCGGGGACCGATCTCAAGCGAGTGACCGCGCGTTGGTAGTAATCGAGCCCGCGCGTCTGATCGTAGCCCTGGCCGGCGAGGCCGGCGGAGAGCAGCGCGAGGTTGCGACTGTTCCAACCGAGGGTGACGGAGTTGGTCTGGTTCAGGCTACGCACAAACAAGCCCGCAACCACGAGCGCGACCACCGAGAGCGCGACCTGGGCGGCGACGAGAAGGTGACGGAAAGAGAGCAACGGCAGGCCGCTGCCGCCGGAGGAGCCGCGCTTGATCACGGAAACGAGATCCACCCGCGCAGCCGTAAGCGCCGGCACGACGCCGAAAAGGAAACCCGTCACGAGCGTGGCGAGCAGGGCGAAGGCGAGCACGCCGCCATCGATGGGCACGACGAAACTGTCGGGATAGCCCGGCGGGCGCAGCGCCCAGAGCAGGTCGCGCAGCCAGAAAGCGAGCAACACGCCGCCGCCGCCGCCAAGCGCGGCCAGCAGGAAGTTTTCACGCAGTAATTGCCCAACGACCTGGACGCGGTCCGCGCCGAGCGCGATGCGGAGCGCGATCTCGTGCTGGCGCGCACCCGCGCGCGCGAGGAGCAGGTTTGAGAGGTTGGCGCACGCGATCAGGAGGATGAGTCCGGAAAGGGCGATGAGGAGGTTGCCGGCGCGGAGCAGATCGGCGCGACGGTTGGGGTCGATCATCGCCTGCTCGATTGGCACGAGGCGGAGCGACCGGCCGGCGTTGTCCGCGGGATAGTCGGCGGCCAGCTTTTCGCTCACGGGCTTCAGCGCCGCCGCCGCCTGTTCGAGCGAGAATCCCGGCTTCAGCCGACCGATGACCGACACCGTCACGGACCGCCGGCTCAGGAAAAAATCCCGGCCCTGACCGGTGATGATGGCGCGATACGCCGAAGTGGGAACCCAAAACTCCGGCTCATCGATCACGTTGACGCCGCGAAACCCGACCGGCGCGACCCCCACCACGGTAAACGGCGCATTGTTGAAGAGAAGTGTGGTGCCGAGCACGTCGGGTCTGGCGCCGAGCCGGCCCTGCCAAAAAGCGTGGCTCACGACCACGACCGGGGGCGCCCCTTCGTGATCATCGGCGCCGTTGAGCGGCCGGCCGAGGATGGTTTTCACCCCGAGCAGGTCAAAGAAACTGCCTGAAACCAATTGTCCGAAGAGGTTGGCCCCTTTCTCGCCCTCCTTGAACTGGACCCCGAGGAACATATGGAGCGCGAGGTCGGTGAAAGCGGTCCGGTTGGCGCGATAGTCGGTGAAATTCGGAAATGACAGTCGCATCAAATAATCGGGCGTCCGCTCCTCGATGGAATGCACGGAGACGAGTTCGCTTGTCCGCTCAAAGGGGGGTGGCCGGAGGAACAGCGCGTTGAGAAACGAAAAGCACGCCGTGCTGGCGCCGACGCCAAGGGCGAGCATGAGGACGGCGACGAAGGTGAACCCGGGAGATCTGAGCAGGGAGCGAAGCGCGAAGCGGGCAGTGGAGAACATGGGGAGGAAGAAGTGAGAGGGAAAGTGAGAGTGGGGGGTGGTGTAATCGTTCTCTTACTCTTTATCATTCTCTTTCGTCAGGTGCATGGGAGAGGTGAAGTGCGGGTGGGGCAGAGAGAAAGATTAAGATAAAGAGGAAAGAGAAAGATTCACTCGGAGCGCAGCGCTATCAGCGGGTCGACCTTGGTGGCGCGACGGGCGGGGAGGTAGCAGGCGAGCAGGGCGACGCCGGCGAGGAGGGCGGCAATGATGGCGTAGGTGAGCGGGTCGCCCGCGTCGACGCCGATGAGAAAATTCTGGAAATAGCGGGCGACGAGGAACGCCGCGCCGAGACCGAAAACCAATCCGGCGACGGAGATGATCAGGCCGCGACCGAGGATGAGACGCAGCACGTCGCCGCCTTGGGCGCCGATTGCCATGCGGATGCCGATCTCGCGCGCGCGGCGGTTGACGGTGTAGGACATGACGCCGTAGACGCCGAGCGAGGCGAGCAGCACGGCGAGCAGGCCGAACGCGCCGAGCAGGGTCGCCCCGGTGCGGGGGGCCCAGAGGCCCTGGGAAATGTTCTCCTCGATGGTGGTGACGTTCACCAAGGGCAGCGCCGGATCTAGGGACTGGAGTTGCTTGCGCAGCAGCGGGGTGAGGGCGGCGGCATCCGTCTGCGTGCGGACGTGGAGCGTGGCGGCGCCGCTGCCGCGGCTGGCTTCCTGGGCTAGGGAGAAAAAGATGTAGGGCTTGGGGTCCTCCCCGATGGTGTCAAAGGTGACGTCCCGCACGACACCGACCACCTCGACGAGGTTCTCGGAGCCGAAGACTTTCACCGTCTTGCCGAGCGGGTTCTCACCCGGCCACACCAGTTTGGCGAGATGCTCGTTGATGATCACGACGACCGGGTGGCGCTCATCGTCGTCGGCGCTAAAGTCGCGACCGGAGATAAAGGGGATGCCCATGGTCTTGAAATAGCCCGGCGCCAGATGGCTGTAGCCCATGAGCTGACCGGTGGTGCGGAGCTTGTCGTCGGCGCCCTGCGGGCGGATGGTCCGCAGCGCGCCCCCGCCGTTGAGCAGCACGGTGGTGGCGACCGTGGCGTCGGTCACGCCCGGCGTGGAGCGCAGGAGCTCGGCGGCCCGCTGATAGTAGGCCAGCGCGCGGACGCTGTCGTAGCCTTGGGCGGCGAGGTTGACGCCCAGGAGGGCGACGTTGTGCGTGTTCCAACCCGGATTGACCTGCTGGGCGTGACGCAGGCTGCGGATGAACAAGCCGGCGATGACCAGAGCGATGACGGAGAGGGCGATCTGGCCGGCGACGAGAAAATTGCGGAAACTCCACAAGGGGGTTGCCGAGGAACCCTTGCTCTCTTCCTTGAGCATGGTGGTCAGCTCGGGTTTGGTGGTAATCCAAGCCGGGGCGAGGCCGAACAGCAGGCCGGTGACGAGGGACATGATCAGCCCGAAACCGAGCACGCGCGCGTCGAGGGAGACGGTGATCCCGTCCGGCAGGAACGGCGGGCGGAGAGACCACAAAACGTTCTGAGTCCAGATGGCGATCGCGATGCCGGCCAGGCCGCCGAGCAGGGAGAGCAGCATGCTTTCGGTGACGAACTGACGGATGAGCCGGTGGCGGCTGGCGCCAACGGCGAGACGGACGGCGACTTCGCGCTGGCGCGCGGTCGCGCGCGCCAGGAGCAGGTTGGCGACGTTGGCGCAGGCGATGAGCAGCACGAGACCGGAGAGAGAGAGGAGCAGGGCGCCGGCTTGCACGACGTTGCCGCGGAAATTCGGGCCGATCATCGACTCGGGCAGTGGAATGAGCCGGAGGGAGCGGCCGGTGTTGGCGGCCGGGTAGTCTTTCGCGAGTTTTTCGGCGATGGGCTTCAGGCTGGCCTCGGCCGACGGGAGCGAGACCCCCGGCTTGAGGCGTGCGAAGACATTCCAAATCAGGGCCCGACGCTCCTTGTAGAATCCGCGGAGAATGCCGGTGTAGATCTGGTCATGCATCGTGCTCGGCACCCAAAACGCAGGATTATTAAAGGTGTTGAGGCCGCGGAATCCGGCCGGCATGACACCAATCACCATATAGCCCTGGCCGTTGATGAGGTAGGTCCGGCCAATGACGCCCGGGTCGGCGTTCAGCCGGGTGGTCCAAAAATTGTGGTTGAGGACGGCGACCGGAGCGGATCCATCGGTCTGATATTCGTCCGGGCGGAAGGTGCGGCCCAAAGCCGGTTTCAGCCCGAGCAGGTCGAAGTAATTGCCGGAGACGAGTTCCCCCTGGAGGGAAGACGGCTCGGCGCCGATCATGATGCTCACCGGCACAAAACCGTAACTGCCCATGCCGGTGAAGACTTGGTTGCCCTCCCGGATATCGGCAAAATTCAGCGGGGAGATCGGCAGCACCCCCGGGTTGCGCTCGTCGATCGTATAGGCGCTGACCAGTTCCTCGGGCCGCTCGAACGGGAGCGACTTGAAGAAAAAGATGTTGATGAAGGAAAAAATCGCGGTGTTCGCACCGATGCCGAGTCCCAGAGTGAGGACGGCGATCAGCGTGAAGCCGGGCGATTTGAAGAGCAGGCGGAGGGCGAGGCGGAGGTCGGAGAGCATGGGTTGAGATGTTCGTAGCAACCCGGTCGTGTTCGTGAGTGGGGAATTATTCGGCGCGGAGGGCGATCATCGGGTCAACTTGGGCGGCGCGGCGGGCGGGGAGCCATGCGGCGAGGAGCGACACGAGACTGAGGGCGAGGACGACGGCGCCATACGTGGCGAGATCGAAGGCGGCGATGCCGTGGAGGAAACCCTGCAGCAGGCGTGTCAAGGTGAACGCCAGGCCGCCACCCAGCAACGAACCGAGAAGCACGAGGCCGACGACGCGGCGGGCGATAAGCGCGACGAGGTCGCTGCGCTGGGCACCCAGGGCGGCGCGCAGACCGTATTCGCGCGTCTGCCGGACGGCACCGAGCGTCAGCACCCCATAGAGGCCGATGGCCGCGAGCAACAGGCAGACGCCACCGAGCACGGCCGCGATCTGGGCGCCGAGTCTTTGCGGGAAAAGCGTGAAGTTGATCTGCTCGCTGCCCGGGAGCGCCGGGGCAAGCGGGAGGTCGGGTTGCGCGGCCTGCAACTGGGCGAGGAGTGGCTGGACGAGGCTTTCCGCCGGTGCGGTGGTGCGCACCGCCAGCACCAAGCGGGCGCGGGGATTCTGCGCAAGCGGGAGGTAGAATTGTGGCCGCGCAGTTTCCCACAGCCGGCGGTAACTGACGTTGCGCGCCACGCCCACGATGCGGATCGCGGTGCGGCCACGCTTGAACTCCCGGCCGATCACTTCGGTGGTGTCGAACAGCTGGCGGGCAAAAACCTCGCTGACAACGGCCACGGCCGGAGCTCCGGCCCGGTCGGCATCGGTAAAGCCTCGGCCCGCAAGTAGCGGGATCCGCAGGGTCTCGAAGTAGGAGGGATCGCCAAAGGTCAGGTCGGTGGGAAATCCGCTCTTCGGCATCGGGGTCGCGGGGTTCTCGACCTGCACGACGGTGCTAAGGCCGCCGACCCCCAGCGGCAGACGGTTCGCAAGCGTGGCGGAGCCGACGCCGGGCAGGGACTTCGCCGCCTCGAGCAGGCGGGCAGCCGCAATCGGACCGCGCCGGTCGGTGTCGCCGAGTTGCGCAAGATTCAACGGTGTGACGAGCAGTTGCTCGGGGTCAAAGCCCGGGTTCATCCGGCTGGTGTGGGCCAGGGTGCGGGCGAACAGCCCGGCCGCCACCAGCGGCACGAGCGCCAGCGCGAGCTGGGCCACGACAAAAGTGTTGCGCAGCCGGGACGAGCCGGTGGCACCATGCCCGCCGCGCTTGAGGTCGTTGACGACATCGGTGCGCGAGGCGCGCAGAGCGGGCACGAGGCCGGTCAGCAGGCCGGCCGTCAAGGCCGCGCTGAAACAGAAGGTGAAGGCGCGCCAGTCGAGCGTGAAATCGAAGCGCAGTGGAATGAAAGGGGTGGGGGAACGGAAGAGCGCCAGGTCGGTCGCCCACATCGCCAGCAGGAGGCCACCAAGACCGCCGAGGGCAAAAAGCAGGAGACTTTCCTGGAGCCATTGGCGGATGAGCCGGCCACGACCCGCGCCAAGGGCGAGACGCACGGCGCTTTCGCGGCGGCGCTCCTCGGCCCGCGTCAGCAGGAGCCCGCTGACATTCAGGCAGGCGATGACGAGCACGAGGCCGGCGACAATGGCCAGCGCGCCGGCGAGACTCAGAGCACTGCCGCGCAGATCGTCGTCGATCGGGCGGTTGGGCAGCACCATGGCGCGCAGAGCCCGTTCGTCGGCGGCGCGGTCCGCGCGATACGTCACGGCGAGCGCCTGCACCTCGGCCTGCGCCCCGGCTTGGCTTGCGGTGGACGCCAGCCGGCCCGTCAGCTCCAGCCAATCCGCGTTGGGCAGAGCGAGGTCGCCCTCGGCGTTGATCACGCGCGCCATCGAAAGGGGAATCCAGACGTGGAAATCGAAACCGAGAAACGTGCCGTGAAATCCCTCCGGGGCGACGCCGACGACTGTGAAGGGTTCGCCGTTGAGGCTCAGCGTCGTGCCGAGGATGTCGGAGCGTCCGCCGAATTCGGTCTGCCAGAGATGATGACTGATGACGGCGACCGGGTGGGCACCCGGAGTCAGCTCCTCGGCCGGCAGGAAAAAGCGGCCGAGCGCGGGCCGGGTGCCGATGACATCGAAGAAATTGGCGGAGACCAGCTGAGTCTCGACGCTGGTGCTGCGGCCCTCGTGGGCGAGTCCCGTCACCAGTCCGGTGAAGGCCGTCACCGCCGAGAACTGGCGCGAATCGGACCGCAGCCGCAGGTAGTGCGGCCAGGACCACGCGCCGAAGTCGGTGCCCTCTTTGTTCGCCGGGTGAAGGTTGTAGAGCGAGGCGGCGTCGGTCACTCCGATCCGCGGTTTGAAGAAGAGGGTGTGGACGAGGGTGAATGCCGTCGTGGAGGCGGCAATGCCGATCGCAATGAGCAGGATGATCGTCAGCGTGAAGGCGGGGGATTTTCGCAGGGAACGCAGGGTGAGATTCAGTTCATTCATGCGAGAGTGGGATTATTCCGAACGCAGCGCGACCATCCTGCTTCGCCGGAGGCTGCGCAGGACGAGTGAGGCTGGCGGGCGGTGAAGAGACATGAGGCAATTCCCCGGTGGTTGGCTATTCGGCGCGCAGCGCGATCATGGGATCGACGCGGGTGGCGCGGCGGGCGGGGAGCCACGCGGCGAGCAAGGCGGCGGAGGTGAGCAGGCCGACGACGGCCACAAAGGTCAGCGGATCAAAGGCACTGATCCCGAACACCATGTTTTGCATGGTGCGCGACAGGGCGAGTGAGCCGGCCACGCCGAGCACCACGCCGAGCATGACCACGCGCATGGACTGCCCGATCACGAGGCGAAGGACATTCGAACGCTCGGCGCCGAGTGCGAGGCGCACGCCGATTTCCTTGGTGCGCTGCGTGACATTCCAGGCCACGACGCCATAGATCCCGACGGCGGACAGGGCGAGCGCGACCCCGGCGAACAAGCCGAGCAGAATCGTATTGAAGCGGGTGCCTTGGAGCGTGTCACCGATGAGCATATTCATGGTGAGGATGCGCTCGACGGGCAGATTGGCATCGAGGGATTTAAGCATGCCGCGCACGGCCGGGACGGCCGCGAGAGGATCGGCGTGGGTGCGGATGAGCAGCGTCATGTTGCGGCGCATCTGGGGATAATCCCAGCCTTGGCGGGTTGGAATATACGCGGCGGGCGGCGGATCATTTTGCAGACCGAACTGGCGCGCGCTTTGCACGATGCCGACGACGGTCGCGTATTGGAACTTGTCGAAGCCGGGTGGCAACATGCCCGGCTTGATGAGGTTTTCGGGGGCCCCGAGCATCACGCGTTTCCCGAGCGGGTCGCCTTCGGGCAGAAATTTTTTCACCGCGGCCTCGTTAAGCATGATCACGAGCTGGGAGCCAGCCCGGTCGGTGGCATCAAAGACCCGCCCGCGCAGCAACTGCAGGCCCTGGGTGCGGAAATAATCCGCGCCGACCAGGCCGAACTGGACGCCTTCAATCTGGTTGAGGTCGGTGTAGGTCCGCCCCTCGACCGCCAGGGGCATGCCGCTGCTACCGGCGAACGGGACGTTGGAGCTGGCCGCGACCCCGGCGACAGCGGGGAGAACGCGGATGCGCTCCACCGCGTTCTCAAAGAAGGCGGTGGCCTGTTCGCTGGTGGTGTAGCGGGACTCGGGCAGTTGCAGCGGAATGACCAGCAGGTTCTCGCGATCAAAGCCGACATCGACGGCATGGATGCGGTCAAGGCTGCGGAGCAGGAGTCCGGCGCCCATGAGCAATATGAGGGAGAGGCTGACTTCGGCAATGATCAGGCCGGCCCGCACGCGGCTGGTGCGCCGGCTGGCGGTGCCGCGGCTGCCCTCCTGCAAGCCCGCGCCGGCGGCAGCGCGGGAGCTTTCCCAGGCCGGGAATAGCGCGAAGAGCAGCATGGTGCCGAGCGTCAGGGTGGCGGAGAAAAGCAGGACCGGGCCGTTGACCCTGATCTGCGCCTCGGCGGGCACGGCCTCCCGGGGCAAAATGGCGAGCAGGCCTTCCAGCCCCCATACGGCAAGGACCACGCCAGCGAGACCGCCGAGGGCGGCGAGCGGGAGCGCTTCCACCAAGGTCTGGCGGATGAGCTGCCAGCGGCCGGCGCCGAGGGCGGCGCGCACGGCGAACTCCCGGAGGCGCGCACTGGTGCGGGCGAGGAGCAGGTTGGCGACATTGGCGCAGGCGATGAGCAGCACGGCCGCCACGGCCGACAGCACCATGAGCAACGGGTCGCGGAAGGGACCGGTGACCGACTCGCTCAAATAGCGCATGGTGACCCCCACATCCTTGTTGGTGTCCGGAAATTGCAGCGCGAGTTGTCGGGCGGCTACTTCCAACTCCGCGCTGACATCCTTGATGGTCACGCCGGCCTTGGCGCGGGTCACGACCCACGAGTCCATGCGCATGAGCCGACTGCGCATGATGTCGGTGTCGGCTTGCAGGCCGACGGGGGTCCACACATCGGCGGCCCAAAACTTGAAGTTCGCCGGCATGACGCCGATCACGGTGTAGGGTTTGCCGTCGAGCGTGATGGCGCGACCGAGCAGGGTCGGGTCGCCGCCAAATCGTTTCTGCCAGGTGGCATGGCTCAAGACCACCACCGGAGCGGCCGCAGGATTGTCCTCGGGCTCGGTGAAGAAGCGGCCCAGGACCGGCTTCATCCCGAGCAACGGCCAGACGGGGGCCGAGATGGCGCCGTTGCGGAGCACGGCGGGCTCATTCACTCCAGTCAAGGTGACGGAGCTGCCGCTGGCAAACCCGAGCTGCTCGACGCTCCGGAGATTGTTGCGCCACTCCTGATAGTCGGGGTAGGCAACGGGCATCATGCTGCCCGGCTGGTCCAGACGGTTCGAGCCGACGAAGATGATCTTGTTGCCGTCCTTATAGGGGAAGGGATGCAACAACACGGCATAGACGACACTGAAGATCGCGGTCGTGGCACCGATGCCGAGAGCGAGCACCAGCGTGACCGTCAAGGTGAAGGCGGGGGCCTTGAAGAGCTGGCGGAGGGCGAGACGGAGGTCGGAGAGCATGGGCGAAGAAAGTAGCGAGGAGCGAGTAGTGGGTAGTGAGCAGGTGGTATGCGGGCGGGAGAACTGGCGGGCGGTGGGGGAAGGTGGCTGGCTTGTTCTACTCGCTACACACTACTCAATGCTCGCTTCTGGTGGGTTACTCAGCACGCAGCGCGATCATAGGGTCGACGCGGGTGGCGCGGCGGGCGGGGATGAGGATGGCGATGAAGGCGACGGTGCCGAGGAGCAGGGCGACGGCAGTGTAGGTCAGCGGGTCTGAGGGACTGATCTGGATCAGGAATAGGGCGCCGGCGACCGCCTGGTTGGCAGCCTTTGCAATGCCGAAGAGCAGGCCGAGCCCGAGCACCAGGCCGGTGCCCAGCTGCCAGGCGCCTTGCTTGAGCACCATGCCGAGAATGACGCGATTGTCCGCGCCCAGCGCCATGCGGATGCCAAATTCCTGCGTGCGCTGATTGACGGAGAAACTCTGCACGCCGTAGAGGCCGACCGCCGACATCACCGTGGCGACCACGCCGAAGATGGTAAACATCGTGGCGATGATGCGGTTTTGCCCAAGGAAGCCGTCGAAGGAGGTCTTGGGCGTCTCGACAAAATACGGGGGCAGGTTGGGGTCGATGCGCTGCACGGCGGCGGCGACGGCCTTGGCGAGGGACTCGCCGCGCTGGCCGCCTTTGGGCTTGGCGACAATGGTGGCGAACTGGGGAGCGATGGGGGTCGGAGCCACCGGACCAAAGGCGGAGGCGAACAGTGGCACATAGAAACCGGAATTGTCGTTCTGGTTGTTGAAGGGCCCGAGCATGCGCACATCGGTGACAACGCCGACGATCTTGCGCCAGGCGCCGGGCGTGGTGCCGTTCTGATTGGTGGTGCGGAAACGCCGGTCGAGGGCGGACTCGTTGCCAAAGTGCTTCTTCGCGAAGGTGGCGTTGACGACGGCGACCGGCTCCTTCTGGTCCGAATCCTCGTCGGTGAGGTAGCGACCTTCGATGATTTTCTGGCCGAGCACGGTGGCGTAATCGGAGCTGACGTTCTCGAAATTAACCTGGGTGCGGTCGGTGTCCTTGGCGTATTGCTTGCCCTCGATCTCCAACGGGCCGTTGCCGGAAAAGACCATGCGGAAACGGTTGCTGAGCGCGGCCGACTCGAACTCAGGATTGGCGCGGAGTTCGCGCACAAGTTTATCGTAGAAGAGTTGGCGTTTTTCCGAGTTGGGATAGTCGCCTTCCATCAGGCCGACGCGCGCGCCAAGCACGCCGCTGGTGTCGTAGCCGTAGTCGAGCGTCTGGGCCCGGATGATGGACTGCACCTGCAGCAGGCCGACGACGAGCAAGATGCTCGACAGGAAAATCTGAAACATCACGAGGCCCTTGGTGATGATGCCGATGGCGCGCCCGGTGTTGCCGCGGCCGGATTCCTTGAGGACATCGACGGCGCTGGCGCGCGAGGACATCCACGCCGGCACCAGGCCGGAGACAACGGCGGAGAGGAACGTGGCGGCGACGACCACGGCCAGCACCTTGGGCTCGATGTCGAAGCTCATCCAGGAAGGGATCGGATTGGTGAGGTTGCGCGCGGCGGCGTTGAGCAGATCCGTGGCCCAGAAAGCGAGGGCGATGCCGAGGACCGCACCGAGGCCGGCGAGCAGCAG
>JANNDM010000063.1:0-2861 GCA_031387725.1 Verrucomicrobiota bacterium | reverse complement strand
CAAAACCAAGGTTTGCCTGCTGCAAATCCTCGCCGCGGACGAAATCTACCTCGTGGATCTGCTGGCCGAACTGCCGCTCGATGCGCTTTGGACCCGCCTCGCCGCCAAGCCGCTCATCATGCACGGCAGCGACTACGATCTCCGGCTGCTGTGGGAGCTGTGCCGCTTCCAGCCGCACAGCATCTTTGACACCATGTTCGCCGCCCAGCTGCTGAGCATCCCACGCTTCGGCCTCGCCGCTCTGCTCGAGCAGAATTTCGGCGCGCACGTGGACAAGGACCACCAAAAGGCCAACTGGTCGCAACGCCCGCTCGACCACGACATGCTCGATTACGCCGCCACGGACGTCTACTACCTGCCCGCGTTGCGCGACCGGCTGAAGGCCGAATTGGAGCGGCTCGGCCGCGTGGAGTGGATGGAGCAGAAATGTCGCTGGCAGATCGAGGTGGCCCGGGAGGGCTTTACCGCGCCCGACGAAAACGCCTGGCGGGTGAACGGCTCCGAGCGCCTCCGCGGCCGCGGCCTGGGCGTGCTCCACGCCCTCTGGCACTGGCGAGAGAGCTGGGCCGAAAAGCTCAACACGCCGCCCTTCAAGGTTGTCGGGAATGAAATGCTCGGCCGCATCGCCCGCGCCGCCGACGAAGAACGGCCCCTCCACGAGGTGTTGGACCTTCACCTCGGCCGCCGCCACGACCGGCTTTATCCCTCGCTGGCCGAGGCTATCCGGCGCGGCTTCGCGACCGACCCGCAGGCGCTGCCGCGCCGCGAACGCCGCCGGGAGTTCAACCCGATGACGCCGGACGAGCTCGCCCGTCAGGATCGCATCAAGGCCGATCGTGACCGGCTCGCCGCCGGCCTCAGCCTCGACCCCACCCTCATCGCCACCCGCTCGCAGCTCGTGCTGATTGCCCGCGACCCCGCCAGTATCGACGCCGTGCTCCTGCCCTGGCAGGCCGCCTTGCTCAAGGCCGAGCCCGCCTGGCGGAGCTGAACCACCCCAGCAAATTTGTCATATAATAGATGACAAACCTCTCGTGCACGATTCTGCCAACATCGCCCGCCACCTGCCGCTGATGGCGGCCCGCCAGCCGGAGCGGGCCGCCGTGAAGGTGCCGCGTGGGAGGACGGCGGATGGGCGGATTGATTATCTCGTTCTCTCCTTCGCCGAACTCGACACCGAGGTGGACGCATGGATGGCCAAACTCTCCGCCCGCGGCGTGCAACGCGGCGACCGCGTGCTTGTCATGGTCCGCCAGGGACTGCCGCTCATCGCTGCCGCTTTCGCGCTCTTTAAGCTCGGCGCCGTGCCCGTCATCATCGACCCCGGCATGGGGCGAAAAAGTTTCCTCGCGTGCGTGACCCGATCGAAGCCCCGCGTGCTGCTGGGCCTGCTGTTGGCTCAGGTCATGAGCCATGTCTTCCGCTCCGCATTCAAGTCCGTCGTGCTCCGCGTGTGGGTCAGCGGCTCCGCCACCGCCCGGCTTTCCTCCGGCCCTCAACTTTCAGCACCCCACCTTCAATCAGTCGCGAGCAGCGCGAGTGACCTCGCCGCCATCCTGTTCACCTCCGGTTCCACCGGCGCGCCCAAGGGCGTGTGCTACGAGCACGGCATGTTCGAGGCGCAGGTGCAGCTCATCCGCGACACCTACAACATCCAGCCCGGCGAAATCGACCTGCCGATGCTACCCATCTTTGCCCTCTTCAACCCCGCGCTCGGCATGACCACGATCGTCCCCGAGATCGACCCCAGTCGCCCCGCCGAGGTCGATCCCGCGAAAATCGTCCAGTCCATCCTCCAGGAAAACGTCACCAACTCCTTCGGCTCGCCCACGCTCTGGTCGAAAATCGGCGACCACTGCATTGCGCGCAAAATAACTTTACCCAGCCTTCGTCGTGTTCTCTGCGCCGGAGCGCCCGTGCCCGCTTCGCTTTGGAAAAACTCCTCCGCCTTCCTGCCCAACGGCCGCCTGCACAGTCCCTACGGCGCCACGGAGGCTCTGCCCGTGGCGACCATTTCCGCCCATGACGTGGATCCCGCCTCCGTCCGCGGCGCTTGCGTCGGCCGGCCTGTTTCCGGCGTAGCCGTCAAAATCATCTATCGAACCAATGAAAATATTACGGCGCTCAGCCAGGTTCGCGAACTTCCCATTGGCGATATCGGCGAGATCATCGTTTGCGGGCCGAATGTCACCCTGACTTACGACGGCCTGCCTGAGGCTACCGCCGCTGCCAAAATTCGCGATGACGACCGCCTCTGGCATCGCATGGGAGACTGCGGCTACCTCGATCCGGCGGGCCGCATCTGGTTCTGTGGACGAAAAGTCGAGCGGGTGGAGACAGAAGACGGGCCGCTGTTCACCGAACCGTGCGAACAGGTTTTTCGCACGCATCCCCGTGTTACCCGCTGCGCATTAATCGGCCGCGGCGGCTATGCCGATATCCCCACAGTCATTCTCAAAATCCCCGCGCTCGTGGTTGAGGGTAGCCCAACGGATTCCGCGGATCGCCTGGCCTTCGCCCGGGAATTGCGGGCCCTGGCGATTATGCACCCGCACACCGCCCAAATCCGTCGCTTCTATTTCCACCCCAAATTTCCCGTGGATGTCCGCCACAACGCCAAGATTCACCGCCTCGCCCTCGC
The DNA here is from genome assembly GCA_031387725.1 of Verrucomicrobiota bacterium. GTDB lineage: Bacteria > Verrucomicrobiota > Verrucomicrobiia > Opitutales > Opitutaceae > Lacunisphaera. The sequence goes on along the minus strand of JANNDM010000063.1, from coordinate 220 downwards.
GCAATGGGCCACGACGGCCCTGGCTTACGAGGAGTTTCCCTCGTCATGAACACCCTCGTCACCGGCGGAACAGGATTTCTCGGCCGTCGCCTTGTCGCCCGCCTACTCGCCGCGGGGGATCGCGTCACCGTCCTCGGCCGCACGCGCGCGCCCGACCTCGAGACCCACGGCGTGCGCTTCATCCGTGCCTCGCTCGAGGATGCCGCCGTGGTCAGCGCCG
>JANNDM010000031.1:0-10900 GCA_031387725.1 Verrucomicrobiota bacterium | reverse complement strand
CGTGCCGTTGAAGTAGTCGATCTGCTTCGCGATCTGCAGCGCGTGGTCCAGCTCCTCGCTGGCGTGCCGCTTGAGTTCGCTGGCGATGGCCTGGTATTTCGCGCCCTTCATCGTCTGGCTGTAGACGGTATAGGCGATGATTGCCTGGAATTCCCGGGCCAGGTCCTCATTGAGCAGTTTGACCATCTCCTTGCGGCTGATTTTGGTGGTTTTCTTCATGAAGCGAGACGGCCGTGACGGGCGCCACCATGCCTGACAGCGAAACGTTGCCGATGGTTGCGGTATTTCTCACCGGCCGGGTGATTGACTCCCGGCCCGCGCCGGGTGGTAAATGACGCCTCCCATGAAGAAACCCACGGCCGAGGAGCGCAAACGCCAGTGCACCCGCAAACGGCGTTACCGCACGGAGGGCGACGCCCTCGACGCCGCGCTGCTCGCCGGCGTGGCCCGCCAACGCACCGGCTATCACTGCCCGCTCTGTGGATTCTGGCATCTGACTGCCAGTTGAGCCCATGCTCCGCCTGCTCCTTCCACCCAACCTCGCCGCCGCGGCCTCCCGCGACGCCATTGCCGTCCGGGTGGAACTCGACCTGGAAGTGGCGCCCCCGCCGGATTTCGTCGAGGGCCTCGCCCTCCTCCAACGCCTCGGCGTGCCCGCGCAGCCCGTGTCGCTCATCCAGCTCAAACGCGCCCAGCTCCGCGACCTCGTCAAGGCCCTCCTCGGCGAACGCGTCTTCTTCCGGGCCGACAAGCCGACGCTGCCGCTGGCCTGGAACGGCCTCGAGCTGCCGGGAGTAACCGAGCATTTGACGGAACCGGTCGCTCCACCTCCGGCGCCGGTCCTGAAAGCCAGGCCCAAGAAAAAACCCGAGCCCGAGGACGACGACCACATGCCACTGACGGTGGACGGCTCCGAGCACTTCCTCGCCATCACCCTGCCCTCGCGCGAATCGATGGTATACGACGCCGCGCTGGAATTTCTCCGCACCCACCGCTTCTCGCTCGATCCGCTCACGCGCAAGTGGTGGCTGCGCGACCGCCACAAGGTGCTCAACATTCTCGCCACCCACGGCGCCTTGCTGCGCGACAACCTGCACGCCGAGTTCACCCCCAACTTCGAGAAAAACACCGTCCACCTGAAGACCGCTGAGATTGCCGCCGAGGTCGGCGAGCAACCCGACGGTTACGATGTCACGCTCGGCCTCAAGGCCGGCAGCGCGCCCGACGCCCAGATCCGCTCGGCGGTTGCGACCGGCCGCGGCTACGTCGAGGCCGACGGGGCCATCTATCTCATCGATGCCGCCCGGTTGGAGCAACTGGAGGCCGCGCAGCGCGCCCTCGCCGGCGAGGTGTCCGCCGCCAGCGCCCAAGGCCGGCACCGCATCGCGAAATCCCGCGCCGCCGAGGTCACCGATCTGCTGGAGATGGTCGCTCCGCACTTTTCCGCCCCCGAGACGTGGCACGCCCGCAGTGCCGCCTTGAAAAACCTTTCCGTGCTGCCACCCGCCCCCGTGCCGGCGGATTTCACCGCCGTGCTCCGCCCCTACCAGCAGCTTGGCGTCGCCTGGCTCTGGCATCTGCACGGCCAGGAGCTCGGCGGCATTCTCGCCGACGAGATGGGCCTCGGCAAAACCCCTCAGGCGCTGGCGCTCCTTGCCACGGCGACCACCCAGCGTGCCTTTGCCTCGATTTCGCGCAGCGAGAATCGAGGACAAACACCGGCCGGCGAGCTCAGCCGCAGCGACTCGTCTCGCCGAAGCCCCGCGAAGGCGGAAGGCTGCGCGACTGATCCCGGGCTGGCAGCAGCCAGCAACAGGAACGCCGGAACGGTGCATCTGGTTGTCGTCCCCGCCTCGCTCGTGGAAAACTGGCGGCGCGAGGCCGCGCGCTTCGCCCCGGCGCTACGCGTCTTTGTTCACCACGGCAGCGCGCGGCTGGCAGCGAAAGAGTTCAGCACTTACGACCTCGTGCTCACCTCCTACGGCACGCTGGCCCGCGACACGGAGCTGTTCGAGAGCGTGCCTTTCGACGTCATTGTGGCCGACGAGGCGCAGCACCTGAAGAACCGCCGCACGCAGGCGGCGCAGGCCCTGCGCGGGCTGCACGGCCGCGGCCGCTTTCTCCTCACCGGCACCCCGCTGGAAAATTCGCTCGATGACCTGCGCTCGCTCTTCGAGTTCTTGATGCCCGGCTTCCTGCCGAAACTGCCGCCGGGGATGAAGCGCGAGGAACGCGCCTTCCACGACGAGCGCCTCCGCGTCCAGACCGCGCCCTACATCCTCCGCCGCACCAAGGCCGCGGTCGCACCGGAGCTGCCGCTGAAGATCGAACAGGTCATCTGGTGCGAGCCGACCCCCGCGCAGGCCGCCCTCTACAAGCGGATGCAGGAAGAAAGCGAACGCGCGATGTTCGACCTCGCGGCGCAGGGGGCCTCGGAGGGCCGGTTGCATCTCGCCACGCTGACGCAGTTGCTCCGGCTCCGGCAGATCTGCTGCGATCCGCGGCTGGTGGACCCAGCCACGGTGGGAGCGAGCTTGCTCGCGACTCATTCCGCACTAAATCGCGAGCAAGCTCGCTCCCACAAGATTTCCGGCCCGACTAAAAATATACCACCCTATCAGGATTCCGCCAAACTCGAGGCCTTCCGCGAACTGCTGGCTGAGTCCATCGACGAGGGTCACCGCATGCTCGTTTTCTCCCAGTTCACTTCGCTGCTTGCCCTGCTGCGCGATGAGCTCGAGGCCGAGGGCGTGACATACTGCTACCTCGACGGCTCGATGACCGTGAAAGCGCGGCAAGCTGCCGTGGACAAATTCCAGAGCGACGAAACCGTCCCCGTCTTCCTCATCTCGCTCAAGGCCGGCGGCACCGGCCTCAACCTCACGGGCGCGGATATAGTCGTGCACTACGATCCGTGGTGGAACCCCGCCGTCGAGGCGCAGGCCACCGACCGCACGCACCGCATCGGCCAGACGAAGGTTGTCACCAGCTACCGGTTGATTTGCTCCGGCACCGTGGAAGAGAAGGTCATGGCCTTACAGGACGAGAAACGCGCGCTGCTCGCCGGGGTGTTCGACGCCAGTGACGCCGCCGCGGCGAAGCTCAGCCTCGCCGATCTCCGCGCCCTGCTCAAATGACGCCCGCAATATGATTTTGCCTAAGGGAATATCGTGAATCACGTTAAGCTCCTACCCATCCCCGCATGAAATTCCTGTTCCCCGCCCTCGGCCTCGCCCTGCTCGCCGGCTGCTCCCCGCGTGAAAAGACCGCCCCCGTCGCGGCTTCGGCCCACGTCGCGGGCCCCGTTCACCTCAAGGGAGCCGAGCCCCTCCGTATCGCCCACGGTGAAAATATTGCCCTCGCCGACTACCTTGTGCCCGGCAAGACGACCATCTTTGACTTCACCAGTGAGTATTGCCCCCCCTGCCGCGCCTATGATGAGCCTCTGGCAAAGCTGCACCAGCAACGCACCGACCTCGTTGTCGTGAAGGTCGACATCAACCGCCCCGAAACCAAGGGCATCGACTGGAAATCGCCGGTCGCGCAGCAATATGGCATGAACTCGATTCCCCACTTCAAGGTTTACGGTCCCGATGGCAAGCTGATCGCCGAGGACACCACCCGGCCCGGCCCGGCCCGCCAGTTGGTGAACCAGTGGCTCGAAGAGCTGAAGTAAGCCGCGGCGCGAAATTCCGCGTTTTCATTTGCCCGGCGACCGCCCATTGTGGCCGCCCATGACCAGCCGCTTGTTGCTTCTCCTCCGCTTCGGACTCGGAGGCATGCTGTCGGCGCAAACCCCAGCGGAACCGCTGCGACCCGAGGACACCCCGGCGCAACCGACCGAGGAAGCCGGAGAAACGGCAGAGGAACCGGCCGCGCCGGCCGGTCCACCCGTGGCGAACTGGGTCGAGGCCCAGGTGGAATTGCACCGCCGGGGTTATTCCTGCGGCTCGATCGATGGCGTGCGCGGCGCCCAATCCGCAGAGGCCCTGCTGGCTTTCCAGCGCAACGAAGGCCTGCGCGAGACGGGTGAGCTCGACCCGGCGACCCGCGCCATCCTGTTGCTCACCGCCGAACCCTACACGACCCACCTCTTCACGACCGAAGAACTCGCCCGGCTCGAACCCGCCGCCGATACCTGGCTCGCCAAGTCGCAACGCCCCGCGCTGCACTATGCCACGGCCCTGGAGCTGGCGGCCGAACGCTACCGCGCCAACCCCAAGTTCCTCCGCACCCTGAACCCCGACTTCAGTTGGGACGACCTCCTGCCCGGCGCCACGATCAAGGTGCCGGCCGTGGCTCCGTTCACAACGGCTCTCAAGGCCGCGCGCATCCACATCCGCCTGGCCGAACATGTGCTCGAAGTAACCACCGAAGAGGGGCAGATCATCCTGCATTGCCCCGTGAGCATCGCACGGAATGTCGAGAAACGTCCCGTCGGCGAGTTGCATGTGACCGTGCTCGCCCCCGACCCGGACTACACGTTTGACCCGGCCGTCTTCCCCGAATCGGCCGAGGCCCAGGAGCTGGGCCGCAAGCTCATCATCCCGCCCGGCCCGAACAATCCGGTGGGGCTCGCCTGGATCGGCCTCGATCGCCCGGGTTACGGTCTGCACGGCACCCCTGACCCGGAAAAAGTCGGCCGCACCGAGTCGCACGGCTGTTTCCGCCTCGCCAACTGGGATGCCGTCGCGCTGCTCGGCCTCGTCCGGGTGGGCTTGCCCGTGGTGGTCGAACCCTAGGCATCGTTTTTGGTGGGAGCGGGTTTACCCCGCGACAAGTCGGGGCATAAAGCCCCTCCCACCCACACCCCAACACCGAGGTTTTCTTTTCCGGGATATTGTGTCATTCTTTGCCCCATGCTGTCCCGCTGCCTGCTCCTCACCCTGTTGCTCTCCCTCTCAGCTTTTGCCCAGGACGACTACACCAAATCCCTCGAGGTCTGGCGCGCCGCACGCGTCGCCCGCCTGACCACGCCCGACGGCTGGCTCGCACTCATCGGCCGGCACCAGCTCTCGCCCGGACCGAACACCGTCGGCACGGCCGCCGACAACGCCATCAAGCTCGCCGCCGGCCCTCCCTACCTCGGCACCGTCACCCTCGCCGCCGACCGCAAGATCACTCTGACGCCCGCGCCGAGTGCACTGCTGGAAATTGCCGGTCGGCCGGCCCATGCCTCCACCGAGTTGGTCTTCCAGGGCGACAAGCCCACCCGCGTGACCTTTGGCACTGCCAATTTCTACGTCATGCCGCGCGGCGAAAATCTCTACCTGCGCGTGCGCGACACGGCGGCGGCCAACCTGAAGAATTTCGCCGGCATCGATTATTTCCCCATCGATCCCGCCTGGCGCATCGAGGCGGCGTGGGTGCCGTTCAATCCGGTGAAGCAGGTCAACATCACCAACATGATCGGCCTCACCGAGCCCGCCCCCGTGCCGGGCAAGGCCGTCTTCACCTGGCAGGGGCACACCGTCGAACTGCTGCCCATCGACGAGGGTGGTGACGACCTGTTCTTCGTCCTCACCGATCTTACAGCCGGCGAGGAAACCTACGAGGCCTCGCGCTTCCTCTACACCGCCAAGCCGAAGGCCGGCGAAACCAAGGTCATCCTCGATTTCAACCGGATGCAGAACCCGCCCTGCGCGTTTACCACCTTTGCCACCTGCCCGCTCCCGCCGAAGGAAAACCGCCTGCCGTTCCCGGTCCGGGCTGGAGAGAAAAATTACCGTGGAAACCACTGAAGACCTCCCTCTGCCACGCCGTAGCTTCAGCGAAGGCGGGTGCGTCACCGCCGGGGAGAAAAATTACCGCGGAGCCCACTGAATATCCCCGACGGCCGCCGGCCGGCCAAAAAAGTCCCGCGCTATTTCAACCCGCTCACCAGCGGTTGCGTCCAGGCGCACTCGAATTCATCGGCGACGCTCGCGTTGGGCTTGGGCTTCGATGATATTACCTTGGCCCGCACATAAATCTCGTCGCCGCGCAACGGGTAGGCGGCGTGGGTGCCGGATATTTCCGCCAGCACGGCGCCGACGTCCTTGCTGTAACGCCGGTGCGGCAATGATTGTCGCGCGGCCTCGGTCGCCGGTGGCGGGATGACCTGACTCGTCGGGTCGTAGCCGCGACGCGTGCCGATGAACTGGGTGACGTAGGTCACGCCCGGCTCCGCCTGGATCTCGACGGCCAGCTCGTTGCCGCCCCGCCTGACATCAGTGAGGGTGACCCCGGAGGAGGCGTAGAAGTCGCCGGCTTCCATCGCCGCGATGATGGATTCCGTGGTCAAGGATTGCGCCCGCACCATCACCCAGCCGCGGCCGGCGTTGCTCTTGCCGATGATGACCGTGTGATAGTGATGGGCGTCGTCGGTCGCGAGGCCGAACATGGCGTCGAGGTGCAGCTCGGCCAACCGGCGCGTGAGGATGGCGTCCCACATCGCCTCGGTGCCGAGGCGCGTGGCGTCGCCGTCGTTGTGGACCCCGGGGTGGCCGTTGTAGATCTCGAAAAACTGCTCGCCGTGCAACTGCATCAGTTCCTCGGCGGTCACGCCCCAGAGATAATTCGGATGGTTGAGGTGCGGAAACATCGGCTGGCCCGTCTGCGCACGCTGGGCGAGCACGGCATCGACTGACTGTTGCATGATCGTGAGTGCGTTGTCGGCCGCGACCGGCGCGATGAATTCGCGCAGGTTGGTCACATTCATATGGACCGGGCCGCCGAGCTCAGGCGTCGTGCCGGTCTTCGGGCGTTTCCACGCCGAGGTGATTTCCTCGGCGGGGTTCAACAGGAACCGTCCGGACTCCTCGAGGAGCCGTCGATATTCCCCGAGCGGCTTGAGGCGAATTTCACTTTTGCCCTCAGCTTCCCGCCGCTCAACCCAGCTGGGACCGAAGCGGCGCAGATATTCCTCCAGCGCCCCCCCGCCGCCGCGCTCCACCAGTTCCCCCGCGACGATCGCGGGCGGTTTCAGCTCCAGCCAGCGGGCGCCTTGCTGCAGGACATTATGGTCCGAGATCGCGAGGAAGTGATAGCCCTGCGTTTTATACCAATCCGCAATCATCTCCGGATAGTCGTCGCCGTCGCTCCACAGCGAATGCGTGTGGAGGTTGCCCTTGAACCACCGCGGCGCCTCGCCGGAATCTGCCCACGCCGGAACAACCGGAAACAACAAGATGGCGACAAGGCTCGAAATTGTCGCACGGTATCGGGCGGGATGTTTGGGGTTCATGCGGGGTGCGCCCAGTTGGAAAAGCGCGACCCCAGATAGCATATTTGCATCGGAGTGCCAAGCCGGCGGTTGGAAGCATCGCTCGCCAGGAATACTGAAACATTCCCCGCAGCTTGCTGCGGGGTTTCCCAAGTGAGATTAGAGCGCCGCCCGGCCAGCCGCGCGTAGTTCCGAGCGCAGCGACATTCGGACATCCCCGGGGCAAGCCCCGGGGAGTAGCGCTAGCTAAAGGGCGGCGTTCAATGCCAGCTTGCGCACATGCCGGGCGAGAGGTTACGTCGCCGTTGTGAATCACGGCCGGCTCGCACTCCTCCGATGAACGCCCGCGACTGGGACCGGCTGGCCGTCGCCTACGAAGCGGAAGTGTGCGACATCTTTGTCCGCGACCGCCGCAAGGTCATCGCCCGCTGGCTGAAGGCCCGCGGTCTTTTGCACGGCGGCCGGACCGTCCTCGATCTCGGCTGCGGCATCGGCTCCTTTTTCAAGCTCCACGGCCGGCACTTTGGTAAAAAGACCGGCACCGATCATTCGCGCCGCATGCTGCAGATTGCCGCCCGGCGCTGCCGGGCGATGCCGGACTGCCACTGGCAGCGGGCCGATGCGCAAAAGCTGCCGCCCGAGCTCCGGGACTGCGCCGACCTCGTCATCTGCTCCAATGTCATCACTTTCGTCTCTGCCGCCGCGTGCCACCGGGCCATGCGCGAGACCGTGCGCGGGGCGAAACCGGGCGGCGGCGAGGGCGGTAGCCTTGGCGGCTGGTTGCTCTTCATCCTGCCGGCGCTGGAAAGCCATGATGCCGTCGTCGCGGCCGAGACGGGCCAACCACTCGTCCGCCGCCCCCACTCCACGGCCCTCGTCCAGCGCGATGATCGCAGGCAGCGTTTCTACACCGCCGCCGGCGCACGTCAGCTTGCAGCCCGTGCCGGTTTGCGCTCCATCACCTTGCGCAAGGTCTGGTATCCGTGGAGCGACGAGGGCATCACCCGTCCGCCCCGCGGTCACGAGCCGCCTTGGGACTGGTGCCTGACAGCCCGGCGCCCACGATAAGCGTCTTCGCCCTTCAGCCGGCTGAACCGTCAGTTGTGGGAGCGAGCTTGCTCGCGACTGGTTTGTGTCGCGTGCAAGCACGCTCCCACAGAACTGAGCACCGCTCATCTGGAAATACCTCACCGTAATTTGCGGACTCGCCAAAGCAGGGACGGACCTTTGAATGGCGCATCATGTCTTCCGCGTCCGCCCGCCAGCCTGCAGTCGGCTTTATCTTTGTTACTCTCGTCCTCTCGGTCGTGGGTTTCGGGCTGTTGATCCCGGTGCTGCCGGCGTTGGTCAAGGAGTTCCAGGGCGGCAGTGTCTCCGAGGGCGCCCACGCCTATGGCTGGATCATCAGCATCTACGCTCTGATGCAGTTTTTCGGCGCACCATTCATGGGCTCGCTTTCAGACCGTTTCGGGCGCCGCCGCATCATCCTCATCGCGACCGCCGGCTCGGCCATCGACTACGTGATCATGGCCCTGGCGCCGTCACTCGCCTGGCTTTTCCTCGCTCGGATCATCGCCGGCTTCACCGCCGGTGTCTTGTCCACGGCCAACGCCTACATCGCCGACGTCACGCCGCCCGAGAAACGGGCCCAGTCTTTCGGCCTGCTGGGGGCGGCATTCGGCATCGGCTTTGTCATCGGCCCGGTGCTGGGCGGCTTTCTCGGGCACTATGACCTGCGCCTGCCGTTCTGGTTCGCCGCCGGCTGCGCCACGCTCAACTGGCTGTGGGGCTATTTTGTCCTGCCCGAATCGTTGAAGTCCGAGAACCGCCGCGCCTTCGAATGGAAGCGCGCCAACCCCGTCGGCGCACTGTTGGCGCTCGGGCACCTGCCCGCCGTCCTCGCACTGGCCGGAAGCTATTTCATCCTGATGCTCGCCCAGACCATCCTGCAATCAACGTGGGCGCTCTACACCGATGCCCGCTACCACTGGGGGCCGATGCAGGTCGGGCTGTCCCTCATGACCGTCGGCGTTCTCTCCGGACTGGTGCAGGCCACGCTGGTCAAGAAGATCGTGCCGCGGATCGGCGAGGCGCGCGCCGTGGTTACTGGCTTCACCATCTCGATCCTCTCAATGCTGGGCTACGGCCTCGCGTCGCAAGGGTGGATGATCTATGTGATCATCGTCATCGGTGCCTTCGCCGGCATCAGCCAACCCGCCCTCCAGGCTTACATCACCAAACACGTCCCGGCCAATGAGCAGGGAGCCGTGCAAGGCGTCTATTCCGGGCTGGCCAGCCTCGCCGGCATCCCCGGGCCCATCATTGGCACCTTCATCCTCGGCTGGGCCACCGGCCCCGGACAATCACCCTACCTGGCAGGCTCCTCATTTTTCGCCGGTGCCGCACTCACGATTCTCGCCCTGTATCTGGCCATTCGCACCTTTCGCCGCGACGAAGCCGCCACTACTCCTCAGCCTGCCGCAGTTTGAAAGCAGGTAACATCCCAGCCCAGGATCAGGATAGGGGCTAGGACTTGTCTATATAGAACACGGGCCGAAATCGTCGTGAAATGCCCACAATTGGCGTTTCGCCGCTTGAATGTCGTTATTCACCTTGGGTTTATAGCGTTTTGACGCACTCTCTGCTTGCATGAGGTTAACAAATTACCATGCTCGCCACCGAAATTAGTGGCTCAACGGCCCGACTGCCGGTGGGCAAAGAAACCTAACCCAACCCAACTATGAGCAAGAGCTCCATTAGATTGCGGAGCGCCTGCACGTTTATCGTGTGCGCCTCCCTTAGCGCGGTGGCTGGCTATGCCCAGTCAGCTGCTCCCGACCAGACGGTCAAACTCGAGAAATACGTCGTCACCGGATCCAACATTCCGACAACGGAAGTGGCCGGTGAGGCCCGCACCTTCCCGGTGCAGACCATCGACCGTGTCGCCATCGAAAACAGCGGTGTGTTCAATACCTCTGAGTTGCTGCAAAAGATGACCTTGTCCAACGCGGGCAGCGTGCCGGTGAGCAACAACGCCACTGGTTTCACCCCCGGCGGCAATTCAACCTCCCTGCGCGGCCTCGGGCCGGAAGCAACCCTCGTGCTGATCAACGGCCGCCGCGTCTCGCCTTACCCGATCGGGCAAGGTGGCACCACCGCCTTCGTTGACCTCAACAGCATTCCGCTGGCGGCCATTGAACGCATTGAAGTCCTGAAGGATGGCGCCTCCGCCACCTACGGCGCCGACGCTGTCGCCGGAGTGGTCAACATCATCCTGCGCAAGAATTACGATGGGGCCACGGCAACCGTGTCGTATGGCAACACCACGAACCTGGACTCCTCCGAGTTCAACGCGAACATGGTCTATGGTGTGACTTCCGACACGGGCAGCCTCACCTTCGGGGCCAACTTCTCGATGCGCCAGCCGATCTTCAACAAGGATCGCGATTACTCGGCCATCCCGGCGTTCCTGAGTTCCAACGCCTCGCCGCCGAACTTCCAGCTCACCCGCGCTGCCGTGGAGGCGGCCCTCGGCTTGGCCCCCGGCTCGGCCATCACCATCAACGGTGCCCCGAACACGACGACCAATACCTTCTTCGGTTCCACCTTTGCGGTCCGGACGACGAACACCGGCAACCTGCCGGCCAGCGCCTACGCCTTCACCACCGGCCGCTCGTCCTCATTCAACTACAACGA
>JANNDM010000201.1:0-14800 GCA_031387725.1 Verrucomicrobiota bacterium | reverse complement strand
AACGAGCGTGAATGAGCAACGACGGGAGGAATATTTCGGCAAGGAGATCGCCGCCGATCCGGCCATCGCTTGGCGCCCGAGCAATCTCGGCATCAAGCTGCTCGCGCCCGGTGAGGGCCCTCTGTTGCAGCTGACCGATCGTGTGCGCGTCCACTATACCGGGCGGCTGAAGGACGGCACGGTTTTCGATGATTCCCGGGCGCGCGGCCAACCGCCGGAGTTCAACGTCAACGGGCTTATCACCGGATGGTCGGCGGGGATGCTGGTGCTCCGGCCGGGCGGGCGCGCCCTGTTCTATATTCCGCCGCACCTTGGCTATGGCGGCCTGCGCTCCGGCAAGGTGCCGCCGTTCTCCGGGCTGATCTTTGAGGTCGAGGTGCTCGCGGTGAATCCTGCACCGCCGGCGAAACCCTGAGCCTCATGGCCCGAAGCGTCGTCCTCGAAACCACCCCGCGCTGCGAAAAATGCCGGTGCACCCCGCGCTGGTGCATCTGCGCCGGCTGGCGGCCGGTCGTGAGCCCGCTGCAGGTGGACGTGCTCATTCACAAGCGCGAGTACTGGCGGCCGACCAGCACCGGCCGGCTGATCAATCGCGTCGTCACCGGTTCGCGCGGCCATGTTTTCTGGCAGGAGAAGCCGCCCGCGCGCGAATCCGTCGTGCTCCCCGGCCGCGAACTTTGGATTTTGCATCCACGGGGTGAGCCGGTGCCGGCCGGTGCCAACCCGGCCGATGTGCAGGTGCTGCTGCTTGACGGCAGTTGGAGCGAGGCGGGGTCGATGTTGGAGGCGGTGGGGCAGTGGGGCCGGCGCGTCAGCCTGCCGCAGGCGGGCCCGACCCGTTACTGGCTGCGCAACGCCCCGGGCGCAGGGAAATACGCCACAGCGGAAGCCCTGCTCGGTCTACTCGCCGCTTTCGGGCTCGACGAGGCCGAGGCGCAACTGCGGCTGCAGTTTGAGCTGCACGTCTACGCCGGCCTGCGCACGCGCGGGGCCAAGGCGTTGGCGGAAAAATTTCTCGCCACCTCGCCCCTGCGCACCGTGGTGCCCGAACTCCTCGCCCAACTCGACGAGCGTCGACCGCAGCGGTGAACGTTTCTGGCACGTGGGGCTTTGTAACCTATTAGGTTACAAACGGGCTTGGACACAAACGGCTTGTCCGTGGCGACCTCGTCCGCGTAGCTTGGCGTCACCCCTATGTCTGTTACCCCTGTTCCCGCCGGTTCGGAATCCGCCGTCGTGGCGTCCGGCGCAGATCGCGAAGCCGAATGGCTCGCCCACACCTACCAACCGAACGAGGTCAATCTCACCGTCCGCGGTGTCGTGGCCGGCATGGTGATCGGCGCGACGATGTGCCTCTCCAACCTCTACGTTTTCTTCAAGACCGGCTGGAGCATCGGCGTGACGCTCACCGCGTGCATCCTCGCCTTTGGGTCGTTTCAAATCATGCAGGCCCTGCGCCTCATCAAGCGGCCGCTGGGCGCCCTCGAGAACAACGCGCTGTCCACGGTGGCCTCCGGCGCGGGCTACATGACCGGTGGCGGCAACATGGCGGCCTATGGCGCGCTGCTCATGATCACGACGGTGCGGCCCGATAGCACGGCCATGATCGCCTGGTTTGGCGTGATCGCGGCTCTCGGCGTCTTCGCCGCCATCCCGATCAAGCGCCAGCTCATCAACCAGGAATCCCTCCCCTTTCCTACGGGCACGGCCACGGCCGAGACGATCAACTCCCTGCACAGTGCCGCGGCCGGCGGAGGCGGTGGCAAGGTGAGATGGCTCGCCGGTTCGGCCGTCTTCGCCGCCGTGCTCACCTGGTTCCGCGACGCGTGGCATTGGATCCCGGCGACGTTCGGGTTGCCGCTGACTCTGGCGGGCCGGACCTTGGCGGAATGGACCCTGTCATTCAAGGCCGAGGTTGTGCTCCTCGGCGCGGGCGCGCTCATGAATTTCCGCACCGGCTGGTCGCTGCTGCTGGGCGGCCTGCTCACCTACGCCGTGCTCGGGCCCGCGCTCATCGCGCACGGCATCATCACCACCGTCAGCTACAAGGCCATCGTCGCGTGGACGCTCTGGCCGGGTGCGGCGATCCTCGTCTCCTCGGGCCTCACGTCGTTCGCGCTCGATTACAAAAGCATCGCGCGCTCCTTCACGGGGCTGGCAAACATTTTCAGGAAAAAATCCGCCGGCGAAATGGACACGGGCATCGAGGCCGTCGAGTGTCCCGAATGGTGGTTCCCTGCGGGCTTCGTCTTGCTCGCGCCCATCGTGACCGGGCTCATGGTCTGGCTGTTTCAAATTCCACTTTGGGCCGGCCTCATCGCCGTGCCGCTGGCGGTGGTCATGGGCTTCGTCGCCGCGCGGGTCACCGGCGAGACCGATGTCACGCCGACCAAGGCCCTCGGACCCGTCACGCAGCTGATCTACGGCGTCATCACGCCAGGCAACCTCTCCGGCAACATCATGTCGGCCAATGTCACGGGTGGCATCGGCCTGCACGCCGCCGACCTGCTCACCACGCTCAAGACCGGGTGGCTGCTCGGCGCCAAGCCGCGGCATCAGTTCTATGCGCAGCTCTTCGGCGTGCTGGCCGGCGCGGCCATCGTCGTGCCCGCCTTCAACCTCATCCTGCCCGATCCGAGCGTGCTCGGCAGCGAGGCCTGGCCCGCGCCGTCGTGTGTCGTGTGGGCCGGCGTTTCCAAATCCTTTGCCGGCGGCATCGGGGCGCTCCATCCCACGGCCAAGACCGCCATCCTGGCCGGACTGGCGCTGGGGGTCGCCCTGGTGCTGTTCGAGAAATTCGCGCCCAAAAAACTCCGGCCGCTGCTGCCGTCGCCTGCGGGTCTCGGCATCGCAATGGTGCTCCCGGGCAGCAACAGCATCGCCATGTTCCTGGGGGCGGCCGCCGCCGAGTTCATGCGCCGCCGGATGCCCGCGCTCGCCGAGAAGACTGTGGTGCCCGTCGCTTCCGGCCTGATTGCTGGCGAGAGCCTCATGGGCATCCTCATCGCCTTTCTGGTCGTCACCGGCGTCCTCGCCAAGTGAGGCGGGCCAAAGCGCGGTCTGGAATATACCGGATGGGCCGGTCTCTTATGCGGGACATGCGACACATTCATCCGACAGTGCTTATCGCATGGGTCTTCATCGCGGCGGGGTCAGCGCAGGCGGGGCCGTGGCGATTTGCCTCCGAGGCGATCTGGCATGACAATGCCACCAACGCAGAGCGAGCGCAGGACCTGCTGTCGGGATTGCAATGGCGCACGGAACTGCAGGCTGCAGGACAGCGGCTCCTCGGTGACGGCCACCGGCTCCGGGCCACGGCGGGACTCAGCACCGAGGTTTGGCCACGTTTCCAAGGCCTCGATCTTATTGGGCTGGAGGTCGCTGCCGCGTGGGAGTTCAAGCCCGGCTTGGGACCGCAGCGACCCGTGTTCGAAGCCGGAATCGAGGGCGGGTGGACCGGTGCGCGGGAACGGGACCGCAGTGGCTCGGGCGGAGCCGGGCACGTGCAGGTGAGGCAGCGCGCCGGTTCGGCGTGGCTGTTCACGGCCGGACATGAGTGGCGGCGCTTCGATGCGCGGGGGCGGGCATTTGATCGCACCGCGAGGGAGTGGTCGGGTCGGGTGGAGTGGACGTTCGCGGAGGGTTGGACCCTTGCCGCTGGGGGCCGACGGCGGGTGGGGGACGTCGTGTCCTATTCCCGGCCGCCGCGGCCGGATTTGGTGGCTGACGGCAAGTCGATCTCTTTCGTCGATACCTTTGAACAGGAGACGCCGTGGATCGCCTACTATTTTGAAGCGGAGACGCGCAGTGGTGCGCTTGAGTTGCTGTTGAGCTTGGGCCGTTCAGTCGTCGGTCTGACTTACGAATATCGGCACACCTTGCACGCCGGACCCGGTTACAATAACCAGCGCACAACTCTGCGTTACGGCCGGTCGTTTTGAGGAGACTCGCCGCGCCGGCTCATCTCGGTGGCAGCGTGGTGGCGAAAGCCCGCGCGAACAGCAGCCAGCGCTTGAGCCCGGCGGGGGTGGCGAGGGCCGGTGGAGTAAACCAGAATTTTGGACCAGACCCGCAGGCTTGTCGATTGCAGTTGTTGAACAAACTGTCGCCGGGCGCGGTTCAGCAGATCAACAGCAGCCGGGGCGGATCGCCGGGCCGGGTGGTGGGAGCACGATGGAGGCACGGCGGCACCGCGCTGCCGGGCCAGTCGACGGCAATGCGCCAGAGGTGGCCGAGGCCGAAGGAGAAAGGCTGCGCGTGCGGGAACGGTGAGTAATGGAGGTCGTAGCAGTTCTCGCTTAGAAATTCGCGGAAGCCGTCGTCGTCGGCTCCGCCGTATTCCTCGAGCAGCGCGGCGCGGGTGGCGGGGACATCGACGCGGCGTTGCGCCTCCTCGTTGCGCAAGCCCTCGGAAGCCGCCCCGTGGTAGGTGCAAAGCCAGGTGGCAGCCTCGATCGGGGCGCGATCGGCGTGGAAGGAATAAACATCGGTGGGCACAGCGGCAGTCTCGTCGTCGTGGGGATAGCCATGGATGCAATTGAGTTCCGGCGCCCAGCCGTGGTCGCGGAGCAGTTGCAGGTCGGCGAGCAGAATGTCCCGGGCAATCTGGCCGGCGCGATCGAGCGGCAGGGGATTGAGCCGGGCCTCATCAACCGGCACGATACCTTCGCCGGCGCCCAGCCCGGCCACGATTGCGCCGAAGTCGCCTGGCAGCGGGCGCGGCCAGCAGAGCGCGTTGATGCCGTTCGCGAAAGGCGTCGAGACCAGCTCGGCGAAACTCCCCACCACTTTGATGCGCGGGACACCGTTGATTCCAGCTGGATTCGCGGGCAAAAGTGGTGGAGCGGTTGGAGGCATGCGTGGGTTCGGGTGAGGAGCCCATTGCGGCCCTTGGTCGCTGTCAACCCGGGGTCTGCTTGTCGGACCGTGAGGCGCGCAAGCAGAGAGTCTTCCGTGACGGCCGGGTCGTCGCCACGAACCAGCTCGCCTTGTCCGTCTTTGCCATGCCGGCGCTCCGTAACCATTGCTAAGGAGGGGCGACGGCGGAAGGCCCTGGCGCAGAAGACTTGAGCCCGGCCGGCCGGCTCCATCCGTGCAGAACGCTTGCCTATGTCAATGGCCGAGACCCGTCCCCTCCGGCTACCCGATCCGGGAAATGTGTAACGTATTGTATTACAAACCGGCTCGGGAGTAATTGGATGAAAGGATAAATCCACCCGGTCTCGGCAGCGCCAAAGTGCGGTCGAGCGGGTCTTGCTTGTGCTAAAGAATGCTGAAAAATGTCCCGCTGACCGGCCCGGACCCTGAATTTGTTGAGCTTGGGGAACGGCCCACAAAGATGCTGCGCGATGACCCGCCTCCCGCTGCCATTGCCGTCCGATGCTGACACGAAAGTGGAAGTTTCCGTGTGGAGCCTTTGGCAGGCGGCGGTCGGCAAGGTATTTAAGTTCGCCAGCAAGCCCTATGGGGTTCGCAAAGTCACCTACACGCAGGTGAAGACCGTCAAGGACCCTGACCCGGCCGGAAAATTTGAGATTGAAGTGCTGTGCGTTGAGATCGTCGCCCGCGTGATCGATGGGAAGCGCTCGCACAGCAACATTTGCAAAGAAGGCATCCTGCAGCAAGCGGCGGACAGCGCCCTGAAACCGGATAGTTTCGGCGAAATCTGCCCGCGGTCCGAATTCGACAAGGTGACGGGGGCGATTCTGGCCTACACCAACACCTACTTGGAGTGGGTGGTGCAGGAATCACCCGAGACGGAGACGGAGATGGAGATTCCGGTGGACCTGCCGCACCTCCGGTTGACCGACATGGAGGCCAGCCTCGTCCGAAATTCACCCTTTCTCATCAAGGACTGTTATTTGCTCACGCCCAATTCCATCCAGGCCGCCCTGGCCTCGATCCAGCAGGAAATGCGGCGAGCGTCGCGCAACATGCTCCTCGCGGACGCGGTGGACTCGATCTACGTCGGTCAGAAAAACGAGGCTGCGCTGTCGCTGCACGAGAAATTGAAAAAAACGCGGAGCGAGGCGGCGGCCATCCGCAAGAATACCGCCTGGGCCTCGCTGCAACTGGACAGCCTCTCCCTGGCCCTGCATGGCAAACCCTCCGCCACCACCATCAGATGGGCCACGGCTAATCCCAGCGAGGAGGGCGCGGTCTACCACCACGGGCTGGCCTGTGCCCCCTTGGACTTCGTGCGTTGGGCGCACGTATCCGGCCGCTTGGTCCCGCCCGAGGCGACGGCCGGCAAGGATATCAAGGCGTTCTTCCACGGCTGGAATCACGGCTACACCGGCCCGAACGCAGACGGCATTTATCCCCTGCTGCGGCCGGCGACGGAGTGACGGTTACTTTTCCGAGCGGCGTAATCTTCGACCTGGTCCTTCACGAGTTTGCCCACCGCAAAGTATTTTGAGTCGGCGTGGTTGAAGTAGTGGCCGCTGACGCTGCTGGCGGGCAACATAGCTTTCGACTCGGTCAACGTGATGCCGGTGGCGACAGTCGCATGGTTAAGATCAAAGAGGGGAGGTTTATCCGTGTGGTCGGGGCAGGCGGGGTAGCCCGGGGCATTGGGCGAAGTCGTTTACTTTTTAGGACTGGCGACATCTTCCTCAATGACCTTGAGGTCGCCCAGTTTTACCGTGCTTTCGCGGTCGGTGAAGCGGGCTTTTCCGGGCAGCGTCTCGCCGAACCAGGGGGTGGCTTTCTTGATCATTTTCGGAGCGACGTCGGCGAACCTGACGCCTTTCTGCCGCGGAACGGCGATGAAGGTGGTCCAAGCGCGGGGCGCCTTGTTGCCCTGCTGCTTGAGCGCGGCGAGTTCGAAGGCGTCGACGACGATCAGGTAATAATCATCGGTGCTCATGCTGCCGATGAGGCGGTCGGCCATGCCTTCCATGCCGAGGTCGCGCTCGAGCTGGTAGAGGGCGGATTCGTCGCCACCCGTGCGCTCGTCCCAGGCCTCTGCCGCGCCGAGTGACGTGCCGCGCTTCTTCGGCACGAGACCATGGCTCCATTCGAGGTCGTCCTTGCGCACGAAGGGATCGCGCCAGCGCCGCTCGCCGAAAGTGACGCGCAAGATGAATTCGACCTTCGCCTGGTCGTGGGTGTTGACGAGGTTTTTCGCGGCGAGCGCGGGAACGAGGAGCTTGCAGACCTCGACGTAGGACAGATCGGCGTCCAGGGTCTCGCCCGGCAGGAATTGAAAATAGCGCACCGGGCGTTCGCCGGCCGGCGGCGGCGGCGCATCGGGCAGATCGGCGGGATTGCGAAACAGCCTCGAAAGGACCTCGGGCGGGGTCTGCGCGTAGTTGGCGGCGGATACGACGATCTCGCTGGGGCGGGCGGACGCGCCGGCCTGGGCGGATAACACGAGGCCGAAGCCAAGGGCGAGCGTGGCAAGCAAGAGCTTGGTCGGATGGTAGGCGGTTTGCACAAGTATGGTCAGAACACGCGGCGCCAATATTTGTTACAGGGATTGGGTGGCAATTGCGCCATCCTGAACTACCGCTCCTTCGAGACGCTCAATAATCCAGATAAGGCGCCAGCCATTTCTCCGTGACTTCAACCCCCTGATCCTTGCGCAGGGTGTAGTCTTCGACCTGGTCCTTGGCCAATTTTCCCACGGCAAAGTATTTGGACCCGGGGTGGTTGAAGTAGAGGCCCGAGACCGAGCTCGCGGGATGCATCGCGAAAGATTCGGTGAGATTGATGCCCGTGGCTGACTCGGCACGGAGAATATCGAAGAGGGTTCGCTTCTCGGTGTGGTCCGGGCAGGCGGGGTAGCCGGGGGCGGGGCGGATGCCGCGGTATTTCTCCCGGATGATGTCCTTCATTTCCAAGTTCTCGGTCTTGCCGTAGCCGGAGAACTCGCGGGCCTTCTTGTGCATCAGCTCGGCGAGGGCCTCGGCGAGGCGGTCGCCCAGCGCCTGGGCGAGGATGGCGTTGAAGTCGTCGTGCTTGGCGCGGAACTCGGCCGCGAATTCCTCGACGCCGTGGCCGGCCGTCACGGCGAAGCCGCCGAGGTAGTCGAGGCGGCCTTCGTCCCCGCGGCCGCGGGGCGCGATGAAGTCGGCGAGGCAGTGGTTAAACTGCCCGGCGGGCTTTTCGTGCTGTTGGCGCAGAAAGTGAAAGGTCTTGAGGATATTCGAGCGTGACTCGTCCGCATACACTTCAACCGAGTCGCCGACGGCATTGGCCGGCCAGAAGCCGATGACGGCCTTGGCGGTGTAGCGCTTCTCCCCGATGATACGCTTCAGCATGGCCAGCGCCTCGGCGAAGAGCTTGGTGGCCTCCTCGCCTACGACGGGATCCTTCAGGATGTCCGGGAAGCGGCCGTGCAACTCCCACGTCGAAAAGAACGGCGACCAGTCGATGAAATCGGAGATTTCATCGAGAGTGAGAGTGGATTTGTCATCGCGAGGTGCGCGAAGCGCGCCGTGGCGATCCAGCTGGATTGCTTCGTCACCTTTGGCTCCTCGCAATGACGCTTCGGTGCTAAATACCCTCGTTCCGAGAAACTCCGGACGGGGGATATCCACTGTCGCCCAATCAGTGGGCTGGGCACGCCTGCGGGCGTCTGCGAGAGTCAGCAGCTTCCGCGCTCCCTTGCGGTCGGCGAACTCGGTGCGCTGGCGTTCCTGCGCGGCCTTCATCTCGGCGAGGTAGGCGGGCTTGTGCTCCGGGCTGAGCAGCTTCGAGACCACGCCGATGACACGCGAGGCGTCGAGCACGTGGATGACGGGCTCGTCGTAGTTCTGCGCGATCTTGATGGCGGTGTGCGCGGCCGAGGTCGTCGCGCCGCCGATGAGCAGCGGCAGCTTGAAGTCGAGGCGCTTCATCTCCTTGGCGACATGCACCATCTCGTCGAGCGAGGGCGTGATGAGGCCGGAGAGGCCGACGACGTCGGCCCCGCGTTCCGAGGCGGCGGCGAGGATCTTTTCGCACGACACCATGACGCCGAGGTCGACGACCTCGTAATTGTTGCAGGCGAGGACGACGCCGACGATGTTCTTGCCGATGTCGTGCACGTCGCCCTTGACGGTGGCCATGACGATCTTGCCCTGGGCGCGGGCGGTGCCGCCGGAGGCGACGAGCTGCTTTTTCTCCTCCTCCATGAACGGCTGGAGGTAGGCGACGGCCTTCTTCATCACGCGGGCCGACTTCACGACCTGCGGGAGGAACATCTTGCCCGAGCCGAAAAGGTCGCCGACGACGCGCATGCCGTCCATCAGCGGGCCCTCGATGATGAGGAGGGGCTTGCCGTATTTCTGGCGGGCTTCCTCGGTGTCCTCGTTGATGAAGGTGTCGATGCCTTTGACGAGGGCGTGGGAGAGGCGCGCCTCGACGGGGCCGGTGCGCCAGGCTTCGACCGCAAACGGCGTGACACTTTCCGCCGGCAGCTCGCCCGCGGCGGACGCCTTCAACCGTTCGCCCAGTGTGACCAGTCGCTCGGTGGCGTCCGGCCGGCGGTTGAGCAGGACGTCCTCGACGTGCGCGAGGAGGTTCTTGTCGATCTCCTCGTAGACCTCGAGCATCGAGGGGTTGACGATGGCCATGTCCATGCCGGCCCGGATGGCGTGGTAGAGGAAGGCCGAGTGCATGGCCTCGCGCACGACGTTGTTGCCGCGGAAGGCGAAGGAGATGTTCGAAAGTCCGCCGCTGACGCTGGCGTGGGGGAGGTGGGCTTTGATCCAGCGGGTGGCCTCGATGAAATCGACGGCGTAGTTGTTGTGCTCCTCGATGCCGGTGCCGACGGTGAGGATGTTGGGGTCGAAGATGATGTCCTCCGGCGGGAAGCCGACGACATCGACCAGCAGGCGATAGGCGCGCTCGGCGATGCGGATTTTCTCGGCGTAGGAGGCGGCCTGGCCGTTTTCGTCGAAGGCCATGACGACCACGGCGGCGCCGTAGCGCAGGATGGTGCGCGCCTGTTCGAGAAACTTCGCTTCACCCTCCTTGAGCGAGATGGAGTTCACGATGCCCTTGCCCTGAAGACATTTCAGGCCGGCCTCGATCACCTCCCACTTGGAGGAGTCGACCATCACGGGCACCTTCGCGACCTCGGGCTCGCTGCCGATGAGGTGCAGGAAGCGGGTCATGGCCGCGACGCCATCGATCAGGCCGTCGTCCATGCACACGTCGAGGACGTTGGCGCCGTTGTCCACCTGCTGGCGGGCGACGGCGACGGCCTGCTCATAATGACCGGCCTTGATGAGCTTGGCGAACTTGGGGGAACCGGCGACGTTGGCGCGCTCACCGATCATGAGAAAAACGCCGATTTGCTGGGTGAACGGGAGAGAACCTGAGAGTTGCAGCGGAATTTTTTCTACCGGCGGTTTCGGCGAGGCCGGATCATCCTTCGCCAAGGCTACGGGTGACTGGCCGGGGTCACTGACAACGGCCGCAGGGAGTTGCGGCACGAGGATGTTCACCTTGCGAGCCGGCTTGGGGGCGAGAGAGCGCGCGATGGCGGCGATGTGCTCGGGGGTGTTGCCGCAGCAGCCGCCGGCGATGTTAAGCAGGCCGCTGGTGGCGAACTCGCCCAAGTAACGGCCCATGTCCTCCGGGCCGAGGTCGAAGCCGGTCGGGGAGAGCGGATTGGGCATGCCCGCGTTCGGATAGCAGGAGATGAAGGTGTCGGCCTTCTCACCGAGTTCCTCGAGGAACGGGCGCATCAGGTCGGGGCCGAGCGAGCAGTTGAGGCCGACCGCGAGCGGCTGGTGCTGGCGGACGGCATTCCAGAATGCGCCGACGGTCTGCGCCGAGATCATCGTCTCGCCACCGCGGCCGACGGCGGCCGAGATCATCAGCGGGAGGCGAATCTGATCTTCGGCGAAAATCTCCTCGAGGGCGACGAGCGCGGCCTTGCCGTTGAGCGAGTCGAAGATGGTCTCGACCAGCAGCAGGTCCACGCCGCCGGCGATGAGCGCGCGCGCCTGGCGACGGTAGTCGGCTTTCACCTGGTCGAAGGTGACGACACGGAAGCCGGCGTCGTTGTGATCGGGGGAGTTCGAGAGCGAGACGGTCAGCGGCCCGAGCGCGCCTGCGACGTAGCGGCGCCGGCCGGTGGCGTTGGCGATGCGATCGGCCCAGGTGCGGCATTGCGCCGCCGACTGGAAGTTGATGTCCCATGCGAGGGTCTCAAGGAATTTGCTCTCGATGACGCCTTGGTAGAAGGCCGGGTCCTTGCGGCCGCCTTTTTCCCGCGGGTCTTCCAGAAAAAACTCACTTTGGCCGATGGCCGTGGCGGAAAAGGTGTTGGTCTCGATGATGTCGGCCCCGGCCTCGAGGAAGCGGCGGTGGATGTCACCTATCTCGGTGGGGCGGGTAAGGGAGTAGATGTCGCCGTTGTTCTTGAGATCTTTGGGCGCGTCCTTGAAGCGTTCCCCGCGCACGTCCTGCTCGGTGAGATGGTAGTCGCGGATCGTTGTCCCCATCGCGCCGTCAATGATGGCCACGCGCTCGGCCAGCAGGCGGCGGAGGGCGGTTTCGGCGGCCCGTTCGGCTGGTTCAGGGCGCGCGGTGGAGGGAACGTCAGGCATGGCAGTCGTAAGTATCCGTGCATCAAGATTCGATGATATGAAAAAGCAAGACAGGGCTGAGCCCCGGCCGGTTTATGACGTAAGCACGGACCGGGATTGGGCTTGCGTAAGTGACTGGCGGGATGGATTTGTGACCGGCCTGAGGTTCTTTCATCAAATTCCAGGGAAACAGGGAAGGCCGTGCGATCCGGCCACAGTTGCGCTGCGGTAACGCATCACAGACCCCCACCGGCGGCAGGCGCCGGGCAAAGCCAATCCCCGACTCCGGTCGGGGGTGAAGGCGAGGGGCGAGAACACGCGGAGCGTGCAAACTCCAAAGTTTCAAACGCCAGACTCCAAAAAAACAGTGCGGCCCAGGCCGCGGAATCATTTGGGATTTGGCCACTGGCCTTTGGGATTTGCGCGAAGCGCGTATGAAATGCGGAGTCCGAACATCTGTCCCCCGGAAACTCACCATGCGGGTGCCTTGTGCAGGTGCTCGCATTAAACCTTCAACGCACATTGAAGGGTGGGAGTGGATGCTCAGTAAGTGGGAGCGGGTTTATCCCGCGACTGTCGGGGCATAAAGCCCCTCCCACCCAAAATGCTCTGCTCTTGCCTCCGCATCAGCAGAACATGAACACCACCATCGCGGCGTCGCTCCGACGCCTTGTCCTCCTCGCCGGTCTCGCCCCGGCTCTCACCGCGTTCGCGCAGAACGCCGAACCGGAAAAACTACCGGCCTTTGTCTTCACGGCGACGCGCACCCCGGCGGCGCTGACGACCCTCGGCACTTATGTCGACCAGATCAGTGGCGCCGAACTGGCCCGCAGGCAGCTTGCCGGATTGCGCTCCGCGCTCGGGGGCATCCCCGGTGCCCCGGCCTTCGCGTCGGGCGCGGCGGGCGGCGTGACGTCACTCTTCCTGCGCGGAGCCAACTCGAATCAGACGCTCTTCCTGGTGGATGGCATCCGCTTCAACGACCCGAACACCGACTATCAGGTCTCGTTCGGCGGCATGTGCGTCAGCGCGTGCGACAACCTCGAGGTTTCGCACGGTCCGCAGAGCACGCTTTATGGCGGCGAGGCGATCGGCGGCGTCGTGGCGCTGCGTGGCCAGCGCGGCGCGGGCGCGGGGAGCGTGACCCTCGCGGCCGAGGCCGGTTCGTTCGGCACCGTGCAGGGTGCGATCAGTGCGCAGGCCGGCGACGCGCAACGGGCCTACACGTTTTCCGCGTCCGGCGGGCACACCGACAATGAGCGGCCGAACAACAAATTCGACAGTGTCACCTATGCCCTGCGGCTTGACGGGCAGGTCACGAAGGATTTCGCCCTCGGCGTCACCTGGCGCGGCTTCATCGGCAAATATGGCTCACCCGGAGCGGCGATCGGCTTCGGGGCCAACGATCCGGACAACACGGAAAGCGAGAGCAACCAGTTGGCGACCGTGTTCGCCGACGTCACGCACTCGCCCGGGTTGACCAGCCACCTCGTGCTCGGCGGGCAGGACCGCCGGTATGTGTCCGACCCCGGCACCAGCGAGACGGTGGTCGCGAACCGCCGCGCCGTGCTCGATTGGCAGAGCACCTACTCACTCAACGAGCAGCATCGCGTCACGGGTGGATTGACCGCCGAGTTGAACCACACCCGGAACACCGGTTTCGGCAGCATCAATGAGCGGCAGAGTCTGCTGGCTTTTTTCGCGCAGGATGAGTGGACGCCCGCCGAACATATCTACCTGACCGCGGGCTTCCGGAGCGACGACCACGACACCTTTGGCCGGGCCACAACGGGCCGGGCGACCGCCGCGTGGTTGTCGGGGGATTCGCGGTGGAAAATGCGGGCGACCTACGGCACGGCATTCCGCTCACCAAGTTTCCTGGATCTCTACGGGCAAAGCGGATTCTACGTAGGCAATCCGGACCTGCGACCCGAGAAGGCGCGCGGCTGGGACGCCGGGGCCGATTATTATTTCGCCGACAACCGCGGCGGGTTGAGCGCGACGTGGTTCGATACCCGCTACCGCAACCTGATCGTGTTCAATTTCGCCGTGTTCCCCGGCACGACGGCCAATGTGGACGAGGCCCGGACCCGCGGCCTCGAGTTGTCTGGCAGGTTTACGCTTCCCGGCGCGGTGCAGGTGCGGCTGGCTTATACCTATCTGGAGGCGGAGAACCTGACGAGTGGGGTGCGCTTGCTGCGCCGGCCCCGGAACAGCGGGTCGCTCGACCTGTGGCACGACTTCGGTCACGGTTTCAGCGCCGGCACGGGCCTCGCGTTTGCGGCCGGCCGCCGGGATGTGCACGCGGCGACCTTCGCCACCATCAACGCCGAGGATTACACGGTCGTGCGCGTTTACGCGGCGTGGCAGGTGAACACGCGACTCGCCGTGAAGGCGCGCGTCGAGAACCTGCTTGATGAGAAATACGAGGAGGTTCACGGTTATCCCCAACTCGGACTCGGCGCCTTTGTCGGAGCCGAGTGGAAATTCTGAGAGCGGTTCTGCTTAAGGGTGGGAGTGGGGTTCTCCACTTGGGTCTAAGACCCGAAGCTTGCTCCGGCTTGGATTGAAAATGTGGGAGCGTGCTTGCACGCGACTCAGGGTGTTCAAGGTCGCTCCCACAAGATGGCGCAAGAGGTGACTTGATCAAATGCCGCGGAGCCCTGGTCGCCTTCCGCGCCGCCACAGGCGGGTAAACTTGCTCCGGGGCTTTTTACCCCGCGACGTTTCAATGCCGGGGCATAAAGCCCCTCCCCCGGCCGCCACACTCCGCTCTTGCGGCTTTTTTGCCGGGCAGGAAGCTGACTCACCCCATGAAACCACTGACCGGACGGATCATTGCCACGGTAATTCTCTGTAATGTGATGCTCGGCGCGGAGGATTTCCGCTACGGGCAGCCGGCGCAATCGCAGCGCGCCGCCGCGGACTATGTGCCCGACTTGAACGGACTCGCCAAGCCGCAGTCGAGCGAGCTACGCGACCTCGTGGAGCGCTTTGTGGCTGATCGCAAAGGGCTCGAGACCATGCACCCGGTGCCCAACTCGCCCTTGCAGCTGCGCCGTCTCGCGGAGTTCTACCGGACTTGGGCGACCAAGCTGGACGCCATGTCCTACGACCAGCTGGGGGTGGAGGGTCGGATTGACTGGCACCTCATGCGGGCGGAAATGAAATACCAGCTCGGGTTGGTCGAGCGGCAACAGAAGCGCAACGCCGAGATGGTGCCGCTGCTGCCCTTTTTCGAGCAACTGGCGGGTTTGCAGGAACAGCGCCGCGAA
>JANNDM010000013.1:0-77258 GCA_031387725.1 Verrucomicrobiota bacterium | reverse complement strand
GCGCCGACGTTGAAGATCTGGATGACGCCCTTCGCGTCGGTCGCGATGCTCGAGAAGTTGGCGCTGTTGAAAATCGCGCTCTGCAGGGCCCCGGCCTTGAGGAGCGCCGCTTCGGCCCGTTTGCGGGCGCTGTTGTCCGTGCCGATCAGGAGATAGCCCAGGATCGCGCCTTCGGCGTCGCGCAACGCCGTGACCGACACGACGGCGGGGAAGCGGCTGCCGTCCTTGCGGATGTAGGTCAGCTCGTAAATGTCCTCGATGCCGCGCGAGGCCTTGAACACGAGCGCCTCGAAGCCCGGAGTGATCGGCGTGGCGAGCTCGGCGCTCAGCGCCTTGGCCCGCGTGATCAGTTCCTGCGGGTCGGAGATGTCGGCCGGCGTGATCTTGTTCATCACGTCGGCGGCCGCGTAGCCCAGCATGCGCTCGGCCCCGATATTGAAGATTTGAATGACGCCCTTCTCGTCGGTGGCGATGCTCGAGAAGTTGGCGCTGTTGAGGATCGCGTTTTGCAGCGCGCCGGTCTTGAGCACGGTCTCGCGACGCTGGACTTCGCTGATCACCTCCCCGGTGACGGCTGGGCAATCGCCTGGTTCAGGGGAGATTATTTTACCGGGCATGGGCCGCATTTCCGGGATTCTGGCAGGGAGAAGCGGAGATTCCTGCTATGCCGGGTGCCAGGAGTTCGGTGACCGCGGCCCGCAGCGCGCCGAGCGTAAAGGGTTTTCTGAGCACCTTCGCCGCGCCGAGGCGCCGGGCCCGCTCCAGATTGCTTTTCGGGCCCCACTGGCCGTCGCCCGACATCGCGATCACCTTCAGGGGCGGATGACTTTCCCGCACCGCCGCCAGAACGGCGAGGCCGTCCTTCCCGGGCATCACCAGGTCGGTGATCACCAGCTCGGCGTTGATGCGGGGCAGAAGATCGAGGCCTTCCTCGCCATCGCGGGCCTCAATCACGGTGTGCCCAAGCCCGTCCAGCACCTTGCTGACCATGGTTCTGACGGTGTGGTCGTCGTCGATGAGGAGAATTCGGGCCATGCGAGATAAAGCGGCGGGTTAGAGCGGGCGGGGTGCGGGTCAGGCCAGCGTCCGGCGGTTGCGCGTTTTCTAGAGATTTCCGTTGGGTTCGGACCCGGGCTGGCCGAGGTGGCGAAACCGCGCCTGTCCATCGTGCCACCCCACGTGGTGCGAGAGCGGATGCTGAAAAAGGGTGTTGGGGGTGCGCAGGTGCGAACCGGTGAGCGCCGCAGTCGAAGCCATGTTTTGGGAGTTTAAAGGGGTGATCGCGAAGCGGACCTCACCGGGCCCGAGGCTGTTTTGGTGCAAAAAATATGGGCCTAAAATCCCTGCCGGCCAATGGGGTATAACCCGGCTTGGTCGCGGTTTGGCTGGAGTCAGCTTGGGTTGGTCACCCCATTGCGAGACTATCGGGGGGCCATCATGGTGGGTCGTGCCGACCGATCCCCGCCCCCTGCAATCCGGGCCGCCCTGCGTCCTCACGATCAATGCCGGCTCGTCGAGTCTCCGGTTCGCGGTCCATGAGACCGGCGAGCCGCCCCGCCTCCGGCTGGCGGGAAAGATCGACCGCATCGGCCGGCGCGGCACGAGCCTGACAGTCACCGATCCGGCGGGAAAATCCTCCCGGCCACGCCGGCTGGCGGCAGCCGACCACCGCGCGGCGGCGAGTTTTCTGCTGGACTGGCTCGGGCCGCAGCCGGTCTTCGCCTCCGTCGCCGCCGTGGGACATCGCGTCGTTCACGGCATGCAGCATGCCGCACCGGAGCGCATCACCCCGAAGCTGCTCGCGGAATTGCACCGGATCATGCCCTATGATCCCGTCCATCTGCCGGCCGAGATCGATTTGATCGAAGCCATCTGCCGGCGGCACCCCCCCCTGCCCCAGGTGGCGTGCTTTGACACCGCGTTTCACCGCACCATGCCGCGGCTCGCGAAATTGCTGCCGATACCTCGGCGCTACGCCGCGCAGGGCGTCCAGCGCTACGGCTTCCACGGCCTGTCTTACACCTATTTGATGGAGGAACTCCGCCGCCTCGACCCGGCGGCGGCCGGGGGCCGGGTGATTCTCGCGCACCTCGGCAACGGCGCCAGCCTGGCCGCCATGCACCGGGGCAAATGCATCGACACCAGCATGGGGTTCACGCCGGCCGCCGGCCTCGTCATGGGCACCCGTTCCGGCGATCTGGATCCGGGGCTGCTGTCTTTTCTCGCCCGGAGCGAAAAGATGACGCCGGCGCAATTTGACCGGATGGTGAACCACGAGTCCGGACTGCGCGGAGTCTCCGGCACCAGCTCCGATGTGCGGGACCTGCTCGCGCGGGAAACCCGCGACGAGCGGGCGGCGGAGGCGATTGCGCTGTTTTGTTATCAGCTGAAAAAGTGGATCGGCGCCTATGCCGCCGCGCTGGGCGGGCTGGACACGCTGGTCTTTGCGGGTGGCATCGGCGAAAACGCGCCGCTCATCCGACGGCGAACCTGCGCCGGGCTCGGGTTTCTCGGCGTCCAACTCCACCCGCGACGCAATGCGGGGAATGCGCCGCTGATTTCAGCGGACACCGGTCGCGTCACGGTGCGTGTCATCCGCACCGACGAGGAATCGATGATCGCCCGCTCCGTGTGCCGCCTGCTCGGGCTCGCGGGAACGGCAGTAGGTTAGCACCCCATGGTGACACGGGTCGGTTCCGGGCAACATGGCGCGGCTCCCCTTTCGCCGGAAACAACCACGGACGATGCGGTGTAGCACCTGCCACCATGAACAAAATCCTGTTTACAGTAGAAGCGGCTTCCCGGAGCGGACGATACGGGACCGTTGAGTCGCCGGACCGGTTGCTGAATATCACGCTGGGAAATCCCCTGGTGCAAGGCGCCGAGCAGCGCGGCCCCGGTCCGGAGCTGCTGTTTGCCGGCGCCTATGCCGCCTGCTATCATGGCGCGCTGGCGGCCGCCGTCAAAAAGTCCGGCGCTCCGGCGGTGAACGCGACGGTGCGAGCCTTGGTGAGCCTGGTCGAGGAGGAATCGGGTGCCTACCGCCTCGCGGTCGAACTGCATGCGCAGCTTCCGGGCATCGATCACGCCCGGGCCCAACACCTGATGAACGAGGCCCACCTGACCTGTCCCTACTCCAAGGCCCTGCGCGGCGACGCCACCGTCACGCTGGTGGCGGACTAGACCACCCCACACTTTTGCCGCCATCCCGGCGGTGAAGCAGCACAAAGAAACCAAGAATCATCATGAACAAACTCGAAATCACGGGCGACTGGAACATCACCAAAGGCAAGCTGAAGCAACGATGGGCTGCACTCACGGATGATGACCTCAAGTATGTCGAAGGCATGTCGGATGAGTTGCTCGGCCGGATTCAAAAGCGCACCGGCGAAACCCACGAGGCGATCCAAAAAGCGATCAAGGAAGCCGTCGCCAGTTGCGGGTGCAACTGAGCAGGCCCGCGTCAGTGGGTGAAGCCAGGGCGGATCCCTGCCGGATCCGACTTATCGGCACCCGCAGCAAGATCCACCGTGGGCCGGTAAACCCCCCGATGAGGTTTGCGGTGAAAAACTGAAGACCGGCCACCGCCTCCGCGCCCTCCCCCCGAATGCAGCATTCTGATATCCCGTCGGCGCCATCCGGCTTGATGAACCGGACGCACGACCTCGTCCGGCTGGCGGTGCTCACCGTGATCACGGTCGGTGGGGTTTATCTCTGTGTGCGACTGGCCGCGCCATTTCTCTATCCCTTGGCCTGGGCGCTGACTTTGGCCGTTCTGTTCAGCCCGCTGCAGCGCCGGCTGGAATCCCGGCTCAAGAGCCCCAGTGCGGCTGCGCTGGTCTCCGTGCTGCTCATCGGGCTGGTCGCGGTCCTGCTGTCCGTGTTTCTCGCCCAGCAATTGGTGATCCAGACGACAAAAGGCACGGAGATGCTCGAAGCCCGGATGCTCACCGGTGAATGGCCCCACCTCCTGGCGACACATCCGCGCCTCTCCCATCTGGCCGGAACGGTGCAACAGCGACTCGACCTGCCGGGTCTGGTGAAATCCCTCACCGCCGGGGTGAGCGCGGCCGCGGGCGCCATCGTCAAGGGTTCCGTCTACCAAATCCTCGGCTTTGGCCTGACCTTCTACCTGCTTTTCTTTTTCCTCCGCGACCGCCAGGCCATGCTGCAATCATTGCGCTCCCTGTCCCCCCTGGCCAATGAGGCGACGGACCGCCTGTGTCGGGAGGTTGGTGACACCATCCATGCCACGGTCTACGGCACGCTGGCGGTATCATTGCTGCAAGGCGCTTTGGGTGGACTCATGTTCTGGTGGCTGGGACTCCCGGTGCCGTTGTTCTGGGGCGGCGTGATGGCCTTGCTGGCCTTGATCCCGGTGCTGGGTGCCTTTGTGGTCTGGATACCGGCGGCACTCTATCTGCTCGCCCAAGGTGATTGGGAAAAAGCCCTGATCCTCACCTTGTGGGGCACGCTGGTCGTCGGCACGGTCGATAATTTGCTCCGACCGATCATCGTCGGAAGCCGCCTCAAGCTGCATACGGTGCTCGCCTTCCTGTCGGTGTTCGGCGGCCTGATCCTATTTGGCCCGGCTGGCCTGATCCTCGGTCCCGTGATCCTGACCATCACGACCTTTTTGCTGCAGAGCTGGAACGGTCGGAATGCCGGCTGGCCGGCGGAGGACCAACTGGTCGCGGCCTTGGCGAGATTTGAAACGGACGGCGGCCCGGTGGCGGCCGCTCCGGAACCCGGCGGAACCATCCCGCGCAAAAGCTGACGGCAACCCGCTCCGCTTGCTTCCTCCCCTTGGCACCCCACCCCATCTCATGAAACCAGAACTACCCGAACCCCAGAAGAACTCCGCCCAGGACCAGAAATCGTTTGAGCAGCTTCCTCAAAAAACCAAGGAACTGGAACTGCTGATGGACCGGGCGGAAAAGACCATCGGCCCCGAAAACGTGGCTCTCAATAAAATCATCGGCGAGAAGTCCCGCGAGGCCAGCAAACCTGCTGTGCCCGGGGGGAAAACCGCATGACCTTGGTGCCGTCTTTCACCCCATCCTTCAACCGCCCCCCGGGCGCGGCGGTCGGGGCCCATTTTGGCTCCGGCCCAGCGGATGGATCGCCGCTGTTGTCAGCCGGTCCCCCTTGCTTCCCGCGGCGGAGTTTTTACCGCCAGAACTGTTCCCCGAACTGGCCAGGCCCATTCGCTGCGGAAAGGCATCGGGTCGGGGCCAGGACTCCGCTGCGCGCCCCATCGTTGCTTCGCACCAGTCGTTGCTTCGGCAACCCGTCCGCCGATCATTGAATAACGTGGTTTGATGCTCGAACCATGAAAACCACCACCCTAAGTCCGGCCATGTTGGCCCGGCTCGACGCCTACTGGCGCGCGGCCAACTACCTTTCCGTCGGCCAGATCTTCCTCCGTGATAATCCTCTGCTCCGGCGACCGCTGGCGCTGGGGGACGTGAAGCCCATGCTGCTGGGGCACTGGGGCACGACGCCGGGACAGAACTTCATCTATGCGCACCTGAACCGGGTGATCAAGAAATACGACCTCGACATGATCTATGTCTCGGGGCCCGGCCATGGTGGTCCGGCGGTCGTGAGCCACACCTACCTCGAGGGCACCTACAGCGAAATTTATCCGGCCATCAGCCAGGACGAGGCCGGGCTGCAAAAACTGTTCAGGCAGTTTTCCTTTCCCGGCGGCATTCCCAGCCACGCCTCGCCGGAGGTGCCCGGCTCCATCCACGAAGGCGGCGAACTCGGCTACTCGTTGAGTCATTCGTTCGGCGCGGTGTTTGACAATCCCGACCTGATCGTCGCGTGCGTCGTCGGCGACGGCGAGGCAGAGACGGGCCCGCTCGCGACCGCGTGGCACTCGAACAAGTTTCTCCATCCCGCCACGGACGGCGCGGTGCTGCCGATCCTCCATCTCAACGGCTACAAGATCGCCAACCCCGCCCTGCTCGCCCGCATCCCGCGCGAGGAATTGGAGCAACTGTTCCGGGGCTACGGCTGGACGCCCCTGTTCGTCGAGGGCCACAAACCGGAACTGATGCACGAGACCATGGCGGCGACGCTCGATGCGGCGGTGGAGCAGATCAAAGCCATCCAGCAGGACGCCCGCCGGCGCGGCCACGCCCAACGCCCGCACTGGCCGATGATCATCCTCGTGTCACCCAAAGGCTGGACCGGACCCAAGGTGGTCGACGGCCGGCCGGTGGAAGGCGCCTTCCGCTCGCACCAGGTGCCGCTGCACCCGGCCGCCCATCCCGGGCACCTCGGGCTGCTGGAAGAGTGGCTGCGGAGCTACCGGCCGGAGGAACTCTTTGCTGCGTCGGGCCGACTGATACCGGAGCTGGCCGAACTCGCGCCGAAGGGCGAACGCCGGATGGGGGCGAATCCCCACGCCAATGGCGGCCTGTTACTGCGCGATCTGCGGATGCCGGATTTCCGCGACTACGCCGCCGACGTGCCCGCGCCCGGCACCCCCGGCATCGGCGACACCCATGTGTTGGGGCCCTTCCTGCGCGATGTGGCGAAGCTCAACGAGGAGCAGAGAAATTTCCGGGTCTTCGGCCCGGATGAGACGCTCTCGAACGGACTCGAAGCACTCTTTGAAGTCACGAAACGCCAATGGAACGCCGGGACCGAGCCGACGGACGAACGGCTCGCACCCTCCGGCCGCGTGCTGGAGATGCTCAGCGAGCACCAGTGCGAAGGCTGGTTGGAAGGCTACCTGCTCACCGGCCGGCACGGGCTCTTCAATTGCTACGAGGCGTTCATCCACATCGTCGATTCAATGTTCAACCAGCACGCGAAGTGGTTGAAGGTCTCGTCCCAGCTGTCGTGGCGGCCCAAAATCGCGTCGCTGAACTACCTGCTGGCCTCGCACGTCTGGCGCCAGGATCACAACGGCTTCACCCACCAGGACCCCGGCTTCATCGACCACGTCGTGAACAAGAAGGCGGCGGTCGTGCGCGTCTATCTGCCGCCGGATGCGAACTGCCTGCTCTCGGTCATGGACCATTGCTTGCGCAGCCGGCACTACGTCAACGTCGTGATCGCCGGCAAACACCCGGCGCCGCAATGGCTGACGATGGCCGCCGCCGCCAGCCACTGCACCAAAGGCATCGGCATCTGGCACTGGGCCAGCAACGACGAGGGCGCTTCGCCCGACGTGGTCATGGCGTGCTGCGGCGATGTGCCGACCCTGGAGACGCTCGCCGCCTTTTCGATCCTGCGCGAGCACCTGCCCGCCTTGAGCATCCGCGTGGTCAACGTCGTCGATCTCATGAAGCTGCAGCCGGAACGCGAACACCCCCATGGGTTGAGCGACCGCGATTTCGACGCACTCTTCACGACGGACAAGCCGGTGATTTTTGCGTTTCACGGTTATCCGTGGCTGATCCACCGGCTGACTTACCGCCGCACCAACCACCACAATATCCACGTGCGGGGTTACAAGGAAGAGGGCACGGTCACGACCCCGTTCGACATGACGGTCCTCAACGATCTCGATCGTTTTCACCTCGTGATGGACACCATCGATCGCCTGCCGCAAACCGGCGAGGCCGGCTTGGGCTTGCAGCTGCTGCTCAAGGCCAAGCTGGGCGAACACAAGCGCCACATCGCGAAGCACGGCGAGGATCTGCCGGAAATCCGGAAGTGGAAGTGGAGCGTGGCCATCGCGGGCCAGCCGGAGCAAACTCCCCTTTAGTGTGATCCCGCCTTGATTCGCAACCACCCCGCCCACCCCATGACCGCTTCACCTCACGCCCGTCTCGCCGCGCTGTGGGGAGCCCTGCTCCTCGGGCTGGCTTTGGCCGGCTGCGGGAGCGGGTCGCGCGGCGTGCCAGCATCCGGGGGTATTCAAAATTTTGGCCGGGTGAATGAGGCTTTGTTTCGCGGCGCACAGCCGGACGAGGCGGGCATCGCGCATCTCCGGCGGCTCGGCGTGCGGACGATCATCAACCTGCGCCTGCGCAACGACACCTGGTCCGGCGAGGAAGCGGCGGCGCGCGCCCAGGGCATGGGCTATGTCTCCGTGCCGTTACAAGGCATGGGGGCGCCGACCGAGGCGCAAGTGGCGAAGGTGCTGGCGCTCATCGGCTGGATGCCGCCACCGGTGTTCGTGCACTGCGAGCACGGCGCAGACCGCACCGGGACGATTGTCGCGTGCTATCGCCGGCAGCATGACCACTGGACGGTGGAACGCGCCCTCGCGGAGGCGGATGACTACGGCTTCTCGCCCTTCCAGCTTGGGATGAGGCGCTACCTCAAGGCGTTTTCACCGGCCCCGTCACGCTAGCCGGCGGTCATTTTTTCGGGCGCATGCCGCCCATCAGATAGACGACGAGACAGATCAGGACGATCAGGCCCAGCCCGCCGCCGCCATACGCAGGACCGCCTACGTAGAACCCGCCGCCACCAAACAATAGCAACAGGACAATGATGAGAAGGAGTGGATTCATGGCCGCAAGGTAGCATGCTGCGGCAACCGTTCCCATGGGGCATTCACCCACACTCGAAACTCTGATGGGTGGGCTCCCGCGCTGCAGCCCCTCTTTCGGACCCTCGAAGCCACAGGCCGCCGCGCGAGCGACATGCCGGACTAAGCCCGGCGGGTTACACCCCATATTGCCTGTGCGCCCTTTCGCTTACATTCCGCTGAGACGAAACCCGTCAGCCTCAAAAACAAATCAAGCAAGCACGCAGAAATTAAATTCAACCCCCTACCATGAAAACATTCCTCCAAATCTCCCGACTGGCCTCACTGCTCGCAGTGGCCGGCGTTCTCTCGCTTGGCGTCCTCACGGGCGGCTGCGCTTCCACCTCCACGAGCACCAGCACCGGTGAATACGTGGACGATGCGGTCGTCACGACCAAGGTGAAGAGCGCCCTGCTGGGCAATGATGACGTGAAGTCATTCGCCGTCAGTGTCGAGACGGTCTTGGGCGTGGTTCAGCTCAGCGGCTTTGTGGACACGGCGGCGCAGAAGTCGGCCGCCGGGAAAGCCGCTTCGGCGGTCAAGGGTGTCAAGGAAGTGAAGAACAACCTGATCGTCAGGTAACCCGCCGCACCCCCACGGGAGGCGGGGCCTGTTTCCACCTGCCCGGATCACCCATGAAAAGCCATTCTCCCCGTTTGCCCGCTCCGCCGACGATCAGCGAGGATGATATCCGCAGTTACGCCTATCATCTCTACGAACAGGGCAACTGCCAGTCGGGCAACGATCTTGCCCACTGGTTCGAAGCCGCGGCGTTCCTGCGCACGAATCCCACCGGACATCGATCGCAGTTTACTGCGGTTTCGGTCAAGGCCTAAGCGCCGCAATACACCCCGCAGCCACCTTCCCTTCATGCTCCACAATACCTCAGAGCTCTACGGCCACAAACTGGCGGCCACCGATGGCGAGATCGGCCAGATCAAGGACTTTTACTTTGATGATAAAACCTGGGTGATCCGTTATCTGGTCGCCGATACCGCCAGCTGGCTGGCCGGACGCCTGATCTTGCTCACCCCCCACGCCTTTGGCGCCTGGGACCGGCAGGAAAAGTCCTTGCGCGTCAAACTGGACAAAAAGCAGGTGGAGCACAGTCCCTCGATCGAATCCCACAAGCCCGTTTCGCGTCAATATGAGGTCGAATACTACCGCTACTACGGCTGGCCCGCCTACTGGGAGGGGAAAGGGATGTGGGGCCTGAGCGGCTATCCGCGAGTCATGCCACCGGCCAAGGCTGACTCGGCGACGCAGCACATGTTTCACCATCGCGATGACAAGCATCTCCAAAGCACGCGCGCCGTGACCGGCTACGCCATCCACGCCGTCGACGGGGATCTCGGCACGGTGACGGGATTCATGGTGGACGACACCAACTGGGCCATCAGTCAACTGACGGTCGAGTCCGGGCATTGGTATTCCGGCAAGGAAATCCTGATCTCGTCGGGCGACGTGGAGCGCATCAGCTATCCCGACTCGACGGTTTATGTAAATCTTTCCAAAGCGACCATTCAACACACGGCGGAGCACGCCGTGGCCAAACCGGCCGCGTAGAACGCCCGGACTGGACTCGGCCGCGCCCTCCTCGTCTTGCCCGGTAATCCAATGGACGACTTCCCTCCCACCCAAGGCGCCATCCCGGAGCATTACCACGATCCGGTCACGCGGAAGCTGCTGCGCGAGCGCGCCGTGGAACTGGCTGTCGCCGGTGGTGGTTCCGCCCTGGATGTGTCGAAGGCGCACTGGGAACAGGCCAAAAGAGAGCTGTCGCCCGACTAAACCGTTGGCCTGAACCGGCCAACCGGAACGATGAATATCTTGGCCGTCCACCGGAACCCACTTCGCGCCGCCGGGCACCCCGAGCCAGGCTCCGGTCTACTTTACCGCCCCGACTGTCTGCCCATCCTCCCCTCATGAAAGCCCTCATCTATCTCGGCCCCGGCAAGAAAGACTTTGCGGAAGCGCCGAAGCCCGCGTTGCGCGACGCGACCGACGCCATCGTGCGCGTCACCAAGACCACGATCTGTGGCACCGATCTGCACATTTTGAAAGGCGACGTGCCCACCGTCGCGGTCGGCCGCATCCTGGGCCACGAAGGCATCGGTATCATCGACGAGGCCGGCGCCGGTGTGACACGTTTTCGCCAGGGCGAACGCGTCCTGATCTCGTGCATCACCGCCTGCGGCAAGTGCGGGAACTGCCGGCGCGGCATGCCGTCGCACTGCGAGCAGGGCGGCTGGATCCTCGGCAACACGATTGACGGCACCCAGGCCGGGTTCGTCCGGATTCCCTTTGCCGACACGAGTCTCCATGCGATTCCCGACGGCGCGGATGAGGATGCGATGGTCATGCTCAGCGATATTCTGCCGACCGGCTTTGAATGCGGCGTGCTCAAGGGCGCGGTCCAACCCGGAGACACCGTGGCCATCGTCGGGGCCGGCCCCGTGGGCCTCTCCGCGCTGCTGACGGCCCAATTCTATGCGCCCGCCCGCCTGATCGCCATCGATCTCGATGACAACCGGCTCGAGGTCGCCCAGCAGTTCGGCGCGACCGAGGTGATCAACAGCACCGACGGCAATGCCGTCGACAAAGTCCTGGCCCTGACGGCCGGCCAGGGAGTCGATGTCGCCATCGAGGCGGTCGGCATGGCCGCCACGTTTGAGATCTGTCAGCAGATCGTGGCGGCCGGCGGCCATATCGCCAACATCGGCGTGCACGGAGCGAGCGTGTCGTTGCGACTCGAAAAACTTTGGTCGCACAACATCACTCTCACGACGCGTCTGGTCGATGCGGTGACAACGCCGCTGCTGCTCAAGACCGTCATGGCGGGCAAGCTCAAGCCGAAGCAACTCGTCACGCATCACTTCCAACTCGGGGAAATCATGAAAGCCTACGACACCTTCGGCCACGCCGGCCGGGAACGCGCATTGAAAGTAATCCTGACAAACGAGTAGGTATGCCACATCCCGTGGCGCATTCGACCGAACGCCGCCGCGAACGGCCTCTCGTGCATCTCCTGAAGCAGTATCCCGCATGATCTACCCGGACCTCCCCTTTGCGATCGCTTCCGTCCCCCCGGCCTCGGCCGGGGGGAGGCCGGCCGCCACGATGGTGGCGCGACTGCGGCAATCCGAACTCTTCCGCGAGTTTCAGGAGGCGTTTGAAGGCACCACGGGCTTGCCCTTGGTGCTGCGGGAAGCGGGATCTTTCCGGACGCCGCTGCAAGGCTCCCGCCGGGCGAATTCTTTTTGCACCCTGATGATTCTCGGCAACCAGACCTGTGCCGCCTGCCTGCGTTTGCAGCAACGCCTGGAGCAAGCGGCGATGCTTGGGCCAAAAACCATGGAGTGCTATGCCGGCTTGAGCGAATCCGCCGTGCCGGTGCGACTCGGCGATACGGTCCTCGGCTACCTCCAGACGGGGCAGGTGTTCCTCCGCGCGCCCTCCCGGAAGCTCCTCAAGGAAGCGACCCGCGCAGTTCCGGCGGCCCAGGCCGGTCCGAGCGAGCTGGCGGCCGCGTATTTCCGGACTCCGGTGCTCGCCAGAAAACAGTATGACTCGATCATCCGGCTCCTCGCCATTTTTGCCCGGCATCTCTCGGCGGTCAGCAACCAGCTGCTGCTGAGCGCCGCCACCACCGAACCGGCGGCGGTCGTCAAAGTGCGCACGTTCATCGCCGAGCATTCCAGCGAAAAACTGCTGCTGAGTGACGTGGCGCGCACGGTGAACATGAGCGCTTGTTATTTCTGCCGGATTTTCCGGGAAGCGACCGGCCTCACCTTCACCCGATATGTCGCGCGCGAACGCGTCGAAGTGGTGAAGCAGAAGCTGCTCAATCCCCAGATCCGCATCAGCGAAGCGGCCTACGCGGCGGGTTTCCAGTCGCTGTCCCAATTCAACCGCGTGTTCCGCCGGGTCGTGGGTGAAGCACCGGTCCGCTATCGCGCCCGGCTGCAGGGTGTGAACCGCAAATCCCTGCGTCCCACCGTCCTCGTTCACGCCGCCTGAAGTCGGAAGGCCCGCGGCTCCCCGCGCGGGCGGTCCCGGACTAATCCCGCGCGGCGTTTGGCCGGTGGCGGTGCAAACGGAGTTTCAGGTCGCGGCTGTAGCGAAGTTTGAATGAAGCGCCGAGACTGTTGCCACCCGGGCCAAAAGTGTTGTTCAAGGCAAAGCCGACCACCCAGTGGCTCAGGATCTCGCGGTTGCGGCGCGTGGGTATTTCCCAGAGCACACCGGGCCGGATGGAGTAGACGTCCTCCTCGGTTCGGCTGAGCAACCGGGTGCTGTCGAACGAAGCCTCGAAGGTGTAGTGCAGATTGCCGCGATCAATCACCCAGCCCCCGGTGATCCCCGTGGAGCTCTGCCGGAACGCATTTTTCCCAAACTCTCCCGGCAAGGTGGTTTTTGTCACGCTATCAAGCCGGAAGCCCACGAAAATCCGCACCGCCGGGCGCGACTCCAGCCGGTGGGAGAAGGTGACGTAGGGGCGGAGGTGGCGCAGCCCGTCGGTCAATTCCGGCGGCGGCCGGCCGACCGGGAATTCGTAGTTGACGCCGACGCCGGTTTCCCAGCCGGCGAACAGGGG
Organism: Verrucomicrobiota bacterium; assembly: GCA_031387725.1. Classification (GTDB taxonomy): domain Bacteria; phylum Verrucomicrobiota; class Verrucomicrobiia; order Opitutales; family Opitutaceae; genus Lacunisphaera. The sequence continues at coordinate 64,164 of JANNDM010000013.1, read as the reverse complement.
CTGCCCGAGATTAACTTTTACGCCGAGTTTTAGATTCGCCGCCCCATAGTCATCGAAAGCCCGGATGGCGCCATGCCCGTGGCTGAAAAACAGGTGGCTGCTGGCGCTGAGCTCGAAATTCTCCGTGAGACCGTAGCGCAGGCTGGTGGTCAGGCGCATATGTTCCTTCCTCTGCCAGTCACCCAGGTGCGGATTGACCGAAAGCCGGAAGCGATACTTCTGCAAGGTGGCTGGCAGATGGCTGGTAAAGACCTCCTCGATGATCAACTCGTCATCCCCAAGGACAGAGGGAGCGGCGGCGGGCTTGACCGCCGCACCGGTGTTGGGCGGAACCCGGTTGCCAATCGCGGCGGCCAGGCCGCTGCCGGCCGCCAGCAAGGCGAAGCCCATCACAGCCAGGTTTGCCCCGGCCCGGTGCCATCGTCCGGCCACCCTCGCCAACCGTTTCCAGCCAACCGATCCGTTCGTGGTGCGGTCCATGCTCAATTTTCAAACTCGTTTTCGAGTCCGACCAAGCTCCCGTCAGCCGCGACCTTGATTTCGATCTTCTTGCCGTCGGCCTTCTTGCCCTTGGCTTCGTAGACAACGCGGCCGCTCTTCTTGGTCTCCCGGTCGACTTCGGGGAATTGGACGCCGCCCGCGAAGTCCAGAATCGTCTTCTGCACGGCCGCAGGACAGTCGGCGAATTTGAGGGTGATTTCCTTTTCGCCCTCGCCGCAGCCGGCGGCGGTCAGCGCCAGTCCGATCACCAACGCGAGCAGCCCTGCGCCAAGTTTTTTCTGAAGGTTCATGATGGATTCTTGTGTTTTCCTGGATGACGGTCCGGATGATTCCGAGCTGTCACTTCAGGATGATAGAGGACCCGGGCGGCGGCCTCAATGGGGTGTTGTGGGTAGGACGACGCGGAAACCTGGCCCCACCCCAGGCCGCACTGAAGCCAGACGGCTCCGCTCAGAGCACGCGGAGAAACGCCTCCAGCTCCGCTTTCTCTTCCATCGTGAGCCGCGTCCCCAGGATCAGGTTGAAGAATTCAATGGTGTCGGCGAGCGTGAGCAGCCGCCCGTCGTGGAGATAGGGCGGCGACTCCTTGAGGCCGCGCAAAGGGAAGGTCTTGATCGGGCCGTCGGCCGTCAACCTGGCGCCGCGGATCATCCTTGGGGCGAAAAAGCGGCCGGTTTGCAGGTCGTGCATGGAATTGTCCGTGTAGTAAGGCGGCACATGGCAGGAGACGCACCGGGCCTTGCCGAAAAACAATTCCTGCCCGCGCAGTTCGGGCGGCGTGGCCCGGGCGGGATCCAGTTTGCCGAATACATTCAGCTTCGGCGCCGGGGGGAAATCGAACAACGCCTGCATCTCGGCCATCGCGTGCACCTGGCTGCCGCGGTCGAGGACGTTGGCGCCCTTCTTCACGGCGATCACGGTGTCGCCGTCGAAATAGGCGCCGCGCTGCTCAAACTCCGTGAAGTCCTCCACGCTCTTCAGCGCGCGCTGCGAGCCGAAGAGCTGCTGGATGTTCACCCCGCGCAGACTGGGTGTGTCGATTCGATGCCGGAACGCCTGCGGCCGGGCGTCGCCCGCAAGGTGGGTCCCGGCGTTGGTGTGGCCGTTGGTGTGGCAGTCGAGGCAGGCGACGCCGCGGCTGGCGCGGGCGGAGCGACGGTCGTCCGTGCTGTTGAACTGCTGCTGCGGAAAGGGCGTGAGCAGCAGCCGCAGGCCCTCGAGCTGCTTGGGATTCAGGACGCCGTTGAAGAGCCCGAAGTAATTGTCGAGGGTCACGACCCGGCCCTGCGACACGTCGCCGAGGTCGGGGCGCGTGGTCAGGAAGATGGCCCCGGGAAACTCCGGCAAAAAATGATCCGGCAGGTCATAATCGAGATCGAACCGCGTCAGGTCGCGCTGCTCCTGTCGTTTGAGTTCATCGAGGACAAACTGTGGAAACACCATGCCGCCTTCCGCGTGATTGGGGTGTGGCAGGGGCTGGAACCCGGCCGGCCAAAGATCCCGCGTCCGGATCTCGTCGGAAGACAAGGCCGCCAGCATCTCCCAGCTGATGCCCGGCTTGAGCCGGGCGCGAACGCCCTGCTGCACGGCCTTGCCGCGGGACATCGTCACGCCGGCCACCGGCCGGTCGGCCAGGTCATAGCGCTCCGCCAGAAATTCCCGGTGCGCCTGCATGATCGCCGGCTTCGCCTGCTCCATGCGTTGCCGGACGACAGCGAGCGGCTCGGCGCTGTTGACGGTCATGTAACTAGCGGCCGGCAGCGCCGGGTCGGCTGCCGGCTGAGCGTGCAGGCCAGGCTCGGCCGGGAGCAACAAAGCCAAGAGGCAAACCACGGGCGGGGCAATGAAGCGAGACATGCCCCAAGATTGCAGGGTGTGCCGTTGTCCGGCTATGGGGTGTTCAAGGGTGCAGGCATTCACTCATTGGGCTGAACCCTGGTCGCCGCCCGCGGTCATGAGGTTGGCGGTCGGGTCATCGCTCTGATCACCTCACCTCCCGATAACAATCTCCTCATGACCACGTTTCTGAAAAGCCTGCTCGGCGCAGGATTGCTCTCCCTCTCACTGGGCGCGCAAACCCCGCCCGGCGGTCATGTCACCCCCGATCCCGGGACCACCCCGCTGGCCGCGACCGGACCCCTCGGTTCCATTCACGCGCACCTGGGAGGGTTCCATTTCTATAGTGGCGACATGAAGCGGGCGGTGCGAGTCGAGCATTACTGCTCCCACGCCGCCACCGGTGTCATGCAATGTGTCGTCTACGATTCGGACCGGCCCGACGCCCGCCTGATCGGGGTCGAATACATCATCAGCGAGGAGCGGTTCAACCAATTGCCCGGGGCGGAAAAACAGTTGTGGCACAGCCACCGCTACGAAGTTATGTCCGGCCTCCTGACGGCAACCGGCCTTTCCTCCGCGGAGGAAATGAACCTGATGAAAATGTTCGTCACCACCTACGGGAAAACCTGGACGTTGTGGCAGGTGGACCGCGGCGACGAAATCCCGCTCGGCCTGCCGCAGCTGATGATGGGCTTCACGGCCGACGGGCAGCTGGACCCCGCAATGGTGGCCGGGCGCAATCGGGAACTGAAAATTGATCCCGCCGTCGTCAGGGCGCAAAGAGCGGATCTGCCCGCCCGGCCCGTCGCGGCGGGCGCGGACGCCTGGCAGCATGAGCCGGCCTTTCAAATCCCAGACCACCCCCCGGGGCCGCCGACCGCCAAGCCTCACCGCTAGTCCGTCAGTGGGGAAACTCTGCGGGAAAAATCCCCGGTTCACCCTTCGGCAACCGCCGCAAGAAAATTCCGGTGCCGGTCGGGGCCGGTTGGGATGGGAGGGTTTTGCCCCATATCGGCCGGAGGCCATGGCACGTATTCTCCCCCCACCTCCTACTATGAAAATTAATAATCTTATCCCCTTGCCGGTGCTGGCTGTTGCCGGGCTGCTTTTCGCCGCGGTGTCCGGCTCCGCCCAAGTTTTGCTTACCGCGAGTAACTACGCGCTGCTCGGCGGCACCGGCATCACCATCGCCGCACCTGGTCCCAATCCGATCGTTAACGGCAACGTCGGTCTCTCCAGCGCCGCCACCACCAACATCGTCGGCTTTCCGGCCAATGGGACGGTTTCTGGCACGACGCTTACGGCCGGCCCGGCGGCGATCGTCGCCACCGGCGGCGCCACCGGCCAGGCGGGGCTGGATCTCATCACGGCCCGGAATGCCCTGTTCGCCTTGCCGATCAGCGCCCCGGCCAACCTTTTGTCCGGTCAGGATCTCGGGACTTTGGCCCCGCTGCAAGCGGGGGTTTATTCGTTTGGCGTCGCCGCGCAACAGACCGGGGCGCTCGTCCTCGACGCCAATTTTCAGAACGGCGTGGCCTGGGTTTTTAATATCGGCACCAGCCTCACCACCGCCGCGAATTCGACGGTCACCTTCATCAACCTCGGCACCAATGGCGGCTCTGATAACGGCCTCTTCTGGAACGCCGCGGCGGGCATCACGATCGGCGACACCAATACGGTCCTGGGCAATTACATGGCGGGCACCTCTATCAACTTTACCGGCAGCACCAACACTCTGGCCGGTGGCGGCGTTCGAGCCTTGGCGGGGGCCGCCGTCACGTTCGCCGGCCCGGCCCCCGGCGGATTCAACCCCTTGGGCGGTCCCGGTGGCGGCGACTTCGATGGCGGTTTGATGTATAACGGCCTTGGCCAGCTGGTGCCGATCCCGCCGCCGCCGCCGCCGCCGCCGGCCCCGGTGTTCACCGGCAACGTCATTCTCAGCTCGACCGGCCTCTTTGTGACGGGAACCTCCGGCGTGGTCCTGGTCCCGGGCACGAGCCTCCCCACCACGACTCTGACCCTTGATGGCAATTCCTCGAACGGGTCGGCCCCGGCCTCTCTGACGATCAACACGGCCACCGTGACCATGACCGGCACCGGCAACACTTACACCGGCGGCACCATTGTGAACAACGGTGCGCTCATTGCCACCAGCCAGACCCTGCCCGTGAACGGGCCCATCACCCTCAACTCGAGCCTCCTGACCCTCAACCAGCCGTTGACCGGCTCGTTCGGCGGCGTGATTTCCGGCAACGGCACGGTCGCCAAGCAGGGCGTCGGCACGACCACCCTCACCGGCGCCAACACCTACACGGGTGGCACCAACGTGAGTTCCGGCACGCTGATCGCCAGCACCGCCTCCCTGCCGGCCAACGGGCCCATCGCCATCCTCCCCGTCGCCACGCTGGTCTTCAACCAGGGCGCCAGTGGCACGTTCGGCGGCGCCATCACCGGCGGCGGCCGGGTCCAGAAAACCGGCACGGGCACGCTCACCCTGACCACCGCGACCACGTCACCGATTGATGTCCAGGCCGGCTCGTTCTTCTTCAGCAACGGCGTCGGCGCGACCACCGTCTCCCCCGGCGCCACTCTCGGCGGCACCGGCACCGTCATCGGCCTCCTCACCAACAACGGCACGGTCAGCCCCGGCACCTCGCCCGGCACGATCAATGTCACGGGCAACTACACGCAAGGTTCCACCGGTCTCCTCCTCATTGAGATCGCCTCGGCCGCGTCGTTCGACCGGCTCATCATGACCGGCACGGCCGCGCTTGCCGGCACCTTGCAATATTCCATCCTCGGTGGCTTCAATCCGCTGGGACAGTCCTTCACCTTCCTCACGGCCAGCAGTGTCAGCGGCACCTTCGGCACCCTGACCGGCGCCACCCCCAGCGCCGCCACCGCGGTCAGCGTGGTGTATGCCCCGACCAGTGCGACCCTCGTCTTCACGCAGCTGCCCTTCGCCGGCTTCGCCACGACGCCCAACCAAGCGGCCGTCGGCGCCGCCGCGCAGGCCACCCCGACCCAGACCGCGGCCCTCAACACCCTGCCCCTCGCCAGCCAGTTCCCGAGCTCGCTCAACGCCATTTCGCCCCAGGGCTACCAAATCTGGTCTGACTTCGCCTTCGCGCACTCGACCTCCCTCGCCGACCGCCTCCTGCGCGATGACCGCGCGGTCACCGGACATGACGAATACTACTTCGAGGCCGGCAAACGCCACGGCCGGTCCCGGTCCGATGCGGATGTCGGTTCGAGCCGCTACACCAGCAACTACGGCCTGGTCGGCGGAAACCACGCCATCAGCGCGGACACCACCGTCGGGGCCTTCTTTACCTTCGGTCGGACAACCTCCGGCCTTGGTTCGGCCGGCAGCCAGACGACCGTGAAGGACCAGACCTTTGGCCTGCGCGCCGGCTCGGCCAAGGGTCCAATGTTTGCGGAGGCGATGCTCGCCTACGGCTTCAACCGCTACGAGTCCACGCGCCCCATCGTGTTCCCGGGCACCTCCGCCATCGCCACCTCGTCCACCCGCGGCCACCAGTGGACCACCGGGATCACCGTCGGGCAGCACATGAAGGCCGGCGTGGTAACCGTATCGCCCTTTGGCGGGCTGCTCTACAGCCGCTGGTCGGCCAACGGCTTCACCGAGCAAGGCGCCGGAGCGTTCTCCGCCAATGTCGGCCGCCAGAGCGCCACCTCCCTGCGCTCGCAGCTCGGAGCAGAGGCTCGCGTGAAGCTCGGCATGTTCCAACCGCACGTCCGCGCCGCCTGGCTCCATGAGTTCTACAACAGCACCCGCCGCATCGGCGCCTCGTTCGGCAACACCAGCTACTCCGTCAGGACCCACCGGGCCCCGCGCGACTCCGCGCTCTACAGCGCCGGCCTCGACCTCGTGCTCGGACCCAGCGCCCTGCTCTATACCAACGTGATCACCCAGAGCGGTGGCACGACCCGCGTGCTCGATGAATGGAACATCGGTCTATCGGTCATCTTCTAATCCCGGCTTTCGGCCGGATCGGTTTCACCCCCCGCCTTCACCGGCGGGGGTTTTCCGTTTACCGCCCCGCCGGTGCGACGGCTCACCCCGCCGTCACCGGCGGGGGTGGGCAATGCCCCATATCAACGGCGGACAACATCACGTATGGTCTGTCACTCAATCCATGAAAAACAAAAATCTATCCGCCCTGCTGTTACTTATCGCCAGCCCGCTCGCGCTGTTCGCTTCCCATGCCACCGATCGCAAGATCGAGGACGCCGCCAAGGCTTCCTACAATTACCGCACCGTCCTTGAGGATCATGTGAAGGTGAAGGCCGATGACGGCGTCGTCACCCTCACCGGCACGGTCCAGGACAAAGCCGACCGGGACCTCGCCGCCGACACCGTGGAAAACCTCCCGGGGGTCATCCGCATCAACAACGAGATCAAGGTCGATCCGGCCTATCCCGAGAAGTCCGACGGCTGGATGGCCTTCAAGATCCGTGGACGCCTGCTCGTGAAGGGCAATGTCAGCGCCGCCACGACCAAGGTCGAGGTCAAGGATGCCCATGTCACCTTGAGCGGCACCGCGGACAATCTCGCGCAGAAGGAACTGACCGCCATCTACGCCAAGGACATCGACGGCGTGAAAAGCGTGCAGAATGACATCGTCGTCACCGACAAGCCCACCCTGGGCGAGAAGATCGATGACGCCTCCATCACCAGCCAGGTCAAGTTTGCCCTGCTCACCCACAAGTCCACCAGCGCCCTCAAGACCAAGATTGTCACATCCGACGGCGTGGTCCTCGTCACCGGTGAGGCCGCCTCCGACGCCGAGAAATCCCTCGTCACCAAACTCGCCAAGGACGTCCGCGGCGTGAATTCCGTCACCAACAAGATGACCGTGAAGGGCTGACGGCTGGCACGAAACTGTCCCACCGCGCGGCCCCCTCGGGCGGCCGCGCTACTTTTCCCGCCGCCCAAGTAAAACCAACCCCCAAAACCCAAATAACATGAACAGACCCGTCTCCCTCGCCCTGCTTGTCATCGGCGTCATACTCATCATCTCCGGCGTGGCCGCCTCCGATTCCACGGCCTCCGGGATCTCCCGCTTCTTCACCGGCAACCCGACCGACAAGACCATGTGGCTGCTCCTTGGTGGCATCGCCGCCGCCATCGTGGGCGCCGCCGGCCTGCTCCGTGGCTCGAAGGCCCCCTAACTCCTCCGCCCGTGCTCGGCTATGCCATCACTTTCCTCCTCATTGCGCTGATCGCCGGCATCCTCGGTTTCGGTGTCATCGCCGGCACTGCCGCCCTGATCGCCAAAATCTGCTTCATCCTCTTCCTCGTCCTTTTCATCGCCACGCTTGCCCGCGGCAGGCGTATCTGAGCACTCATCGATTTCCTCCACCAACCCTCAACCCGTATTACCATGAAAAACAACAAATCCACCGCCCAAACCCCCAAGGACCTGCTCAACGATCTGCACATTCTCGTCAGCGATGCCGAAAAGATGATGAGCGAATCTCTCTCCGAGCACACCGCCGATGCCGTCAGTGCCATGCGCACACGCTATGACGCCGCACAGGAGCGGGTCAGTGAAATGTATGATGGCGCAAAGAAACGGGTCGTCGCCGGAGCCAAGTGCACGGACGAGGCCATCCGGGAGAATCCCTACCAATCACTCGCCATCGCGGCCGGCGTTGGCCTGCTGGTCGGCATCCTGCTCGGGCGTCGCGGCCAGTGATCCTTTAGCCGGATGGAAACGCCGCCTCCCCCGCCCGCCGGCATCATGGACTCATTGCGCTCACTGGGCGACGGGCTACTGGCCAGCGCGCAGGACCGGATCGGATTGTTCTCCCTTGAACTGCAGGAAGAAAAATTCCGCCTGATCCAGATATTTTTCTGGATCAGCGCGGTCCTCTTCTTGGGCATGATGACCATCATGTTTGCCAGCCTCACGCTGGTTTATCTCTTCTGGGAGAGTGCCCGGCTCATGGTCCTCGGCGGACTGGCTTTGTTCTATGCCGGGGCGCTGATCACGATGATCATTGCCTTTCGCCGCAGTCTTGCCCGCCAGCCCAAACCCTTCGCCGCCACCCTGGATGAGATTGGAGCAGACCGCGCATGCATTCGGACCGGGAACTGACCAGGCTGGCCGCTCACAAGGCCGAGATGCGCCGCCGCATCGACTGGCAACGCACCCAATGCGTCCATCTGGCCGCGCGGGCCTTGCAGCCGGTGGCTTGGATGGATCGCCTCTTGGGCATCTGGCGCCAACTTTCGCCCTACGCCGGGCTGGCCCTGGTGCCCCTGGGACTGCTGCTGCAACGCCGAGCCGCCCCCCGACTCCATCTGCTGGGCCGATTGGTCCAATGGGCGCCGGTCCTGCTCGGCCTTGCGCGTAGATTCACCGGCGCGAAGCACCTTGCCCCACGCGACTAGACGGACGGCCCAGGCCAGGCCGAGGGTTGCATGAAAGCACTTTGGCTCGCCTGTTATTTTGCGACGTGGGGTTTTATCCCCCACCTGTTGCTGCTAAAAAAGCGTCCCGCCGCCACACTGGCGTGGCTCTGGGCGATCCTCTTCATCCCTGTGCTGGGCGCGGCGGCCTATGCCTTGATCGGCACGGATCGGTTGAAACGGGGCCGGCTCAAGCGCCGAAATCTCTTCTCCGCCCGCATCTCACGGCAACAGGTCCCCGCAAACGCGACCGATGTCCCCACCGCCCTTCTCCTGCCCGATCTGCCGGGCCGGGATCGACAGTTTCTGCAATTGCTGTCCCGCATAAACCAACTGCCCGTCAGTTCCGTGACTGGGCTCCGGATTCTGCGCGACGCAGACGAATTTTATCCCGCCCTCGAGGAGCAGATCCGGAAGGCGACGCATCATGTCCATCTGGAATTCTACATCTGGCAAAACGACCCAACGGGCCGGAGATTTCTGCAGCTTCTGACCGAGGCCGCTCGACGCGGGGTCATAGTCCGGCTGCTCCTTGACGGAGTGGGATCACCCGGTCTGGCCGGAGACTTGCTCGCTGACTATCAGCAGGCCGGGGGACATTTTTCCTGGTTTCAAAGCCTGGACCCCAGGCGACTCCGCTTTTTCATGAATCTGCGCAACCACCGCAAGCTGCAGATCATCGATGGCACGGTAGCCTTTGTCGGAGGTATGAACATCGGCCGCGAACACGAATATCCCGGGCCGGCTCTCGGCTCCTGGCGCGATGTGCAGGTGGAAGCCACCGGATCCATCGCGGGCGAGTTGCAGGAGGTCTTTGCGGACGACTGGTTTTTCGCCACCGGAGAGAAGATCACCGAAGCTCGCTTTTTCCCGGCAGATCCCGGGCCACCCCGGGAACTCGCGCATATCGTGCTGGGTGGACCCGACCGTCGGAATGAACCCATCAGCAAAACCATCGTCAGTCTGCTCAATGAAGCGGAAGAGCGGGCCTGGATCGCCACCGGGTATTTTGTGCCGGATGACATCGTGCTGGCCGCGCTTGAACTTGCGGCCAGCCGCGGGGTTGATGTGCGGCTGTTGATTTCCGCCCGAACGGATCATCCGCTGCTTCTGACCGTCGGGCGGTCCTATTACGGCGAGCTGCTGGCCGCCGGTGTGCGCATCTTTGAATACTCGGCCGGCATCCATCACGCCAAGATCGCGCTGGCCGACAGCCAGTGGGCCATGGTCGGTTCCGCCAATCTGGACTACCGGTCACTCCGGCTGAACTTTGAGCTCAACTTGCTCTTCCATTCCCGCCAGGCCAATGCGGCACTGGCGCAGCTCTTGGAGCAGGATTTTGCGCTCTGTCGCGAAATCGACCCCGTTGTCTTTGCCCGGCGACCGTTCCGCCTGAAATTTGCCGAGGCGGCGCTTCGACCGCTGTCACCCCTGCTGTGAACGGGACTGCCGCTGGTCGCCGCTGACCACTTCCTTGATCTCCAAAGCCCCGAGGCATTTTGATCAAGCCAGCTCAAATTCCAACTGCCCCTTGTGCAACTGACGCTACTCATTTTTCCCACCCTGCCCTTGCACATACGCGGCTATCCCTGTCGGGCGGCCAATTTCATGATGATCTCGAGTCTGGACAAAACTGACGTGGACCACCGAAGCCCTAGTAACTCACCCGCGCGGTGAGTCCCAGTTCGCGACCCGCGCCGCCCCGGGCGTTGGTCAAAAGCAAATCGCGGTCGAGGGCGTTGCGCACTTTCAGGCCCACGAAGAACTGCCGGGCGCCGCGTTTCCAGGCATAGTCGGCGTTCAACCCCAGCAGGCCATAACCGGGATAGGCCAGATAGGCGCGCTTGGCGTCCTCGTGGCTGGCCACATAGGTCCCGAGGTAGTTCAGGCTCACCCCCCAACCAAAACCCACCCCCTTCGGCGCGGCGAAACGCAGCTGCACCGTCGCCGTGTCTTTGGGCAGACGGGCGAGTTGCCGGCCCACTTCCGCGCCCAGCGTGGGCGATTGGGTCGTGATGGCATCCAGGTGCACGCCCTTGAAGGCGAAGTGGCAAGTCTCGGTCAATTTGTAGCGACCCTCCGCCCGGAAACCCGCAAAACGCTCCTCGCCCGCCGCCACCAGCTGCGGCTGGGACTGGTTGGCATCAAACACCGGGTCGTCGTGGAGCGGGTTGCGGCGGGCGATGTTCCGGTTGTAGAGCAGAAAGGCCGAGGCGGAGTAATCCAGCCGGCCGGTGCGGCTGCGCCCTTTCACCCCGCCTTCATAACCGAGGGTGCTCTCATTGTCCTGGATCCGGCCGGTGCGCGCATCCACCGGCGTGGCGGGGTCGAAGGCCGTGCTGACGCTCCCGAACACCAGCACGCGATTGCGGACCAGCTGGTGGTTGACCCCAAAATGGAAACTCAGGTGCACCGTCCGGTCGCGGATGTGCGGCAAGGCGGCCGCGACGCGCCGGTCGTCCACGGTCAGGTCCACCTCGTCCAGGCGCAGACCCGTGGTCAAGACCGTGCGCCCTTGGGCGAACGCCAGGCGGTCACTGACCTCGGCCGAAGCGTAACGGGCCCCCTCCTGCCGGTCGGCGAGGATGCGCGAGTAGAGGGCCTCGTTGAACTCCGGGAAGAAATAATCCGGTGCGGTGGGATCAAAGCGGCGCACGGCGAGGGGCAGGTTGTTGCGGTCCGCCGGCGAGAGCGCGCGCTCGCCCCGAGCATAGTCGCCCCACGTCACGCCGGCGTAGCCGAGGAGCTTGTGTTCGACCCGGCCGGTGTGGAAACGCGCGGTGAGCTCGAGATGGGTGGCCAGCGCGTGCTGGCGCTGGGCGATGTGCCGCGGTTCCCGCGTGCCCTCGAACAAACCGGTGTCGAGCACCAGCTGCGAGCTGGTGAACCGGTCCTGGTCGATCGCGCGCCACCAGCCTTCGACGGCGGCCCGCAGCGCGCAGGTTCGGTTGAGCTGGCTTTCGAATTGCGCGCCCACCACCAGGCTCTGGCGCAGCACGCCGGCGCCGGGCCCGTTGGCATTGAAGCGGGCCAGCGGCAGCCAGGGTCCGAGGATTTTCTGCCCGGCGCTGCTCTTGTATTCGGGAATGCCCGGGGTCACCCGGGCGTCGAGCCGCCGGTAATCCACGCTGAGCATGCTGCTGGCCGCCCGGCTGTGCCTCAGCGTCAGCGCGCCGCTGATGAACAGATCCTCCTCGCGGACGAATTCCTCCGGCCCGGTCCGCCGCGCCCAATCCACGGCCAACCGGTGCCAGAGCCGGTTTTTCCGGATCACGCCGGTGGTTTCGGCGCCGACCTTTTGCTGGTGCTGCGTCGTCGCGCCCGCTTCGAACCGGTTGCGGCTTTTCGCCAGGGGCCGGCTGGTGATGAAATCCTGGATGCCACCCGGAGCGGCGCGGCCCAGCACCGGCACCAACGGTCCCTGGATGACGACGGTCCGGTTGACGTTCAATGTCTCGAGAATGCCGATCTGGATGAAGCCGTTGCGCAGCGTCGGCGTCGGGAATCCCCGCAGGTTCAGCCGCTCCTCGCCGGCGGCGGCGGCGGCCGGTGAAGCTGTGCTGAGGGCCGAGAGCTCAGCCGCCAGGTCCAGATTGAGCCCCTCCTCGGCCGCGAGATCCACCCTGGTGAGTTCGTTGGCGAACGGGGCGCTGCGCAGGCTTTCCTCCGCTGTCCCCATGCCCGTGGCGTCATACTGGTCGTCGGCGGCGTGCTCCTTCACCTCATAGGGTGGCAGCGCGACCGGGGCGGTCTGCGCCGCCAGCCAGGGCAGCAGGCTCAGGCCGGCCAAGGATAGAAAAAATGGACGGAGGTAACTCAAACGGAGCGGTAAGATGGCCGGGATGACGCTGAAGGCCAATCCGGATTGCACTGGTGTCACGAGAACCACTCCGGGCCGTCGTGCTTCGCGGCAACCCCGTTGACAAAACACTCCGCAACCGGCAAAGCATGCGCTCACCTCCGGGTATTTTGCTTTCCGCACCGTGCGGTCCCATCTGGCGATCCGTCATTTTCGCGTCACACGTCCCGCCGCCCCCGCTTCCTGATTCTTTCTTTCCCTCATGAACTCTCTCCTTGGTCGCTTTCGTCCCCTGCAACTGCTGCCGGCTTTGTTTCTGGTGCTGCTCTCCTCGGCCTGCACCACGACCGCACCGGTCCCATTGCGCAAAGTCATTCAGGAGGCGGTCGCAGCGTCGGCCCAGCAATACGAGTGGATGCTCGCGCACCTGCCGGCCGACGCTGCGGATCCAATGCCCCGCAGCTTTGAGCAGGGCAAACTCATCGCCGTCGCCACCCGCGACTGGACGAGCGGCTTTTTTCCCGGCACCCTGTGGTATCTCTTCGAGGCCACGGGCGACGCCAAGTGGCGCAGCGCCGCCGAGCGTTACACCGCGATGCTCGCCCCCGAGCAGTATAACACGAAGACCCACGACGTTGGCTTCATTCTCTATTGTAGCTATGGCAATGGCCTCCGCTTGACGGGTAACCCCGCCTATCGCCCCGTGCTGCTCCAAGGTGCGGCCTCGCTCAGCACCCGTTTCAATCCCATCGTCGGCTGCCTCAAATCTTGGGATCACGGCGTCGGCACTTTCACCTTTCCCGTCATCATCGATAACATGATGAACCTGGAGCTGATGCTCTGGGCGGCGCGAAACGGTGGTGATTCCCATGCTCGAGAAATCGCTCTGGCGCACGCGGACACCACTTTGAAAAACCACTTTCGGGCGGACCACAGCTCATTCCATGTCGTCGACTACGATCCGGAAACGGGCACGGTCATCAAGCGAGTCACCCACCAAGGCGCCGCCGATAATTCCTCGTGGGCCCGCGGCCAAGGCTGGGCCCTCCATGGCTACACGATGATGTATCGCGAGACCCACGACCCGCGCTACCTCGCCCAAGCCGAGAAAGTCGCCGCGTTCATCATGAATCACCCGCGTTTGCCCGCCGACAAAATCCCTTACTGGGATTTCGATGCCCCCGGTATTCCCCACACGCCCCGCGACGCCTCAGCGGGTGCGGTGATCTGCTCTGCCCTCTTCGAACTCGCCGGTCTCACCGGCGACGCCGCCGCCGCCGCGCGCTACGCCGACTTCGCCGAAGGGCAACTTCGCAGCCTCGCCACGCCGGCCTATCTCGCCAAGCTCGGCACCAATGGCGGATTCCTCCTCATGCATTGCACCGGCAACATGCCCAAAAACAGCGAGATCGATACACCGATCAGCTACGCCGACTATTATTTTCTCGAGGCGTTGCATCGCGCCAAGCTGCACACAGAATCCCGAGCCCTGGTCGCACGGCGGTGAAGCCGGGCGACCAATCATCGTGATCGCACCGGCTCCGGCCGTATCTCAATTTTCGGTCGGGCTGACGCGCAACCAATTGAAATCCGCCGTCGCGCCGGCCGCCCCGTTCGCGAACAGTCCGACTTTGGCTCCGACCCAGCGGCCGACGGTGGCGGTGAACTGTCCGCCCACCGGCAGAAAATGTTCGCCGTCCTGACTCCATGAAAACTGGCAAGCGGCGGCGGGCCCGACGCTGACCCGCAGGGAGACCGGCCCTTTAACCGCGCGGACCAGAATTTCCACTTCCTGCGGTTCACCTTTCGGAGCGTCCTTGCGCACGGCCCGCACAAGCGCCGCGGTGCCGTCGATCTGCCGGAGCCCGAGCCAGGCGTAATCGTGGCCGAAGACCATCAGGCCCGCACTGTCGCCGTCCGCCTTGGGTGCGAACTCAAATTTCGTTGTGACGGTGAACTCCGGGGCCGGGAATTTCTGCATGAGCAGGAACGGCGCGTCGTAGAGGTTGCCGGGCTTGGGCGCGGGCTGGGCGAAAAGCCGCAGGTGGCCCGGTTTCGCGGCGAGCGAAAACCACCCATCCCCGGGATTGGCCTGCCACTGCCACTGGAGACCGAGGGCCGGCGCGGCGAAGTCGTCGCTGGTGGGCGGCACGGCGACCGGTTGCGGCGGCAGCGCGGGTTTCTGGTGCACGAGCACGGGCTCACCCTTCGCGGCGCCGGTCGCGACACCGGTGCCCAGCAGCGGCCAGTCATCAACCCACTTCACCGGCTGCAGGTGCACGACGCGGCCATGGGCACCCTTGTCTTGGAAATGGAGGAACCACGACTCGCCGGACGGGGTGTCGACCAGCGCGCCCTGGTGCGGGCCATTGATGGGTGACTTGCCCTGCGCGAGCACGATGCGGTCCTCATAGGGACCGCGGATGTTTTTGGAGCGGAAGACGGACTGCCAGCCGGTGGCCACACCGCCCGCCGGGGCGAAGACGTAATACCAGCCGTTGCGCTGGTAGAGCTTGGGGCCCTCGAGCGTCGTGTAACCCGGCAGCTTGTCCCCATCGATGATCGTGCCCAGGTCGGTGAGCACTTTTGTGCCATCCCGGTCCAGTTCGAGCAGCGTGAGCCGGTTGTTGATGCCCGAACGGCTTTTCGCCCACGCGTGGATCAAGTAGACGCGCCCGTCGTCGTCCCACAACGGGCACGGATCGATCAGGCCCTTGCCGCCCTTCACCAGCACCGGCGCGCTCCATGGGCCGCGCGGATCGGCGGCGGTCACCACATAGAGGCCAAAATCCGGGTCGGGATAATAGATCCAATATTTACCCGCGTGAAACCGGAGGGCCGGCGCCCACACCCCCTTGCCGTGTTGCGGGCTGCGGAACACGTCCTCCGGCCCAAGCTTCGGCAGCGCGTGGGCGACGAGCTCCCAGTTCACCAAATCGCGTGAGTGCAGAATGGGCAGGCCCGGCACGTGATTGAAGCTCGACGATGTCATCCAAAAATCATCGCCTACGCGGATCGCATCCGGATCCGAGTAGTCGGCATGAATGACAGGGTTCTGATAGGTGCCATCCCCGCGATCGGGTGACCAAACGGTGGCCCAAATCAGTGACGGCCAGATGGCCGGGAACAGCCAACGCAACCGGCGGATCATGGCTTGGCGGGATTCCAACCGTCGTGGCCGGCGAGGGTTTTGGCAGGCGTGAGCGAGGCGGCAACGGCGGCGGTGAGCGGCTGAGCCCACTTGACCCGGGCGGCATCGTTGGCACCCGGACCGGTGCTGCCGAACTCGGCGTAGAAGGTCGTCCGCTCGGCGCCGGGCTTGTTCCAGTTGTGCCAGCCCTCGGGTCGCACGGCGGCGGACATCTCGGTGCGGAGAAACACCGTCTGGGCGAACTCCCGCCACGGGCGGCCGAGATAGGTTTTCACGCCCTCGGCCCCGGTGATCTTGCAGTCGGCAAAGTTGAAACCACCGGTCTTCTCCTTCGGCGTGGAAGCGGCCGTAAGGTAGCCATCCGCCAGCGCGTGAATGTGGCAGCGGTCGAAATACGCCGTGGCCGCGCCGAAGATGAAGTCCACGCTGCCCTCGATGTAACAGTCCACCAAGTAATGCCGACCGCGGTTGAGGAGCAGAGTGTCCTGCCAGCCGAGGAACCGGCAATGGCGAAACGTAAGGCGGTCACCGTCGGCGCGGAGGGCGACCGCCTGACCAACTGGACCGGCGGGGCGCGGGCCGGGCCGGCCGGCGTCGTTGGCGATCGTGAGGTTTTCCCAGATCATGCCATCGCCATCAATCTGCACGGTGGGCGTGCGAAACGTGCCGATGGGTTTGCCGTCCGGACCCGGGAGGTTGGCGTGCTGGTGGTAGACGATGATCGTCTTCACCCGGTCCTCCCCGATGACCTGGATGTGGCCGCGCTCACGCTGGACGTAGACCAGCTCCCGGTAAGTGCCGGCCTTGACGAAAATGACCCAGCGGGGCGCGGTGTTGTCGGTCTGCATCGGGGCCGCGCTGATGGCCTCCTGCAGTGAAACATATTGGCCGCTGCCGTCCGCGGCGACGATGGCGTCGGGCTGGAGGGTTGCGGCGGGACTGGCGGCGGGCTGAGAGGATGCGGACAGGGTGGTGGCGATGCCCATTGCCAGCGCCAGCAACAGGATTGCGGGTGGAACGCGGCCTTCCGCCGTCGCCAAGGCTATGGCGGACAAGCCGGACGCGCTCCACCTTCTGCTGCGCCTGCTCATGGCCGTTTGTTTTTGGCGCGCCAGCGCGGGTGGTCCTTCTCCAGCAGGCGGGCGGGCCAGTTGCCGAAATAATTATATCCGGCGCGCCGCTCGCGTTCGATGGCGTTGAAATCGTAGCGGATGACTTTGTCGCGACCCGTGAAGACCGGCCGATTCGTGCCCAACTCATAGAAGCGGGCCCAGATTGGCGGAGCTGTGGGATCGGAGACCGCGCGGCGATCCTTCTTGCCCTCCGCATCCGTAACTTCCTCGACGCGCACCCCGTGGACCGCCACCGCCCGGAACCACGCCACGGCCCCCTCGATGGCGGCGATGATTTCCGGCGCGGGGTTTTCCACCTCCATCAGAAAGCGCACAAGACCTGCGCTCTCGTCACCCGATAAACTCGCGGGCTCGAAGTTGCGCGCTCCGGCGGGAGCGAGGGTCGTCTCGTCGTGCTGCGCGCACCAGACGGTGAGCCAGCCGTCCTGCTTCACCTGCGTGCGCAGGATGCAAGCGATGCCCTTTTCCACCGCCGCCGACGCCTGCGCCCGGCGGGTGGCGTCCACGAAGGCGTAGGGCGGTTTACCATGCGCCGCAGCGCGCAGAAGGGTGAGCACATTGACCATGGCGTCATCGTTGTAGGTGATGTGGGTGTAGTAGCCATTGATCAGCGGGAAATACTGCGGCCAGCCGCCGTTGGGGTATTGGGCCGCGAGCAGGTAATCGAAACCGCGGTTGAAGGCGGTCCGCAGCTCCGGGTCATCATGCGCCGTGATCACCTGCGCGAGGTAGCGCAGTTGGGTGAAGGTGGCGTCATTGTCGATCGTGGGCGCGCGATGATCGAATTTGGTCTCCGCAAGATAGGCCGCGGACGGCGGCGCGGTCATGTCGGTGTTCTTCGGCCACCCGCCCGCGGGGGTCTGGTATTGGATGATGCTGGCGGCGAGAGTGCGGGCCTCGGCCCCGGCATACCACGCCGCCGGCTGCTGATGGATTTCGCCCCAACTGATGGCGGCCTCGGCGGCCGCGCCGGCCGTCAGGAGAAGGACGAGGAGCAGCCGGAGGCGGGGGGTCATGTTCAGAGCTGGATCTGTTTGAACTTCGGCACGAGCAGGTGCATGAGCACCCACGCGACGATGTAGGCGGAGCCGCAGATGACAAAGAGGATGCCGTAGCCGACCTCGACCCGGCCGAGGGCGGTATAGTGCGCCAGCAGCACGCCCGCCGCGCGGGCGATCAGGATGCCGCCGACGGCGCCGGCCATGCCGCCGATGCCGGTCACCGAGGCGACGGCGCGCTTCGGAAACATGTCGGAGACGGTGGTGAAGATGTTGGCCGACCACGCCTGGTGGGCGGAGCAGGCGATGGCGATGGTGCCGACCGCCAGCCAGGTGTTGATCTCGCCGAGGCGGGACGCCGCCAGCACAGTGAGCGGGAACAGCGCGAAGATGAACATGGCGAGTTTGCGCGCCTGGTTGGGATCCATGCCGCCGTTGACGAAGCGTTTCGGCAGCCACCCGCCAAAGATCGAGCCGCCGGTGGCGATGGTGTAGACGACGGCGACAGCAAACGTCCAGCTGATGACCCCGGGGATGGCGGCCTTGTCCCCGGTGAAATCCGGATGCGCCGCCAGATAGGCGGAGACCTTGCGGGCGTTCTCGCCGTTGAGGAAGGCCGGCAGCCAGAACATGTAGAACCACCAGACGGGATCGGTGAGGAACTTGCCCAGGACAAAGGCCCAGGTCTGGCGGAAGCCCAGCAGGCGGCCCCAACTCGCCTTGGGCTGACCGGCCGCGGCCGCGGCCTCGGCCTGCTCGTCCTTGTCGCTGTGGATGAAGTCATACTCGGCCGGGGAGAGCTGGCCGGACTTCAGCTTCGCGGCCGGGGAATCATACATCCGATACCAGAAGAAGATCCAGATCAGGCCGACGACGCCGGTGAGGATGAAGGCCCACTCCCAGCCCCAGGCGGCGGCGATCTGCGGCACGCAGAGCGGGGCGATGATGGCGCCGACGTTGGCGCCGGAATTATAGAGGCCGGTGGCGAGGGCGCGTTCCTTCTTCGGGAACCACTCCGCCGTGGTTTTGTTGGCGGCGGGAAAGTTGCCGGCCTCGGTGATACCCAGCGCCGCGCGCCAGAAGCCGAAGCTCCAGGTGTGGTGGCCGAAGGCATGGCCGATGGCCGCGACGCTCCAGCCGATGAGCGAGTAGGCGTAGCCGGACTTGGTGCCAACCCGGTCGATCAAACGGCCGGCCAGCACCATGCCGATGGCGTAGGCCAGCTGGAAGCAGATGACGACGGTGGAGTAGTTCAGCTCCTGGGCCGCCTTGTCCGGGCCGAACACGCCATCCGCCGACAGGACCGGCTTCAACAGGCCGAGCACATTCCGATCGAGGTAATTGATGGTGGTGGCAAAGAAGACCAGGCTGCAGATCGTCCAGCGGTATTTGCCGACCTGTTCGTTGATTTCGTGCAGCTTGCTCATCGGGTTGTTCCGGGGTTTGGGGGCAGGGCTATTTCGTGGCCGGCACGGTGTTCAGGCTCTTGGTCGCCTTCGCCGGCGTGATGGTGACGTGTTGCAGCGTGATGGTCCCGGCATGCTCCACAACCTCCGTCTCGGTCACGCCGCTGAAAGTGGAATTGCTGACGCGGATATTATCAATGACCGCGCCCGCGAAACCGCGGACATACATGACGCGCGGACTGGCGGAGCTGGTGATGTTGTCCAGCTGGATGTTGCGGACGACCGGCTTGAACCCGCCCTGCGCGCCCTCCTCGTAGAGCAGGTCAATGGTGAGCACGGCTTCCCCCACCCGGCCGATCTGCACGTTGCGGGCGAAGAAATTCTCCAGCACGCCGCCGCGCACGGCGTTGTTCTTGAAGCGAAAGGCGCGGTCGAGGTGGGGGCTGTCCATCGTGCAGTCCTCGACGAAGATGTTGCGGATGCCGCCGGTGCACTCCGAGCCGAGCACCACGCCACCGTGGCCGTCCTTCATCACACAACGGCGGATCACCATGTTCTCGGTGGGCGCGTTGACGCGGCGGCCGTCGCCATTGCGGCCGGACTTGATGGCGATGCAGTCGTCGCCCGTGTCAAAGATGGTGTCCTCGACCAGGAGGTCGCGGCAGGACTCGGGGTCGAAACCGTCATTGTTCGGACCGTGGGAATTGATCTGCACGCCGCGGACGGTGATGTTCGAGGACAGGACCGGGTGGATTTCCCACATCGGGGAGCGGAGGATGGTCACGCCCTCGATCAAAATGTTTGTGCACTTGTAAGGCTGGATGAAGTTCGGCCGCAGGAAGCCACCCTCGCCGAAGACCCGCTCCGTCACCGGCACGTTCTTTTCGCCCATTTCGATCAGACGGTCGCGGGCGGGTTTCTGTCTCACGGGTCCCTCCTTTGACTTGTCGTTCCAGCTCCACCACGTGTCCCAGTCGGCGCCGCCGTCGAGCGTGCCGGTGCCGGTGACGGCGATGTTTTCCTCCCCATAGGCGTAGATAAAGGCGGAATAATTCATGCACTCGACGCCTTCCCAGCGCGTGAACACCACGGGATACTTCGCCGGGTCGAAGACCCAGCGCAGCGTGGCGCCCTCGCTGACGTGCAGGTTGACGTTGCTCTTGAGTCGGATGGCGCCGGTCAACCATTCACCCGCCGGCACGACGACGCGGCCGCCTCCGGCCTTGGTGCAGGCCTCGATCGCGGCGGCAATGGCGCCGGTGCAATCAGAACCGGGCTTCGCGCCAAAATCGGTGATAGGGAAATCACGGGCCGCGAACTCCGGCGCCTTGATCAGCGCCAGCACAGTCGGCAACGAGTCCCAGCCGCGCACGACCAGCGGCTGGCTGGTGGTCGACAGTAGTTTTTCGACTTCAATCCCGGCCAGGATGAACGGGCCGGTGCCCTTGGGATCGTTGTCCACGATGGGCTCGGAGATGTAATACTTAAAGGAGCCGTCGCGCGGCGTCTTGCCATCGACCATCATGTAGCCGAGCCCGGCACCCTGACAGATTTGCGTGAGACGGACGGCACCGTTGGCGTCGGTCTTGACGAGCGTGTGGATCAGGCCGGCGTAACCTTTCAGGATGGCGGGCAGGTATTTCTCGCGCGGCAGGTAGCCCTTGTTGACGCCCTTCGCGAGGGTGTAGACGAACATCGCGGAGCCGGAACCCTCGAGGTAGTTGCCTTCCTTGCGGCCGAGGTTGGGAATCTGCCACCAGACGCCGGAAGCCGGGTCCTGCCACTGCACCACGCCGTCGGCGAGGCGCCTGAGGATGTTCACGATCTCGTCGATCTCCGGCTGGTTGACGGGGAGAAAATCAAGCGTGTCCACGATCGCCATGCCATACCAGCCGATGGCGCGGCTCCAGAAATTGGGGGAGAAGCCGGTCTGGGGGTCGGCCCAACTCTGCGCGTGGGACTCGTCCCAAGCGTGCCAGAAGAGGCCCGTGGCGGGATCATAACTGTGGCGGTCCATCAGAATGATCTGCTTCGCCACGTCGTCGAAGAGCGCCGGTTCCTTGAACAGGCCGCCGTATTGCGCGAGGTAGGGCGAGGCCATGTAGAGACCGTCGAGCCACATCTGGTGCGGGTAACGCCGCTTGTGCCAGAAGCCGCCCTCGCTGGTGCGCGGGTGCGTGGCCATTTGCGCGCGGAGGGACTGTGCCGCCTTCGTATAAGCCGGGTTCTTTTCCCCGCGGGCCAGGGCGGCAAGGAGCACCTTGCCCGGCGGGATGTTGTCGATGTTGTAGTCTTCCTCCTTGTAACCCTGGATCGTGCCGTCGGCGTTGACATGGGAAGCAACGGCCCGCGTGCCGAACTGGATGTAGGCGTCGTTGCCGGTCGCTTCCCCGAGACGCACGAGCCCAAGGGCGAACACCCCGGGTGAATAATCCCAGCGCGCGCGAGGATTGGAAGCGCTGGCTTCGAGCGAGATGCCGAGACGCTTTATCTCGGAGTCGGCCAGACGGCGCGACCACTCAAGCGGCGTGGCGCCGTCGAATTTTGCCACCGGGGACTGGGCCGCAGCGGAAGCCAGTAGCAGGCCGGCCAGAAACGTGAAACGGAACGAGATCATGGGGTCAGAACAACCTTGAGCGGTGATTTCAGCCGGGCAGAAAAGGCGGCGACGTAGTCATTCCAGCTCTCGCGGGTCGTGAACTCGCCGGCCTTGGACCAGCCGGCCCCGGCGAAATAGCGGAGCGGCTGGCCGGACACGACCTTGGCCAGCAACAGGTGGTTGCGCTCGTCCTCGGCAAATCCGGTGAAGTTGTCGGGCACGATGACGCCGGTGCCGAGCGCGCCGTTGGTCTGCTGCACGATCCACTGGGTGAAGGAGCCGTCCGCCGCGACGGGCGTGAGCGCGATCTGCGGCTCCTGACCCTTGTCGGCGGGGGTTTTGTTGAGGCCGATGCCGATGGTGAGCTCCTTCACGTTGCCGGCGGCGGTGAAGGTGCTCTCGATCTGGTCGAGGTTGTGGCCGGCATCGACGGTAAAGCGCTTGACCTCGGAGACGAAGACCCCGTTCGCCGACCAAGTATCGTAAGTGAGTTCGAAGACCGCGCGGATGGGGCCGTTCGCCAGCACCCGCCAGTTCTGGTAATTGTGGCTGACGTGCAGTTGCCGGCCGTCCCAAATGCCGGTGCCGCCGCAGCCGCGACTGGTCTGCACGGAATACATATCCATCCCCTCGCCCTCGTCCTTGTGGTAATGATCGTGCCCCTTGTTATACCACCGGTCGACGATGGGGTAACTGACGCGCTTGCACCAGACATCGAGGCCGCTGGTCACCAGCACCTCCTTGGCCGGGCCCGGCCCGGCCGGGGCGGCGAGCGCGGGGCCGTAGGTGCGGTGGCCGATCTTGTCATTCTCCCACGCGAAATCCTCGAGCCGCTCCGGCACGAAGCGCGCATAGGCCTTGACGGGAAAAACCGGCGCCACCGTGTCGGATTTTTCGACCGTGAATGCGGCGGATTTCTCGCTGGCGGCGAAATCGTGCTGGAAGATGAGCTCGCCGTAGGCCAGGCCGACGCCCTGCGGATCCTTGGCCTGCGGGGCGATGTTGGTGACCTGATAGGGCAGCAGGTTGCCCTTGGCATCGTGGACGGCGAGGCGCTGCAGCAGCGCACCCGGCAGCGCCTTGTTAACCTCCAGCCACGGCACGGTGATGGTCTCGGCCGGTCGGGCGGTCTCGAGGTCGTGCGTCACCGTGACCGTCAGGCGAGGGGCGGCGACGGCGGCGAGCGCCGAGGCGAGAAAGAGGAGGAGTGCTTTCATGGGGTGGAGCGCACTGACCCCAGTGCGTTGTGGGGCAGCCATCGAGGCAAGCGCGCTGGGGTCAGCGCGCTCCACCACTGGGATGTCATAGGCGGGCACATGGATGAGGATGTCGCTTCGCTCGGTATCTTTACTGCGTTCAGAATGACAAACGGGATGGGGGTTCAGCGCACGAGCCAGCCGCCATCGACCGCGAGGATGTGGCCGTGCATGTAGTCTGACGCCGGGGCGGCAAGGAAGATTGCGGCTCCCGCCAGATCGGCCGGCGTGCCCCAGCGGCCGGCGGGGATGCGCTCGAGGATGGACTTGTTGCGGGCGGCGTCGGCTTGCAAGGCGGCCGTGTTGTCCGTGGCCATGTAGCCCGGGGCAATGGCGTTAACGTTGATCCCCTGGCTCGCGAGCTCGTTGGCCATGGCCCGGGTGACGCCGGCCAGTGCGCTTTTGGCGGCCGTGTAGGAAACGACCCGGATGCCGCCCTGGAATGAGAGCATCGAGGCGATGTTGATGATCTTGCCCGGCGACTTGCGCGTGACCAGCTCGGCGGCGAAGCGCTGGCTGAGGCGGAACGCGCCGGTGAGGTTGACGTTGAGGACGTCGTTCCAATCCGCCTCGGAAAACTCCTGCAAGGGGGCGCGGCGGATGATGCCGGCGTTGTTGACGAGGATGTCGGCGCGGCCGAAATTCTCATAGGCGGCGGCCACGATCTTCGCCGCAGCGGCGGGGGTGCCGACATCGGCGGCGACGACCACGCTCCGCCGGCCGGTGGCCGCGATGGTTTTTTGCAGGGCGCCCATGTCGCCGCGCGCCACGAGCACGAGGTCGGCGCCGGCCTCGGCCAAGGCCTGCGCCATGGCGGCCCCCAGGCCGCGCGAGGCGCCGGTGACAATGGCTGCTTTCCCGTCGAGGCGAAAGCTGTCGAGGATGTTGGACATGGGGATCAGCAGGTAGGGCGGACCGGCCCGGTCCGCCGATCCGAGACGCGCGGCGCACCGGGCCGGTGCGCCCTACCCTTTTCGACGCGGAGATTCATCGGAGCTGCGCGACCGGTGCAGGATCCATGTCGGCGAATTCCTGATTTTCGCCGCCCATGCCCCAGACGAAGGCGTAGGCGGCTGTGCCGACGCCGCAGTGGATGGACCACGGCGGGGAGAGGACGGCCTCGAGGTCGCGCACCACAAGGTGGCGGGTAGCCGTCGGCGCGCCCATGAAATGAAACACGGCGGCAGCCGGCGGCACGTTGAAATAGCAGTAGACCTCGGAGCGCCGGAGGTGGGTGTGCGGCGGCATTGTGTTCCAGACACTGCCCGGTTCCATGCGGGTAAAGCCCATCACCAACTGGCAGGTGGGAAAAGCGCCGGGGTGGATGAGTTTGTAGAGCGTGCGCTCGTTGGCTGACTCGCGCACCCCCAGCCGTTCGCCCTTCGCGTCCTTGAACGCAAGGTGCCGCCCCGGGTAGGCGGTGTGCGCGGGATAGGACAGGAAATAGAACCGCGCCGGCTGCCCGGCCGAGCGCGAGGCAAACGTGACCGCCTTGGTGCCGCGCCCGAGGTAGAGCGCATCGAGCGGCTCCAGGGCATGAACCGTGCCGTCCACCGTGACGCTGCCCGGGCCGCCGAGGTTGATCACGCCGGCTTCCCGCCGCTCCAGGAAAAATCCGCTGCGCACTTCGGCGGGGTTGGGCAGGTCCAGCGCGGAAGCCCCGGGTGTGATGCCGCCCACGATGGTGCGATCTGTTTCCCAGTAGCGGAAATTCGCGGCCCCAAGGGCGAACAGTCCGCTGACGAGAAACTCCGCCCGGAGCGCCTCGGTCGGCAGGGTCGCGGCGGTGCGGGAATAACTGGTTTCGGGGATTTGCATTTCAGGGGGCAAGCTGGTCCGAGGGTGAGGCAACATTGCTGATCCAGATAAAGCTGCCCGGGGCGGATGCCCCGGGCAGCGGAAAAATGGGAGGGTATAATTCAGGGTGGCTTAAAAGGTGCCCTTGACGCCGACCGCCATCTGGATACCGAATTCCTCGATGCGGTATTTCTGGCTGTAAGCCGGGGATGCGGCGTTATAACGCTCAAGGGTTTGCGCCACGTTCATGATGTTGCGCGCGTTGGCGAATAGGGCGAAACGCTTGGAGAATTGATACTCGGCGTTCACATCCAGGAAGGTGCGCGGCGCGTAGTATTCGCGGAATCCGGCATCGACCCCGACCGCCTGGAAGGCGGTGCCGGTCTGGGCGGCGAGCCGCTGGCGGCCGCGGTAATTCCACTTGAGCGAGAGCACCACCGGCTTGCGGCTGTAGGTGACACCCCAGCTGGCGGACTCTTCGATAAATTTGGCGAAATCAGCGTTCTGGGGACCGGAGAGCTTGAGCTTGGTCGCGTTGGCGAAGACGCTGAAGTCCCTCGCGATGCCAGGGAGGAAATCGAGGGACTTCTGGAAGTTGAATTCCCAGCCCGTGATCTTGGCGGCGCCGATGTTAACGGTGGTCTGCAAGGCGAGACCAAGGGCGGTGGCATCCAGGTCAAAGTCCGTGATATCCTGGGCCGTCACCGTCCGGCTCGCCGTGCCCCAGAAATCAGTCAGGTTTTTGATGAAATAG
Organism: Verrucomicrobiota bacterium; assembly: GCA_031387725.1. Classification (GTDB taxonomy): domain Bacteria; phylum Verrucomicrobiota; class Verrucomicrobiia; order Opitutales; family Opitutaceae; genus Lacunisphaera. Next base: position 38,492 of record JANNDM010000013.1, on the reverse strand, counting down.
CCTCCCGAAAGCACGCCGCCCTTGGGGAAATAATACTCCAGGGAGAAGTCGTAGCTCTCACCGTCCCAGGGTTTGAGCGCCGTGTTGGTGACAATCACGGTCAGCGGCGGAATCGTCGGCGTCAGGCCGTCATCCAGCACGACGCTGGTGTCGTTGACGCGGGCCAGCGGCAGGATGTTGGCGAAGTCGGGACGCCCAAGGGCGGTCGAGTAGGAGAAGCGCGCGAGCATATTGTGATTGATCGCGTAAGTGGCGTGGAAACTGGGATAGTAGCCATCATAGGCCGCGCTGGTCTCGTAACCGCGCTCGATCAGATTGGCCTGCAAAAGCGCCAGGGTGGTGATCGGGCCCTTGGTCTTCGGGCCGCGACCGGTGTCCTTGGTTTTCTCGAACCGCACCCCGGTCACGACGCCCAGGCGTCCGTCCATGAACTTGAGCTCGGCTTGCCCATAGACCGAGGAGATCGTCTCCTCCAAGTATTGGGAGTTCTGGATGCGGAAGCGCTCCGCCGCCAGTTGTTGGGCCGCCGTCTGCGCGAAGGCCGCCGGGTTGGATTTGAAGAGGGCAAACAACTTGTAGGCATCAGGCCACTGCTGGGCCGGCAGCCCCCAGTAGGGATCTTGGTTCAGGTAACCCTGATCCACGTAGTCCGTGCCCGTGACCGTGCCGGCGAGGCTCCAGGACTCATCGTAGCGGCGGATGTTGCGGTTTTGGGTGCGCTGATCGAGACCGACTTTGACCGCAGCCGGGAAGGAGAGATTCAAGTTATATTTTACGTTGACGTTGCCGCCCGCGAATTGGTCGTAGGCGTCGATCGGGTTGCCGCGGCCAAAGGTGATCGTGTAGTTGCTGAGCAGCGTAGGATCGAGCAACGCGCCCGCCGCATTGTAGATGCTGATCGTGCCGGGGCGGATGGGATTGATGTTGTCGAAGCTGATGCGGGACACCCCGGCCATGGCGGTGCGCACCTCACTGAAATGGTTCCGGCCGGTATCACGATACCAGGTCCGGGAGCGCGAGGCATTCAGGCTCGCGTCGACCTCCCACGAATTTTCCTTGTAGGTCCAGGTGAGGTTGCCGGCCGTCGTCGCACCGTATTTGTCGCGGAAGGAAGTCTGCCCCTGCACGGTGCCACGGCCCGTGGCACCGGTCACCGAGGTGGGGGTCCAGGTCAGGGCCTGGCCGCCGGCCGGGTTGGACGTGGCGGTCGTGCCGATGTTGTAGGCGAAGTTGCGGTTGCCGAACTGCGAGAGATAATAGTTGGCCTGCAGGCTGGCGGACAGCACGTGGTTCGGCCGGACCTTCCAGTCCGCCTTGATGCTGAACGAATCACGGAAGGTGTTCTTCGGTCCGTCCTGGAACTGGTATTGTTGCAGGTAGGGATTGGCGGCGGTCGCCCCGGCCCGGGCGAACTCATAGGTGTTCTGGGAGCGATGCTGCTCGTTGAACTGGTTGGACGAAAGCCCGGTGATCACGATTCCGAAGGTCTTCGAGATCGGCAGGGTATAGTCGAAATCAAAGCCCGGCAGAATCTTGCGGGTCGCTTTGTCCATCGGGCCCGCCGTCTTTTTGAAGAAGTCGAGATCCTCGCTGTTGAGACTGAGGTAGGCCTTGTATTTGAATTCCGCCCCTTTGCGCTCGAAGGCGTTTTTGCTGACGAGATTAACGGCCCCGCCCAATGAATCGGCGGGCATGCTGGGGGTGGGCGCCTTGGAGATCTCGATGCGCGCCACGTTGTTGATGGAGACCTGCTCGAACTCGAAGGAGCGGCTGCCGGCGCCGGACGAGGAACTGGCCATGCGGGCACCGTTGACTGACACACTGGTGAAGTTGTCCGCGAACCCGCGCACCGACATGGTGCGCACGTCCGCCGCCACATAGTCCACCGACACGCCCGGGAGATATTTCATGAACTCGCCGATGTTGCCCTCGGTGACGTCGCCAAACGCATCCGCCGAGACCACGCTCTTCAGGCTGGGGGAATAGCGCTGTTCGTTGGCCGCAATGGAGGCGGCGTTGGTGTCGCGCTGGGTCGACACCGTGAAAGTGTCGAGTTTGACCGTATCACCCTTCATCTCCTCGGTCATTCGGCTTGAAGTGACGCTGAAGTCCTGGGTGACCGAGCCACCGGCTGGGACCGTAACCTTGGCCGTCTGAGCGGCCAGGCCGGTGTAGGTGACCGTCAATTCCACCTCGCCGGCGGTCAGACCGGAGAACTGGTATTCACCGTATTCATTGGAGAACACCTCGCGGCCGGTGCCCTTGGCGGTAATCCGGGCGAGGTTGAGCGCACTGCCTGAGACCGCATTTTCAATGCGGCCGGTGACGGTGCCGGTGGTCTGGGCGGGCAGCAGGCCCGGCAAGAGCAAGGTCAGGGCAAGGACACAAAGCCCGCGGCCGGAAAGCCGGGCGGAGTGGGAGCAGACGCGGCGCAGCAGGAGCTGCCCGCAGGCGGGGGTGGAAGGCATGGTCGGTGGGGGTTGAGGGTCAGGGCTGCGCCGGTGCGCAATATTTCACTAATGAACTTGCCATCCATATTTGAATATTTAGATCAGAGGGCAACAAAAAAAATCATGCCCCGCTTGCCCCCTGCTTTCCCCTTGGCCGTCCCCCGCAAAGCGGTTTCGCTTTCCGCCATGCCTGCCCGCCCCCCTCTTCAGTCGCCTGCCTCGAGCGAGACGGACAAGCTGGCGCGCTACATCATTCCCAATCTCCGCAACGCCTGCCGGATCCTCAAGTTGCTGGGCCGCCAACCAGATGGTTACAAAGCCGCCGAAATCAGTCGCGAGCTGCACATCCCCGTCACCACGACCCTCCGCATCATGGCCACCCTGCAATTGGAGGGTTTGGCGCGCAAGATGGAGAACCGTTATGAACTCGGCCCGGTGCTGATCTCCCTCGGCAACGCCTCCCTCGCCGGCACCGAGATCCGGGCCATGGCCCTGCCGGTTTTGGAAAACCTCACCGCCCAGACGGACGAGACCTCCCACCTGGCGATCCCTTGTGATGACCGTTCCCTGATCGTGGCCGTGCAGGACAGCCCCCACCCGCTGCGCGCCGCCTCCCGGCCCGGTTTTTTGGCCGAACTGCACTGTTCTTCCACCGGCAAATCGTTCCTCGCCTTCGTCCACCGCCAGCGCATCGCCGAGATCTATCCCCAACGCGCGACGGCGCGGACCCCTCGCACCCACACCACCCTCGCCCAAATCAAGCGCGAGGCCGAGTTGACCCGCAAGCGCGGCTACAGCCTCGATGATGAGGAATTTGCGCCGGGCATCCGTTGTCTGGCTGCTCCCGTCTACGCCTCTGACGGCAATGTGACCGCGGCGATCGGCATCACCGCCTCCACCGTCCGCTTCACCAGGGAGCGGATCCCCGAGATGGCCGGCAAGGTCCAGGCGGCCGCCGCCGAGCTGTCGCGCCTGTTGGGCTATACCCCCGCGCACCGCTGATCTCGCCGCCGCCTCATGGCCAACGCCCCGCATCGCTCCCTCGCCCCTGCCGGCCGCTCCCTCGACGCCGACCAGGTCCGCGCGTTGGTCGCCGCCGCGTGCCCGGCGGAAAATTACCGGGGCAAACGCATCGTGCTCATCATCCCCGACGCGACCCGCACCGCGCCGGTCGGGCTGATGTTCAAGACTCTCTTTGCCCGGCTCGCGGGCGTGACCAAGAAATTCGATGTCCTGCTCGCCCTCGGCACGCACCCCGCGATGACGGAGGAGGCCATCAACCGTCGCGTCGAGATCACCGCCGCCGAGCGCACCACCACCTACAAGGACGTCGCGTTCATCAATCACGAGTGGGACAATCCCGCCGCGCTCCGCGACCTGGGGAACATCCCGGCGGCGGACATCAAGGACCTCTCCGGCGGTCTCTTTGCCATGGATGTGCCGGTGCACATCAACCGGCGTCTCTTCGACTACGACCAGATCATCCTCTGCGGCCCGGTCTTTCCCCACGAGGTCGTCGGCTTCTCCGGCGGCAACAAATACCTGTTCCCCGGCGTGGCCGGCCCGGGCATCCTGAATTTCTTCCACTGGCTCGGCGCCGTCGTCACCAACCCGATGATCATCGGCAACAAGTGGACGCCCGTGCGCAAGGTCGTCGACCGCGCCGGCGCGATGGTCACGGTGCCCAAGCTCTGCTTCTGCCTGGTCGTCCACGGCCAGGGCGAGCTGGCCGGCCTCTTTGCCGGCACCCCCGAACAGGCCTGGGACGACGCGAGCGAACTTTCCCGCGAACTCCACATCACCTACAAGGACCGGCCCTTCCATACCGTGCTCTCCTGCGCGCCGAAAATGTATGACGAGCTCTGGGTCGGCGGGAAGTGCATGTATAAGCTCGAGCCCATTGTCGCCGACGGCGGCGAACTCATCATCTATGCCCCGCACATCCATGAGATCTCGCTGGTCCACGGCGCGATGATCGAGCGCATCGGCTACCACTGCGTGCAGTTTTTCCTCAAGCAGTGGGACAAATACCAGCACGAGCCCTGGGGCACCCTCGCCCATTCCACCCACGTCCACGGCATCGGCACCTACGACGAGCAGGCCGGCATCGAGACGCCGCGCGTGCGCGTGACCCTTGCCACCGGCATCCCCGAGGCCACCTGTCGGAAGATCAACCTCGGTTATCGCGACTGGCGCACCATCAGCCCGGACGACTACGCGAACCGGGAGGCCGAGGGCATCTTCTACGAACCGAAGGCCGGCGAACGCCTTTATCATCTCCGCACCAAGCCCAAGTGGGCGGGAGGCGAATAATTTTCCCATGACCAAGACCGAAGTCCTCGCCAAAATCAAAGCCGAGAAAGTCATCGCGCTCATCCGGGCCGACGGCCCGGACAGCCTGGTCGACTGCGCCCGCGCCCTCTCCGCCGGCGGCCTGAACTGCCTCGAACTCACCATGACGACGCCCGGCGCCCTCGAGTTGTGCGCGCAGGTCACGCGGGAGCTCCCCCAGATTCTCCTCGGCCTCGGCACCGTGCTCGACGCCGACACCGCGCGGCAAGGCATTGCCGCCGGCGCGAAGTTCATCGTCACGCCCGCCGTGCGCCCGACCGTCATCGCCGCGTGCCGGGAACTGGGCGTCGCCGTCCTGGGCGGCGCGCTCACCCCGACAGAGGTTTACACGTCGTGGGAACTCGGCGTCGATGTCGTGAAGATTTTCCCCGCGGAGTTCTTCGGCCCCGCCTACATCAAGTCCGTCAAGGCCCCGTTCCCCAACATTCAGGTCATGCCGACCGGCGGCGTCACGCCCGAAACCGTCGCCGAGTTCCTGAAGAACGGCGCCTTCGCCACCGCCGCCGGCAGCGCGCTCGTATCGCCCGCCGCGCTGAAAGCGAAAGACTGGCCCGCCATCACCGCCCGCGCCCGGCAATTCGTCGCCGCCGCTTCGCCTGCGGCGTAGCCGCTGGACGAACCCCCCATAGCCCACAGGGCGACGGCGGGGCTGCCGCCCATCAAACTCACCCCCACTTCTTTCCATGAGCCTTAAAATAAAACCCGCCTCCACCTGCCGCCTCGACCAGCTTTCCCTCGGCGAAGTCATGCTCCGCCTTGATCCCGGCGAGGGCCGCGTCCGCACCGCCCGCACCTTCACCGCCTGGGAGGGCGGTGGCGAATACAACACCTCCCGCGGCCTGCGCAAATGCTTCGGCCTGCGCACCGCCGTCTGCACCGCCTTCGTCGACAACGAGGTCGGCCACCTCGTCGAGGATTTCATCATGCAGGGCGGCGTCGCCACCAACTATATCAAGTGGCGGGAGGACGATGGCATCGGCCGCACCGTGCGCAACGGCCTCAACTTCACCGAGCGCGGCTTCGGTATCCGCGGCGCCGTGGGCGTGCCCGACCGGGGCCATACCGCCGCCTCCCAGCTCAAGCCGGGCGACTTTGACTGGGACGAGATCTTCGGCGAGCACGGCGTCCGCTGGTTCCACACCGGCGGCATCTTCGCCGCGCTCTCCGAGACCACCGCCGCCCTCACCGTCGAGGCCGTCAAGGCCGCGAACAAACACGGCACCATCGTCAGCTACGATTTGAATTACCGCCCCTCACTCTGGAAAACCATCGGCGGCCTGAAGAAAGCCCAGGAGGTCAACCGGGAGATCGCCCAATACGTCGACGTCATGATCGGTAACGAGGAGGATTTCACGGCCTCGCTTGGCTTCGCCGTCAAGGGCGCCGAGGACCTCAGGCACCTCGAGACCGCCGCCTTCAAGACCATGATCGAGACCGCCGTGAAGGAGTTCCCCAACTTCAAGGTCGCCGCGACCACGTTGCGCCACGTCCACACCGCCACGGTGAACGACTGGAGCGCCGTCCTCTGGCACGAGGGCAAGTTCCACGAGAGCCGCCCTTATCCACGCCTCGAGATCCTCGACCGCGTCGGCGGCGGCGACAGCTTCGCCTCCGGTCTGCAGTTCGGTTTCCTCGCGAAAAACGACCCGCAGCTCGCCGTTGACTACGGCGCGGCGCACGGCGCGTTCGCCTCGACGACGCCCGGCGACACCTCGATGGCCACGCAGAAGGAAGTCGAGAAACTGATGAAGGGCGGCGGCGCCCGAGTGGTCCGTTGATCTCGTCAGATTCGCGCCGCCCTGCCTGTCCGCCATAGCCTTGGCGGAGGCGGAAGCCGGTCGAAGGGGCGGCGCCCGGGTGGTGCGGTAAGTGCCGCCGGCGCCCCTCCGACGCTGCGCCCGGGGCGCCCGCGGTAAGCCGATATTCATATATGAACTATTAGTTCACCTATGGAATATAGCCTTGCCTCCCCCGCTGGCCGGGCGCAGGCTGTCTCGTCCCTGTTCTCCCCCTCCCCCTCCCATGACTGACTTGCATGCCAAAGTTGCCCTGGTCACCGGCGGTTCCCGTGACATCGGGCGCGCCATCTCGCTCCGCCTCGCCGCCCTCGGGGCCCGGGTGGCCGTCAATTATCGCAGCAATCGCGCCGAGGCCGACGAGACCCTGCGCCTCATCGCGGCCGCCGGCGGCCGGGCCATCGCCGTGCAAGGTGATGTGCTCAGGGCCGCTGACATTGCCCGCATGGTGGCGGAGACCCGGGCGGCCTTCGGGGGCGCGATCGACATCCTGGTCAACAACGCCGGGGGCATCGTCGCCCGGAAGACCGTGGCCGACATGGACGAGGCGTTCTGGGACCAAGTCATGGCCCTGAATCTCAAGACCGTGTTCTTGGTGACCAAGGCCGTGCTGCCCGCCATGCCCGACGGCAGCGCCATCGTGAACCTCGCCTCGCAGGCCGCCCGCGATGGCGGTGGTGGTGGCGCCAGTGCCTATGCCGCAGCCAAGGCCGGCGTGCTCAATTTCACCCGCTCCCTCGCCAAGGAACTTGCCCCCCGCCGCATCCGGGTCAACGCGGTCAACCCCGGCATGATCGCGACCGCTTTCCACGACACGCACACCAAACCCGAGATCCGGCAACGGGTCGCCGGTGCGACCCCCCTGGGACGCGAGGGCCAGGCGGCGGAGGTCGCCGACCTCGTCGCCTATCTCGCCTCGGGCCGCGCCTCGTTCATCAATGGCGAAGCCGTCGAGATCAACGGCGGCGCTTTTTTCAACTGAGTCATGCGTGCGCTCACCATCCTCCTCTGCGCAGCTTTTGCGGCCATTACGCTCGGGGCGAAATCCCATCCGCACCTCCTCTACAACGCCGACGACTTCGCGGCCATGCGCGCCGCCTCGGGCCGCTACCCGCTCTTCGACGCCGCCCTGGCCGAGGCGCGCAAGAAAGTCGACCAGGCCCTCGCCGCGCCCATCGATGTGCCGCCGCCTAAGGACGCTGCGGGTTACACCCACGAGCGCCACAAGCAGAACTACACCGAGATGCAGCTGGCCGGGTTTTTCTACCAGCTGACCGGGGAAAAGCGTTACGCCGATTTCGTGCGCGAACACCTGCACCGCTACGCCGTGCTCTACCCCACCCTTGGCCGCCACCCCGCCGCCAACAAGCAGTCGGCCGGGCGCATTTTCTGGCAGAGCCTCAATGAGGCGGTGTGGCTCGTGCACGTCTCCCTGGCCTACGACTGCGTCTACGACGCCATCCCGGCGGAGGAACACGCGGTGCTGGAGAAAAACCTCTACCGCCCGATGATGCACTACCTCTGCGAGGAGCGCCTCGACGAGTTTGATCGTATCCACAACCACGGCACCTGGACCGCCACCGCCGTCGGCCTCGCCGGCTACCTCCTGGGCGACACCGAGCACGTCGACAAGGCCCTGCGCGGCTCCAAGCGCGATGGCACCGCGGGTTTCCTGCGCCAGATGGACCTCCTCTTCTCCCCCGACGGCTACTATCTCGAGGGCCCCTATTATGCCCGCTATGCGCTCTGGCCCTTTTTCCTCTTCGCCGAGGTGGTGGAGCGCAACCAGCCCGATTTGAAAATCTACGCCTACCGCGACGCGCTGCTGCGCAAGGCCTTTTACGCGCTCCTCCAGCAGACCTACGTCAACGGTGAGTTCCTTCCCATCAATGACTCGCTCAAGGAAAAGACCTATCTCTCGCCCGAGGTCGCCTTCCAACTCAACCTGGTCTTCGCCCGTTACGGCAGCGACGCGCGCCTGCTCTCCGTCGCGCAGCGCCAGAACACCGTCTCACTCACCTCCGCCGGGCTGCAAACCGCGGCGGCGCTCGCCGCCACGCCTGCGCCCCCGCCCTTCCCCTACGCCAGTGTGGAATTCCGCGACGGCCCCGCGGGTGACCACGGCGGGATCGGCATCCTGCGCGCCGAGTCCGACTCCGGCCGCCCGCTCGCCTTGCTGAAATACACCGCCTTCGGCATGGAGCACGGCCACTACGACAAGCTCGCGCTGCTCTACTCCGACAACGGCCGTGAAATCCTCCCCGACTACGGCGCGGCCCGCTTTCTCAACATCGAGCAGAAATTCGGCGGCCGCTATCTGCCCGAAAACAAATCCTATGCCCTCCAGACCATCGCCCACAACACCGTGACGGTGGACGGCCGCTCGAACTACGCCGGCGATTACGACACCGCCGATGCCAGCCATTCCGACCGGCACTACTTCACCGCCACCGATCCCGATTTCCAGGTGATGAGCGCCCGCGACACGACGGCCTATCCCGGCGTGGCGATGCAGCGCACCGTGGCGATGATCCGCGATCCCAAGCTCGCCCACCCGGTGCTGGTCGATGTCTTCCGCCTCGTGGCGGAGAAACCGCATCAATACGATTATCCGCTCCATTACGCGGGGCATTTCCTCGCCGGAAACACCGAATACACCGCACACACGAACTCGCGCCGCCCGCTCGGCGACAAGCACGGCTACCAGCACCTCTGGGTCGAGGCCGAGGCCGACGCCAAAGGCCCGCTCAGCTTCACGTGGTTGAACGGCGACCGTTTCTATACCGCCGTCTCCGCCACTGCACCCGGCGGAAAGATCTACTACACGCGCGTAGGCGCCAACGACCCCAAGTTCAATCTCCGCCCCGAGACCGCCGTCATCCAGCGCGTCAACGCGGCGAATCATGTCTTCGCCACCGTCATTGAACCGCACGGCCGCTGGGATGCCACGCGTGAAGTCACCGCCGGCGGCGCCGCGGTATTCCGCTCGGTCGAGGTGCTGGCCGCCACCGACGACGGCACGGTCGTCCGTCTGCAAGGCGCCAACGGACTCGACTGGACGCTGCTGATCTCCAATCGGGACAAACCCGCGGGCCCGCACACCGTCGCGACCGCCGCAGGCGACTTCACCTGGGACGGCCCCGCCGCCCTGCGCAAAAACTGACCGTCATGATGCGCTCGCATATCCGCTGGTGGATCATCGGCCTCATCGCGGTCGCCACCGTCATCAACTACGTCGACCGCACGTCGCTCGCGGTCATGTGGCCGGCGATCACCAAGGACACCGGCCTCTCGAAGGATGCCTACGCCTCCATCGTCTCCGTTTTCATGGTCTGCTATGCGCTGGGCCAGGCGATCTCCGGCCGGTTTTTTGACCGCGTCGGCACGCGTCTCGGCTTTGTGGCCTCGATTGTGGCCTGGTCGATCGCCTGTGCCCTGCATGGCGCGGCCCGCTCGGCCCTGAGTCTCGGCGCGTTTCGCGGCCTGCTGGGCCTGGCTGAAGCCGGCAACTGGCCCGGCGCCACTAAGGCCGTGGCCGAGTGGTTTCCGCGCCATGAGCGTGCTTTCGCCCAGGGCATTTTCAACGCCGGCGCCTCACTTGGTGCGGTGGTATCGGCGCCGTTGATTGCCTGGTTGTTTCTGCTTTTCGGCTGGCGCGCAACGTTTGTGGCGGTCGGCGGGCTCGGCCTGATCTGGATCGTGCCGTGGTGGATTCTCGCCCGGGCCGGACCCGAGAAACATCCGTGGATTTCACCGGAGGAGCGCACCCACATCCTCGGCGGCGACGCGACCGCATCTGCTCCGGCCACCGCCGCCCCGACCCTGACCTGGACGGCCGCACTCCGTCTGCGCCAGACCTGGGCGATCATCGTCTCCCGTTTCTTCCTCGATCCGGTGTGGTGGCTCTTCGTCAACTGGCTGCCGATCTATCTCACCGAGCGCTTCGGCTTCGACGTGAAGCAGATCGGGCTCTTCGGCTGGGTGCCCTACCTCGGCGCCGCCATCGGCAGCTTGGCCGGCGGCTGGTATTCCGGGCATCTGTTGCGCCAAGGCTGGACGGTCGACCGCGCTCGGAAACGCGCCATCCTGATCGGCGGTGCGCTGACCGTGCCCGGTTTCATCGGCGCCGTGACCGCGGGCAGCCCACTGGTCGCCGTGCTGTCCATCGCCGTGGTGCTCATGGGATTCCAGGTGGCGATCAACAACATCCAGACGCTGCCCAGTGATTACTTTGCCGGACCCCTGGTCGGCACGGTCGCCGGCATCGGCGGCATGGGCGCCGTGGCCGGCGTTCTCGTCTTCAGCACCTGGCTCGTGCCCGTGCTCAGCCAGATCAGCTACACCCCCGTCTTCGTCATGGCGGCGCTGCTCGTGCCGGTTGCCATCGGTTCGTTGTTCCTGCTCGGCGGCGAAATCCGCCGGGTGGATGATCCGGGCGCAACACCGGGCCCCAAATAAACATCCCCGGGGCATTTGATAAACCCGTCATGTCCAAGCATCACCCCTTCCTTGCTCTCCAAAGTAGCCACGAGCGTGAGCGAGTGGAGTCTCGTCCACTCGCTCACGCTCGTGGCTACACCTCAACCAAGCCGGAGCCGTTCGACTCCGCTCACGGTCGGCGACTAGCTCCGGGGTGTCGGACCAAAACCACGACCTGTCTCTGGACCTGCCTGTTATTCACGGCCGCTCACTGTGCCGAGCCCTTGGTCATTCCCCTTTGGCCCGAAGGCGTGCCCGACGCGCAGCCGGATGGCGGCGCGGAATACATTCAGGACGACCGCGTCTACAACGTCCAGATCCCCACGCTGACCTACCTGCCCGCTCCGGCGGACAAGGCGAACGGCACCCTGGCCATCCTCTGTCCCGGCGGCGGCTACACCCGGCTCGCCATCAGCAACGAGGGCAACGGCCACGCCAAGTGGCTGAACGCCGCGGGTGTCTCGGTCTTCATCCTTAAATACCGGCTCAAGGAATACGGACACCCCGCCCCGTTGCGCGATGTGCTCCGCGCCGTGCGGCTCGTGCGCTCACGCGCCGCCGAGTTCGGGGGCGATCCGCACCGCATCGGTGTCGTCGGCTCCTCGGCCGGCGGACACCTCGCCGCCTGCGCCGGAACGCTCTACGACCATCCCGATGGCCGGACCGGCGCGGCACTCGACACCGTCAGCGCCCGGCCCGATTTCCTCATCCTGCAATATCCGGTCATGCTGATGGAGGGCCCGCACGTGCACGAGGGCTCGCGAAATAATCTGGTGCAGGGCCATGCCTCACCCGCTTTGCTCGCCCAGCTCTCACCTGATCGGCACGTGACCAAGGATACCTCGCCCGTTTTCCTCGTGCACACCGCCGAGGACAAATCGGTGCCGGTGGAAAACAGCCTGGCCTTCTACACCGCCGCGCGCAATGCCGGGATCCCGGTGGAGATGCACCTCTTCGAAAAGGGCCCGCACGGTTTCGGCGTGCGGAAAGATCTCGGCCCGACCTCGGACTGGCCGCAGCTTGCGCAGACCTGGTTGCGCTCGCTCGGCTTCCTGCCCGCTCCGCCCCGCTAGCGCGCCGCGGTGTTCACGAACACCAGATACATCGCGCCCTCGGTGAGGTTGGTGTTCTCCGTGTTCGCGCCGAGCGTGAGGCTTTCATTGTCCCGGGTGAACCGGCGAAAGATATCCATTTTCTGCCCGGCCACGCTGATGGTCATCTTCACCGCCTCGAACTGCTGCGTGAGCCACGCGGGCCGGGCCAGGCGGTTGTCGTGGGCGATCCAGACGACCGTGGGGCCGGTGACGGCCAGCTCCATCAGGTCGACGGCGCTGTAGAGGGCGTCGCGGTTATCGGCCTGCACCCAGTCGGCCCCGACGAGGGCGCCGGGCAGCGCGGTGAACGGTGAGTCGATGTTCACGTAGGCATTCCGGCCGTCGCGGGCGTCGCGCTCGACGTGGACGATGGCCGCATTCGGCGCGGTGTAGTTGAGGGTCTGGATGAACTGCCCGAGCATGGCCGGGCCGGCGGCCTGGGCGGCGGGGGCAGGCCGGGCGGGAACGGTGCGGGCGGGCGCTTGCGCCGGCAAACCGGGCCGGGGCATGGCGGGCTGGTCTCCGGTGAATTCCCGCGCCGCTAGGCTGAGGCTGCCGCTGCGGAGGCCGCCGCTCGTCGCCGTGACCGTGAAAATGCCCGGCCCGCGGCCGGCCCGGACCATGACGCGGTTGATGCCGGCTTCAAGGTCGAGCCAGGGGTTGTTGATCGAATCGATTTTGCCGCTGTTATAGCCGCCGCGCCAGGTGCCGGGGTCGGTGAAAAAGAAATCCACGCGTTGCTGGAAGGTCGGACAACGGTCGCCCTGGGCGTCAACCGCCTCGACATCGATCAAGGCCACGTCTGCGCCGTCGGCCTGCCACCCTTCCGGTCCGGTCCGGGCTGTCAGCCGCAGCGCCACCGCCGGGCCGACGGTATGCCTGGTTTGCTCGGCCACCACCCGGCCCGCCGTGCGCGCCACGGCCTTCAACTCCCCGGCCGCCCACGTGACCTGCGGGAAGGTGAACAGATAGCGGTCGGACACCTGACCGGCGCCGAGCGAGCGGCCGTTGAGAAACAGCTCCACCTCGGCCGCGTTCGAGGCGACGAAAACATCCTTCTTCGTGCCGGCGGGATACGTCCAGTGGCCGATGATATGGACCTGCGGGTCGTCGCGGAACATCGCGGCGACGACATAGTAGGCCTCCTTGGGCAGGCGCACCCCGTCCACCTCGCCGCTGGCGCGGGCGACCTCCGTGGCCACGCGACCACCGCTGGTGCTGTCGGAGAAGATCCAGTTGGCGCCGCCGGCGTGGCTCTCCGCCCCGAGTTTCTTCACGTAATGGCCGGCCTGGTTGGCGGCGAACTGCTCGGAGGTGAGCTGGTAGGTCTGGCCCTTGCCCTCGGGATAGCCGAAGTTCGGCGGCGAAAAATCGTCCCACACCCGGCGCGGCGATTCCTCGCGATTGTATTCGCCCTCGACCACCGGCAGGCGCGCGATCTCCCGCCCGCCCTCGGTGCCGATGCCCACGTCCATGAACTCGGCGGTGATGGCATCGGCCCGGCGGAAGGCAAAGGCCCGGCCGCCGTGCGGATCGTAACGATCCATCAGGCCGCGCAGTTCGGCGGCATGGTCCCGGGTGACCTTCTGGTTGCCGCCTTCCCAGATGAAGATGGACGGATTGTTCCGGTAGTAGATGAGGAGGTCGCGGAAATCCGCCACCCGCAGCGCCCAGGCACCGCCGACGGTGTCGTGTTCGCCATCACCGCCGGGTTGCAGGGCAATGATCCCCAGCCGGTCGCCGGCGATGATCTGCGCGGGACCACCGGGGACGTGGCCCCAGCGGATGAAATTCCCCCCGGCGTCGCGCATGAGTTGGGCCGTGTAGTAATGCATCCAGTCCGGCTGCGCGGCGCCGAGGCCGGGCCACTCGTTGGTCGGCTTCTGGCCCCAGCCCTGGAGCTTCAAATGCGCGCCGTTGACGAAGAGACCGGCTTGGGCGTCCCACCAGATGGAGCGGATGCCGAGCGGGATCTCGACGCGATCAATGTTCGTATTACGAACATTGAGGCTGAGCACGACGCGGTAAAGGTGCGGGTAGGCGGGCTCCCAGAGGCGGGGCTGCGGAATGACGATGCTGGTGCCGATTTTCTTGGTTTCACCGGCCGCGATGCTCTCGGTAAACTTGAGGGCGGCGACAAGCTTGTCGTTCGCGTCGAACAATTCGGCCGTAATCTCCGCGTCGGCCGCAGAGGAGCGCTCGTTGCGAACGGGAATCTCGAGGCCGATCTTCGCGGATTTCTCGGTCACCTCGGTAGCGTAAGCGTAAGGGCCTTCCGTTTGGAGAAAGCTATAGAGGGGCAGCGTGAGGTGCAACGCGTCCGTGATGATGAGCCGCACGTTCCGATAGATGCCGCCGTGGGCGGGATGCCAGTGCGGGTTGTTCCAGGGGATCTGGTCGGCCTGCAACTCCTCAAGAGTCGCCGGGATCTGCTCCATGAGTTGCTTGGAGAGCTGAGAGAGATTGGGGTGGGTGGCGGCGGTCGTGGCCGCCTGCTGAGCGATCGAAGGATCGAGCGGATCCTTCATGAACCGGTTGTCGGCCATGACGGCCAAAACGTTGGGCGCGCCGATTTTCAAGTGCGGCGTCAGATCGAAACCAAAGGGCGTGAACCCGCCCTTGGCCGTGCCGAGCAACTGGCCGTTCAGGTAGACCTCGGCGACCTGGCGCACGGCCTCGAACTCGATGAAGACCTTCTTGCCGGCCCATGCCGCCGGGGCTGTGAATGTTTTCCGATACCACGTGCGCCCGCTCCATTGCTCCTGTTCGCCGCGGTGGCCGGGCAGCGACCAGTTGTCGAAGGTGTCGGTGTCGTTGAACGTGTGCGGCGCCGAGACCGTCGCCCACGGCGCGTCGTCAAAGCCCGGGGCCGGCGCCCCGGCGGGATCCGATTTTGTGAAACGCCAGTCGGCGTTGAAATTGACGGTCACGCGCGCCGGCCGCGTGGAGGGCCGCAGATGCCGCAGCCACAGCGTGGGGAAGCGCACGGGAAAATTGCGCTGGATCTCCTCGATGGCGGAGTCGGCGGGCAATCGCTGCCAGAGTTTCAGCCACGATTCGTTGCCCGACGCCAAGGCACCAAAAAGCAGCGCCGGTTGCCGCACCGGCCAGTCGGCCCAATACATCACGTCTGGCGGTTTGGTCCACTTGGACTTGTCGGCCAGAAACGGGGCGAGGAACTCCACTCCTTTGACCAGACTCCGGCCGTCGGGCAGGGCCCGCGCCATGAGATTGTCGTCCGGGGTCGAGAGCACGACCGCGAGGGCGCTCATCACGTCGAGGTTGAAGATCGAATAAGCGTAGGGCTTGGTGCGGGCGAGCTCGCGCGGAAAACCGCCATCCGGCGCCATCTGCCCGGGCAAAAGCACTTCGCGCAGACGCTGCCGGCATTCCGCGAGCACCGCCTCATCCCGGGTCAGCCGGGCAAAGCAGGCGACCTGCAACACCCAGCAGGTGCCGTGGTTGTTGTCCGCCTTCATTTCCTCGATGCCGTTGGGATGCGTGCGCATCCAGTGGAGGTAATCGCGAAACCAGGCCGTCAGCGCCGTGTCGTCCGCCGCGGTCAGCAGCGCCGAGCCGCGCAAGACCTCGATCGCCAGCGCCACCTCGGCGAGATGCAAGGTGTCGATGATGCCGATACCCCGGCCTTTCGAGACGCCCTGAATGGACTGGGCGAATTGCAGGTCGGGATTCATCCGCGTCGCGGGTTCGATGAACCAGCGCCGCAAATGCCGCAGCGCCGCGGCGGCAAAGCGCTCCTCGCCCGTCAGGTCGTAGGCCGCCGCGAGCGCGCCCACCTCCCGCGCCAGGCCGAACATCAACTGGCGGTGGGCGGTGAAATTATCGGGATTGGTCAGGCCGTCCTTACGGATATAGGGACCGTTCGGGTTGGCGGGGTCCGGCCACCAATAGTCACCCTCCGAGGAGAAATCATGCGCGCCGCCGGCGCTGCGGGGATTGCGCGCGCTGGTAAGGGCGCGCGGTTCCGTGCCCAACGCGGCTTCCGCGATGTGCACCACTCGCGGCCGCTCATGGGCGGCGAGATCAAAGTCGGGGAAGAAAAGCATGGAAAACTGGCATTGCGCCGCGGTCAGCGAAGCCACCGCGCCGCCGCATTGCAACGGGAGAGCCATCGAACAAACGATTGAGGCCCGGGGTGTCCGCCGACCGGGGTTCCCCTGGAACTCCGCGTGAATGGCCGGTCGTGCGGCCGATCCACGGTCTTGCGTCGCCGGGAGATTCAAGCTGACGATCACTCATGCAAAACTCCCCGGGCTGGCTTCGGTTGCTCGCCTTCACGGCGGGAGTAACCGTGCTCTCGGGCGCACCGACACCGGATTGGTCGGCCCGGACCTGGCAAGCGGATGACGGATTACCCGACAACCGGATCACCGGACTGGTGCAACTACCCGCCGGCGATCTCTGGATCGCGACCCGCAGCGGCCTGGCCCGTTTCAATGGCCTGGGTTTCGAGGTGTTCAACATGGACACCATCAAGGGCCTCACCGGCAACGGCGCCCGCGCCATGTTCGGGGATGCACGAGGCAATCTTTGGGTGGGGGCCTATCGCGATGCGCTGGTGCGGTTGAGCCGCGATGCGTCGCAGGTCATCACCGCCGAGAGCGGTTTGCCGGCTGGTCAGTTGACCGGCCTGGCCGAAGCCACCGATGGCACCGTCTGGCTCTCCATCGGGAGCCGGGTCGGACGGATGGTGGGGGGAAAATTCCAAGAACTCGCTTTGCCGGTGGGCCCCACTCCCCCCACCCGCGCCACGCTGGCCCGCGACTCGCAGGGCAATGTTTGGTGTTTTTCCAACGGCCATCTTGGCCTCATCCAATCCGCCGCGTTTGTTCCGCGCGCCGCCCTGGACTACCGCGAGGGCGCACTGGGCTCGGCGAAAGCCGGCGGCATTTGGGTGTGCGCCGATGCGAATCTCTATCGGATGCAGGACGGAATGGACCCGGTCAAAATGTTCAACCTGCCGGCCGGGGCCCGGCCCTTGGTTGTGCTGGAAGACCGCGAGGGCGCGGTATGGGTGGGCACGATGGCCCATGGGTTATTTCGCTGCGACCAGGGGCGGGTGGTGCCCATCAACGTGGCCGCCCCCCAGGTCGGGTATTTGCTGGAGGATCGCGAAGGCAACATCTGGGCCGGAACCAACGGCGGTGGCTTGCACCGCCTGCGGCCCAGCGCCCTGGAATTGATGGGCGAGCCAGCGGGGCTGCCCTCGGCTTCGATGGCGTCGGTTTGTCAGGATCTGAACGGCCAATACTGGGCGGCCACGGCGTCGGGCCATCTGGTGCGGGGTGACGGCAAGCATTGGAGCATGGTCCCGCTGGGCCCGCTCTGGCCAGGTGGGTCGGCCGCCTGTGTCGCCACCGACCGACAAGGCCGGCTCTGGGTCGGCACGCGTGGTCAGGGCCTGTTCGAAATCAATCTCGGCGCCGGGACGGTGCGCAACTGGCTCCAGAAGGACGGACTGTTGACCAATTCCATCCGCTGTTTGTTCGTGGCGGCGGACGATTCGCTTTGGTTTTCGTCCAATACTCCCACCAGCGTGGGTCAGATCAAGGCGAACACCCTTCGGTTGCGCACCTTGCCGGGCCCGGCGAGAAATGTGCGCACCATCACCCAGGACGCGGCGGGCACGATCTGGGCCGGCACCTCGGACGGTCAGGTGCTCAAGGCCGCCGGTGATCAGATGGTGCCCGACCCGGACCTGTCCATGATCGAAAACTCATCGGTGCGCTGCTTGCATGCCACGCCTGATGGCAGTCTTTGGATCGGCTATGCGGACAAGGGCCTCGGGCATTTCAAGAACGGCCGCTATGCGCGCCTGACCACCACCCAAGGATTGATGGATGACTCTGTCTGGCAGTTGACCTCAGATCAGGCGGGCTTTCTCTGGCTGGCCAGCGCCCGCGGATTATACCGCTTGCCCTTGCTTGAGGCGGTCGCAGTCGCCGAGGGCCGCCAAGCGCGGTTGCGCCCGCGGCTTTATGGGCGCGCGGAAGGGCTGCCAAATCCACACCCGCATTATGATAATTCGCCGGCCGTCAGCCAGGGTCGCGATGGCACGATCCTCCTCGCGACCAGCCTGGGCTTGCTCGCGTTGCACCCCGAGGCGTTGCGGGACAATCCCCTCGCCCCCCCGGTGGCCATCGACCGGGTGACGGTGGACGACCAAGTCGTGGCCGTGCGCGACAGCCGCTTTCCCCTGCGCCTCAATCCGGGCCCGGCACTGGCGGATGCCGGGGCGGCAGGCAGCCGGTTGGAATTGCCGCCGGAACATCGCCGCCTGACGATCGACTATTACGCCCTGAGTTTTTCCGCGCCGGAAAATGTGCGCTACCGCTACCGCCTGGAAGGCTCCGGGGACGATTGGTCTGAACCGGTCACGGAGCGGACCGCCCGGTATTCGCAGCTGCCCGCCGGCGAATATCAGTTTCGGGTGATGGGGAGCAACGATGCCGGGGTGTGGAATGAAAAGGGCACCACGCTGGCGGTGATCGTCCATCCGTTTTATTGGCAGACCTGGTGGTTCCGCCTCGGCGCCCTCGGGGCCTTCACCGGAGTGGTCACGGCGGTGGTGCGCTGGATTTCGTTCCGGCGTCTGCAGACCAAGCTCCGGCTGGCCGAGCAGCAGGCCGCCCTCTTTCAGGAGCGCACCCGCATCGCCCGCGACATCCATGACGACCTTGGGGGCAGCCTCGCCCACATCAAATTGATCAGCGAGATCGCGCTGCAGGAACGCGACCTGCCGGAGAATGTGGGGCAGCAAGTCCGGCAGATCACCACCACCACCCAGCAGGTGCTAAAATCTTTGGATGAGACGATCTGGGCGATCAATCCCGGCAACGACACGCTGCCGCACCTGGTGAGTTATCTGGGCCAATACACGGTGGAATTCCTGCGCGCCGCCGGCATCGCGTGCGAGGTTGATCTCCCGGACGCTCCGCCCGAATGGGCGCTGACTCCGGAAACCAGGCATCACGTGTTCCTGGCCGCGAAGGAGGCCCTCACCAACGTGGTGCGGCATTCCGGGGCGCGCAAAGTCTGGCTGAAAACGTCGCTCCGCAGCCGGACCCTGCATGTTGCCATCGAGGACGATGGCTGCGGTTTCGAGACCGGGCCGGTCGATGCCCATGCCGATGGCATCAGGAACATGCGCCAACGCATGGAGGCCGCAGGCGGCCTATTCCGGATTGAGAGCAAAGCGGGTGCCGGCACCCGGATCCATCTGGAGATTGTGCTCCAACCCCCGGCGTAGGGTTATCATACATTCGTCTGATTCGGGGGAATTGCATTTGTTTTCGTGATTCCCGGTGTATGTTGCCGGAATTCCCAACATGCCAGTCACGCTCACCATCGTGGAAGACAAAGCCGGAACCCGCGACAGCCTGATCAAGCTGTTCAGCCGGGTGGCTGACATCAAATGTCTCGCCGCCTACGAGTCAGGCGAGGCAGCCCTGCGAGGCATACCCTTGGAGCGCCCCCAGGTCGCCCTCGTCGACATCAATCTCCCGGGGATGAGCGGCATCGAGTGCGTGGCGGCGCTGAAAAAAATCCTGCCTGATTTGCACGTGCTCATGCTGACCACCTACGAGGAGAGCGATTTGATCTTCAACTCTCTGCGGGCGGGAGCGAACGGTTATTTGTTAAAAAATATGCCGGCCGAGGAGTTGGTGGATTCCGTCCGGCAGGTCCAAGCCGGGGGCGCGCCCATGTCCATGCAGATCGCCCGCAAGGTCGTCACCCATTTTCACCAGATGCAAAAGGCCGCGTCAGACATGGAACAGTTGAGCAACCGGGAAAATGAAATCCTCCGACTGTTGGCTAAAGGCTGTCTTTACAAGGAGATAGCCGACCAACTCGGCATTACCATGAGCACGGTCCGCACCCATATCCATACGGTCTATGGGAAGCTTCATGTCCAGACCCGCACGGAAGCGGTGATCAAGTTCTTGGGGCATGATTAGGCGGGCTCCCAGCCCCGGTGAATCGCTAGTTGGTAAGATCCGGAGCCCATACTCATACAAACGCCCGATAGCCGTCCGCCGGGACTATCGGTAAGGTGAGCCCGAGTAGTGCGGCCACCTCTGTGCCCGTGCCCCCCTAGTCTGCCCCTGACCAACCCAACCGTCTGACCCCATGCACCCATCCGTCATGTTGCGAACCCTCGCCCGTTCCGTTCCGGCCGCCCTCGGCCTGTTGATTGCCTCGACCCACCTGCTGGCCCAGACTGCGGCCACGCCTCCAGCATCTGAGACGGTCGAACTCTCGCCGTTCCAAGTCACCTCCAAGGAGGATCGCGGCTACACCGTCTCCGAATCCATGACCGGCAGCCGGGTGAAGACCCAGATCATCGACCTGCCCTACACGGTCAACGTCCTGACCAGCGAGTTCCTCTCCGATTTCGGCCTCTTTGAACTCGCCGACAACGTGACGCACATCAGCAGTTTCACCGGTCTCGATGTCGGCGGTAATTTCCTGCTGCGCGGCTTCGTCTCCTCCAACCAACTGCGCGACGGGTTTTTTCGCCTCGGCCGCTACGGCTCCAGCAATGTGGATCGCATCGAGATCATCAAGGGCTCCAGCGCCGCCATCTATGGCCGCTCCTCCCCCGGCGGCATGATGAACATGATCTCCAAGCAGCCCAAGCCCACCGCCAGCCAATCCTTCACCTACAACTACGGCGATTATGGCACGAAGCGCATGACCTATGAGGCCACGGGTCCCCTCTACTCCGGCACCTGGGGCAAGACCAACTTCGTCCTCACCGCCAGCGACTATCAGCGCGACTTCGACGTGAATTTCGCCCTGCTGCGCAACAAGGAATACTATCTGGCCTTTGACCATGCGTTCAAAAACGGCGACAAGCTTTTCCTGTCCTTGGAGGACTTCACCCAGATCCGCAATTCACCCCCGGCCCCGGCCCCGGTGGTGGTCGACCAAAAAGGCACGCTCGACCAGAACGATGACCGCGCCATCGGCTACGCGCTCAACCTGAACAATATCAGCACCTATGGTCCGCTCAGCCGCCTCAACCGGGGCAACACCTCCTTGACCGCAACCTACGAGAAGACCCTCAGCCCGGTCTTCAGCGCCAAGCTCTCCGCCAACCGCTATGCCGCCCGGCGCGATGACTATAACTCGAACCAGTCCTGGAGCCTGATCAACATCAACCGCTCGACCGGGGCCGCCCCCACCTCCCAGCGCGGCGGCGGCACCTCCATCCCGCAGTGGGGTCGCATCACCGAGGACGGCGGCGCCTTCCAAGCCGACTTGCTGGCCCACTACTGGACCAACAACCGCAAGATCGAGCACCGCACCCTGCTCACGTTTGACTACAATCTCTACCATCGTTGGGACCCGACCATCCAATACTCCGCCGCCACCCATCCCGACATCGTCGCTTGGAACGCGGTCCGCACGGTCACGCTGGATGCCAACCTGAACCCGGTTGCCCCCCTGGTTTACTTCACCAAGGAACACGACCCGGTGAATGGCTACGTCTCCACCCGCAAGATGAAGCGCCATACCACCGCGACCGGCGGCCTGCTCCGCCACCAATCCGCATTGCTGGACGGCAAACTGCTGTTCTATACCGGCGCTCGCTTTGATTCCGTCAAATTCAGCCATCGGGATTATATCACGGCCGCCTCCTCGTTCACCTCTTTCCTCCCGGCTTACGTGCCGGGCGACCTGATCGAGAAGACGGTCAGCGAGCTCAAGCCCAACGTGGGCGTGAATTACAAGATCAAGGACAACTTCCGCGTCTTTGCGAACTACAGCGAAAGTTATTTCATCGCCCAAGGGGACAACCCGGTCGAGATCGCGAATCCTTCCTACAAATCAGAAATCGCCGATGGCTGGGACTTCGGGTTTAAGGGCTCCCTCCTCGATAATCGCCTCACCTACACTGTCAGCGGTTTCTATATCAACCGTGAGAATGTGTCGGTCGCCGACATCGACCAGGTGACCGGCCTTTCCGTCCAGCGGCGCGATGGTAATCAATTGGTCCGGGGCTTTGAAGTCGACGCCACCTGGAGCCTTTCCCGCGAGCTCTCGCTCCTCGGCAGTTATGGGGATGTGCACTCGATCTACACCGACTTCGGCACCTTCAATCCCCAAGCCATCGGCCGCAAAGTCCAGTTCGTGGCGCCTTACAACGGCAGCCTGAGCCTGAAGTATACGCCGGCCAGCGGGATGCTTAAGGGCTTTTCCGCCAACGTCGGTGTGACCTTCGTCGGCGAGACCCCGACCGAGGATCCGATCGCGGGCGACACCCACCTCAGCACGACCTCCACCGTGATCTCCCGCTCCACCGAGCAATGGAAGCTCACGGCCCCGGCCTATTCCATCTGGAGCATTGGACTGCGCTACCGCCTGCCGACCAATTCCAATCTGTCGCACACCTTCGCGCTCAACATCAACAACGTGACTGACGAGGAATATTTAAAGCCCGGCTCCGGTGGCGCGAACCGCATCCTCACGGGCGACGCCCGCTCATTCTTTGTCACCTATACCCTGGGGCACAAAGGCTCCTTGTTTTAATGTCACCGCGGCCACCTCTAATCCATTGCCACCTCAAGGGTGGGTCAGGACAATGAACTAGCCCGGCCCCAGGGGTGGGGCCGGGCACTCCTTTGCAGGCAATCGTCAACATACCCTCCCATGAAATCTAACGCCCTCAGCCAATCGCGTCTCCGTCGGATGACCCCATGGTTCATCCTCTTCATCTCGCCCGTCTTGCTCTTCGCCCAGACCGCCGCCACGGACGGCAAACCTGACGAGGAGGTCGTGGTCCTTTCGCCCTTCACGGTCACGGCTGAGTCCGGCTGGTCCGCCAATGAAACGCTGTCCGCCACCCGGACGCGCCAGCAACTGAAGGATGTGCCGGTGAACATTGACGCCATCACGGCGGATTTCATGGAGGACCTGGCGCTGAATTCGGCCGACGATGTGGCCGGATTTGTGGCGAACGTGTATGCGCTGCCCATCATGGAGAACGACAACATGAAGGGTAATTTTTCGTTCCGCGGCCTCAGTCAGGCCAACAATGTCAGCCGGAATTACTTCCGGTGGTATATCCCGTCCGACACCTACAACGTCGAGCGGCTCGACTTCGGCAAAGGCTCAAACTCGCTCATCTTCGGCGAGGTGGAACCGGGCGGCAACGGCGCCTCCTTCACCAAGCGTCCGGTGATGAATAATTTCGGCACCGCCGTGCTCCAATATAACAGCGAAGGGGGCTATCGCTACCAGCTGGATCTCAATCGCAAGCTGAACTCCAAGCTGGCCCTCCGGCTGAATGCGGTCACCCGCATGGATCAGACCTTCCAGGATGCCTCGGACTATAAATTTGAGGCGGTGACCCTGGCTCTGGCCTGGCAACCTTTCAAAAATACTTCGGTCCGGCTGGAGTATGAGGATGGAAAATATCAAAACAGCCGCGGCCTGGCGGGCATTTTTGTCCGCGAACAGTCCGCGCGCGGGTTGGGCTTCGGGACCGCCGGCACCTATTTCACCTCGGACGGGGCCTGGATCGTCCAAGCCAACCTGCCGGCGGCTGACCGCGCGTCGGCCAACAATCCCTTTGGCGGCCAACCCTCGCTCGTTGAAGGCAGCTTCTTTGATGTGCAGCTGCGCAATGCGGCGGGCGCCATTGTCGGCACGAAGCGGATCAATGGCCTGCCGAAGAGCTACAATATCCGCGGCGCCTTCGATAATCATTCCCGCCCGTTCCATACTTTTTCGGCCACGGTCGAGCAGCAGCTTGGTCCGGTCGCGACGGAACTGGCCTACAACTACCAATACCAGTCCGAGGAAAGGAATGACAACAACTTCGACTCGACCATCAGCGTCGATGTCAACGGCCGGCCCTATATCGACTCCTCCCTCGATCGGAAGCATTTCACCAATGCCGTGCACGCCTTTCGCGGCACCGCAGTCTACAAGTTCGCCAAAGCCGACTGGATGGAGCAAATCCTCGTCGCCAGCGCGGAATACCGCGAGGACATGGCCCTCAACCAGCGCTGGCAGTATTTCAACACCCTGAAGGTCGACAACGGCACCGCCGCCACCATCAACGCGACCGCCGACCGCGGCCGGCTCCGGCTTTACCTCGACGACCCGGCCTTTTATTCCCGCGCTTTATTCGACCGCATGCAACCGTCCGTCCTGCCGGTCACCAGCACGGTCAACATGGTGCCCCTGAGATTCTTCGCGTCCGGCAACTCCGCGGCCGACGGCACCGAGTGGCGTCAGGCCTACGCCGCCGCCTTCTCGGCCAGCGGACGCTACTTCGACGGCCGCCTGCAATCCCTGCTCGGCGCGCGCCATGACGTCGGCCGTCAATACGAGTATGTCGCCACGCGCAAGGAAGGTAAGTATAACGAGGATGTCTTCACCCCGACCAAGCAGGATGCGCTCCCGGGCGAATACGTCGAGAATCAGAACCTGCACCTCTCCAACACCAGCTATACCGGCGGG
Source organism: Verrucomicrobiota bacterium (assembly GCA_031387725.1). Lineage (GTDB taxonomy): Bacteria > Verrucomicrobiota > Verrucomicrobiia > Opitutales > Opitutaceae > Lacunisphaera. The sequence goes on along the minus strand of JANNDM010000013.1, from coordinate 13,826 downwards.
CTCACCTACTCCCTGACCAAGGATCTCAATATCTACGGGGTCTACTCCGAGTCGTTCCGCTTTCAGGATAACCGGACCTTCGACCGCGTGACGATTGGACCTATTGCCGGCGTCACCAAGGAGATCGGCCTGAAGGGCAGCCTGCTTAACGGCCGCGCCACCCTCACGCTGGGTGTCTTCGAAATCGACCGCGAGAACGTGGTCCTGAGCTGGAACAACGTGGTCAGCTTCTCCGACACGCAGACCGAGGACCTGATGAACCCGAACAACATCCTGCCGGGCGATCCGAACTATAAGTTCCGGGAACCGGGCACGGCCAGCGCCTCGCGCAACTACACGGCCGTGGAAAGCTCCAAGGGCGCCGACCTGACCTTGATGCTCAACTTGGTCAAGGGGCTGCAAATGCGTTTCACCGTGGGCCGGGCGAAGGTTTCCAGCCAACCGGACCTGAAGAATTTCCGCGGCTATTATGATGCCGCGGTCCTGCGCCCGGATGAGAGCCCCACCCTGCTGGCGGACGCCAAGCTCCTGCTGGATACTTTGGATAACTCCGCCGGGGCGGTCGGCTCGCGAGCGGCTCCCTGGTCTGCCAGCTGGGTGGTGGACTACGCCTTCGCTCCCAAATCCGGTCTGCTGAAAGGCCTCCGCACCGGCATCAACGGCGTCTGGCGCGACGACTACCTGTTCGGCGTCCCGACTGGCCAGAAGATGATCGGTGGGTCCACCCATCTGGTTAACGCCTACATCATGCGGGATCAGAAGATTTGGGGCCAACAGGTGCGTCTCCGCGCCGGCGTCAAGAATCTGACGGACCTTGAGAACGGCAGCATCCGCAAGACTGGTTTCGCGCGGATGGCCAGTGGCGCCAATGTCTACACCTACTCTTACGTCATGCCCGCCCAATACGACCTCGCCGTCACCGTCCGGTTCTAACCCCCAGCAACATGTTCACTCTCCGCACCGTCCTGGGCGTCGGCAGCCTGCTCGCGCTCCACAGCATAAGCGTGGCTGCCGCGCCCGACCCTGGCCAAAAACCCAACATCATTTTCATCCTCGCCGACGATTACGGCGTCGGCGAGGTCAGCGCTTATGGGGCGGACAACTACCGGACCCCGCACCTTGACCAGCTGGCCCAGGAGGGGCTGCGCTACACCAACGCCTACACGATCCCGCTGTGCGGGCCGTCGCGCGCGCAGATCTTGACCGGACGCTATCCCTTCCGCACCGGCGCCACGAACCAGGACGCCACGGGTCTCTTCACCCCCGCCGCGGAAACCATGATGCCGAAGGTCCTCAAGCAGGCCGGCTACGTGAGCGCCGCCATTGGGAAATGGGGCCAGTTGCCGCTCGGGCCGGCCGAGTTCGGTTTTGACCGCTACCTGAAGTTCAAAGGCAGCGGCGCCTATTGGAACACCCAGAAGAAGGCCGAGACCTTTGAGCTGGACGGCAAGGAAGTCCCCCTCCGGGACAAGGAATACCTGCCGGATGTCATGCACCGCATGGCGGTGGATTTCATCACCCAGCATAAGGATCAGCCGTTCTATCTCTATTACTCGCTCTCGCACGTGCACACCGAGATCCTGCCCACGCCGGACAGCACCCCGGACAGCCAGGACCATTACGGCGACAATGTGCGCTACATGGACAAACTTATCGGTCAGCTCCTCGCCGAGCTCGACCGCCTCAAGCTGCGGGAGAGGACTGTGATCGTGTTCATGGGCGACAATGGCACCGCCAACGGCCGCGCCGACCGTGCCACCATCGGTGGCCGGCGGCTCTCCGGGGCCAAGGGTTCGATGCTGGAGGGCGGCGGGCTCGAGCCGTTGATCGTCCGCTGGCCCGGGGTGATCCCGGCCGGTTCTGTCTCCAAGGACATGGTCGATTCCAGTGATTTCGTCCCGACCTTTGCCGAGCTCGCGGGAGCCAAGCTGCCCGAGAAAACCATCATCGATGGCCGCAGCCTCGCTCCGCAGTGGCGAGGCGAAAAGGGCTCGCCCCGCGCCTGGGCCTTCAACCAACTCGCCCGGAACTGGTATGTCCGCGAAACCGGCTGGAAGCTGAACCAGGCTGGGGAACTCTACGACATGAGCGACGCGCCCTTCGCCGAGAAACTGGTGCCCGCCGATACGAAGGACCCGGCCGCGGTCGCCGCCCGCACCCGCCTTCAGGCCGCCCTCACCCAGCTGAATCCCGCCGGCGGCATTGTTGACACCGGCCATCCCTCCGGCCGCCACGCCAAGAATTTTGAAAGCGGAAAATAGCCGGCGCTCTTCTCGCCGCAGCCCTCCCGATCTCCCGACTCACCTTCATGAAAAACCATCTCCTCCTTCCGCTTCTCCTGCTCGGTGTTATTCTTGGCCATGCGGCCGACCGACCCAACGTGCTCTTCATCGCCGTCGACGACTTGCGCCCTGAGTTCGGGGCCTATGGTGCCAGCTACATCCAGAGCCCGAACCTGGACCGCCTCGCCAAGTCTGGGATTACCTTCACCCGCGCCTACTGCCAGCAGGCCGTTTGCTCCCCGACCCGCTCAAGCCTCATGACGGGCACGCGGCCCGACACCACCCAGGTCTGGGACCTCGTCACCCATTTCCGCGTGGCCCTGCCCAACGTCGTCACGCTCGGGCAGCATTTCAAAAACAACGGCTATTTCGTCCAAGGCATGGGCAAGATCTATCACGGCAGCCTGGACGATGCCCCAACCTGGTCCGTGCCGTGGGGCACGCCCAAGGCCATCAAGTATGCTTTGGAGAAAAACCAAATCCTCGATCAGCGCCAATATGAGACCGAGCCCGATGATGCGCCCAAAGCCAAGGGCAAGAAAAACGCGCCTCGCGCAGAGAAAACCGCCGATGGCCCTCCGTCCACCGGCCTCAATTCCCGCGGCCCCGCCTTCGAGGCCGCCGATGTCCCCGACGACACTTTCCAGGATGGCAAGGTCGCCGACCTGGCCGTCGCCACCTTGCGCGCGATGAGCCAGAAAAAGGAACCTTTCTTTCTCGCCGTCGGCTTTATCAAACCGCACCTGCCGTTTATCGCGCCCAAGAAATATTGGGACCTCTACGACCCGGCCAAGATCGAGCTCGCGCCGAACAAATTCCGGGCGAAAGGCGCCCCGGAATACGCCATCCTGCCCGGCGGTGAGCTGCGCAACTACGACGGCATCCCGGTGGACTCCATCCCCGATCCCCTCGCCCGCCAGCTCAAGCACGGCTACTATGCCGCGATCAGTTACATGGACGCCCAACTCGGCAAGGTGCTGGACGAACTTGACCGCCTCGGCCTGCGCGAAAACACCATCATCGTCCTCTGGGGCGACCACGGCTGGAAACTCGGCGAGCACGACGCCTGGTGCAAGCACAGCACCTCCGAGAACGACACCAACGCCCCGCTCCTCCTCTCGGCGCCCGGCCTGAAGCAGACCGCCGGCGCCAAGTCCAATGCCCTCGTCGAGTTCGTCGATATTTACCCGACTCTCGCCGATCTCGCCGGCCTGCCGCTCCCCGCCCACCTCGAGGGTGTCAGCATGAAGCCTCTGCTGGAAAATCCGGACCGCCCGTGGAAGACAGCCGCCTTCAGCCAGTATCCCCGCACCAAGGCGCAAACCAAGGTGCCGGAGGGTCTGATGGGCTACTCCATGCGCACCGATCGCTACCGTTTCACCGTCTGGGTCAATCGCCAGGACCATAGCAAAATCGACGCCATCGAACTCTACGACCACCAGACCGACAAGATGGAGAACAACAACATCGCGGCCGATCCAGCCAATAACGAACTCGTCTCCCGCCTGATGGCCCAGTGGCGCAAAGGCTGGCAGGGCGCCAAGCCCGCCGCATCCTGAGCTACCCGGGCTCGTCGGCCACCCCCGGCGGCCATCCTTTCGATGGAACTGCGCCTCCTCACCGGCTTCTGCCTCATGACCGGCGCCCAGCTGCTGGGCGCCGGGCCGGAGACCACGACGCTTTTCGCCGACCGCTTCGACGCTGGCCTGGTGTTATGGTCCGTCGAACAGATGCCCGGAGGGCAGGTTCGCACGCACGAAGGCGTCCTCGACATCGTGTCAGCGGGCGGCACGACCGTTTGGTTTCGCCCGCTGCTCTCCGGTCCGGTGGAGATATCTTATGAAGCCGAGGTGGTCGTGCGGGACGGTCCCCAAGACCGGCTTTCCGACCTCAATTGTTTTTGGATGGCGCAGGATCCGGCCGGGCCCGCCGGAGCCCTGCCCGCTGGGCGCACCGGGAAATTCTCCGACTACGACAACTTGCTCACCTACTACGTGGGCTTCGGCGGCAACGAAAACACCACCACCCGCTTTCGCCGCTACGATGGCACCAGCGTGCGCCCCCTGCTCCCCGTCCACGATTTGCGCACCCCCGCGTTTCTCCTCCGGCCCAACCACTCCTACCGGATCAGAATCGTGGTTCGCGACGGCACGACTGAGTTTTGGCGCGACGGCGAACTGGTCTTTTCCTTCCGCGATCCGGCGCCGCTCCGCTCCGGTTATTTCGCCTTCCGCACCGTGCGCGCGCATCTGGCGATCCGTCATTTCCGCGTCGGAGTGCCCACGACTCCCGCGTCGTAGCCCATCTGCCTCATGCCCACCGCCCGCCTTTTTCCGCCCCTTGGCGCTTTGTTGCGCGCGCTCTCCGTGGCCTTCGGTTTCTTGGGCGCGGCGGCGGTCGCACCCGCCCAAGCCTTTCCCAATCCCTATCGCATGGTCGAAGCGTGGGCCCAACTGCCCTCGGGGCGGGCCATGGGCGCGGTGGGTGATCTGGCGATGGATCCCGACGGCAAGCACCTCTGGGTCATCGTCCGCTGCGCACCCTCGCCCACGGCCCGCTTCGGCAGCGAGTGCCTCGATTCCACGCTGGATCCGATCCTGAAGTTCGATCTGGCCGGCAACCTCGTGCGCAGCTTTGGCGGCGGCCTGTTCATCTGGCCGCACGGTCTCGACGTCGACCGCGACGGCAATGTCTGGGTGACCGACGCCGTTTCCCCGAAAAAGACTCCCGCCGGCAAACGTGGTCACCAAGTCATCAAGTTCAGCCCCGAGGGCAAAGTGCTCCTCACGCTCGGCACCCCCGGCGTTGCGGGCGACGGGCCCGACCACTTCAACTCCCCGAGCGATGTCGTCGTCGCACCCAATGGCGATATCTTCGTCGCGGACAGCCACAGCTTCGACGAGGGCAACAACCGCATCGTGAAATTTTCCCCGGAAGGGATATTCCTGAAAACGTGGGGCAAAACCGGCTACGCTCCCGGCGAGTTTCGCATGACGCACTCCATCGCGATCGACCCCGCGGGCCGCGTCTTCGTCGCCGACCGCGGCAACAACCGCATCCAGATTTTTGATCAGGACGGGAAATTCCTCGCGCAATGGACCCAGTTCGGTCGCCCGAGCGGCATTAGTTTCGACTCCACCGGGCGGATCTATGTGACCGACTCCGAATCGGACAACGTGCAGAATCCCGGCTGGGAAATGGGCATCCGGATCGGCGATGCTCGCACCGGCTGGGTGTCGGAGTTCATCCCGTATCCGTGGGGTGACCCGCGCGAGGTCGAGGGCACCGGCGCCGAGTTCGCCGCGGTCGATCGCGAGGGTAGCATCTACGGCGGTGAGCCGCGCCCACGAATCCTCCGGAAATACATCCGCGTCCGACCCTGACTGCTTTCGCCAGCCGAACCAACCATCATGACCATACTCCGCTCCACTTTCCTGCTATCAAGTATCGCGGCTGCCGCTCTTTCCGGTGCGAACATCGCCGAGCCGCCGCAAACCCTGCTGCTCTCCGGGCCGGCCCTCGTCGCCGCCCGGGCCAGCCTTGAGCGGGGAGACCGTGCGCTACAGCCCGCCTTGGCCGCCTTGCTCGCCGAGGCCGACGAAGCGCTGAAAATGAAACCGCCCTCGGTGATGGACAAACCGCTCACCGCCGCCAGCGGGGACAAGCACGACTACTTCAGCTTCGGCCCGTATTGGTGGCCCGACCCCAAGAAACCCGATGGCCTGCCCTACCTCCGCCGCGACGGTGACATCAATCCCGCCACGCGCCAAGGCACCGACGATGCGGCTTTCAGCAACGTATGCCTCAAGGTGGAAACCCTAAGCCTCGCCTACTGGTTCACGCACGACGAGCGCTATGCCGCCAAGGCCGCTCTGCTCACCCGCGTCTGGTTCCTCGATCCGGCCACACGCATGAATCCCAACCTCCAGCACGCGCAGGCCATCCCGGGCATCACCGACGGCCGGGGCATCGGCATCATCGAGTCCAGGCGGCTGATGAACCTGAACGAGGGGCTCGCCTTGCTCACCGGTTCCCCCGCTTGGACCGGCGCGGACCGGGCGGCCCTGCGCGAATGGCTGGCCGCCTTCTACGGCTGGCTGCGCACGAGCAAGAACGGCCTGGACGAGCAGGGTGAACATAACAACCACGGCACCTGGTATGACGCGCAGGTGGCGCACCTCGCGCTGGTGCTCGGCCTGACGGTGGAGGCCAAACAGATTCTGACCGAAGGCCTGACCCGGCGGCTGGCCGCGCAAATCGAACCCGATGGCTCACAACCCCACGAGCTCGCGCGCACCAAGTCACTCGGTTATTCCCTCTACAACCTCGAAGCATTTTTTACCTGTGCGTGCCTCGGTGAACACGTCGGCGTGGATTGGTGGAGCTATGCCACGACCGATGGACGCAGCCTGCAGGCCGCCCTCGCCTACCTCGCCCCCTTTGCTGATCCCGCCAAGCCTTGGCCGAAAAAAGACCTGCACGACGGCGACCGCGGGCACTTGCCCCGACGCCTCGCCCAGTTTCTCTCCCGGATGCCCGACCCCCAGCTCCGGGGCATCTATGACCGCTTCGGCGCGATCGCGGCCAACGACCGCTTGCGCCTGCTGGCCGAACTGCCGCGCTAAAACTAAACGCCAAATACTTTTACACCGAGGCCGCAAAGATCGCAGAGAAATTCCCCATCACAGAATCTGCTTCGCGGACTTGGCGACCTTGGTGTAAAGTGCAGAAGCTTGAGGCGATTGGTATAAACCCAGTGTCCGCCGGCCAGCGGAGATGATCAATCCTCACTCCGCAAAGGCGGGATCCAGCCCGAGGCGGAAATAATCCCGGGCGTTGGCGAAGCAGATGTTTTTCACCAGGCCGCCGACCAGTTCCCGGTCGTGGGGAATCTCGCCGCGCTCCATCTGCCCGCCGAGCAGATTGCAGAGCACGCGGCGGAAATATTCGTGGCGCGTATAGCTGAGGAAGCTGCGCGAGTCGGTGAGCATGCCGACGAAGCGGCTGAGCAGGCCGTGGTTGGCGAGCGCACTCAGCTGCCACTCCATCGCCTCCTTCTGGTCGAGGAACCACCAGCCCGAGCCGAACTGCATCTTGCCCGCCACGGAGCCGTCCTGGAAATTGCCGATCATCGTCGCGAAGGCATAGTTGTCGGCCGGGTTCAGGTTGTAGAGCACGGTGCGCGGCAGCTCGCCCGTCGAGTCGAGCGTGTCAAGGTAGCGGCTGAGAGCGCGGGCCTGCGGAAAGTCGCCGATGCTGTCGAAACCGGTGTCGGGGCCGACTTGCTTGAGCAACCGCGTATTGTTGCCGCGCAGGGCGCCGAGGTGGAGCTGCTTGGTCCAGCCCTGCTTCGCGTCCCAGCGGCCAAACTCCAGCATCAGATACGAGCCAAACTTGGCCCAGTCCGCCGCCGAGGCAGCGCGGCCGCAGCGCGCGGCCTCGAAGATCGCGGCGGCCTCCGTGTGCGTGCAGGGTTCGGCGAGCGCCTGCTCCAGGCCGTGATCGGAGAGCCGGCCACCGACGGCGTGAAAGTCGTCGTGCCGCTTCTTCAGCGCGTTGAGCAGATCGTCGAAGTTCTTGACCGGCATCTTCGCTTCGCCGCCGAGCTTCTCGAGCCAGGCGTTGTAGGCCGCTGGGGTGTTCACGCCGAGCGCCTTGTCGGGACGGAAGGTCGGGTAGACCTTGGTCTTGAGGGAAAGCTTGGCGATGCGGGCGTGATCGGCCAACGGGTCAGCCGGATCGTCGGTCGTGCAGATGACCGCGACCTTGTTGGCCGCGAGGATGTCGTGGACTCGCATCCCGGCCAGCTTTTCGTTGGCGCGCTGCCAGATCGAGTCAGCCGACTTCGGGCTGATGAGGTCGTCGCTACCGAAGTAACGCTGCAACTCGAGGTGCGACCAGTGGTAGAGCGGATTGCCGAGCGTCTTGGGCACGGTGGCGCACCAGGCGTCGAATTTCTCGCGGGGCGAGGCGTCTCCGGTGCAGAGGCGCTCCGCCACGCCGTTGGCCCGCATGGCGCGCCACTTGTAGTGGTCGCCGCCGAGCCAGATCTCGGCGAGGTCGGCAAACCGGTGGTTGTCGGCGATCAGCGCCGGCGGCAGGTGGCAGTGGTAGTCGAAGATCGGCTCGGCCTTCGCAAAGTTGTGATACAGTTCGCGGGCGGTGTCGGTCTGCAGCAGGAAGTCGTCGTGGATGAAGGATTTCATGGCGGAAGTAGCGAGTAGTGAGTGGCGGGTATCGAGTAAAAAGAATCGAGAGTTTTAAGCCCATGCTCGCTACTCACTACCCGCTACTCGCTGCTTTCATCGGCTGATGTCACCCAGCATCGCGTCGAGCGTGGTGTAGCTGGCAAGCAGTTTGCCGGTGGCGGCGCAGCGTTCCTTGGAGGCGAGGCCGGTGTTCTCGGCGAGGAAGATCAGGTAGGCGGCGATGCGCTTGGCGAAGAGCAGACGCGCCTCGAGGCTGACGGCATAGAAGCGGGCGCGCTGGGCGTAGCCGGCGGACGTGTGATCACCGAGGGCGGACTTCTCCGGTTTGCCGCCGGCGGCGAGCACGTAGAGGAAGTTGTATTCGAAAAAGGTCATGTGCTCGGCCGAAGGCGGCAGCGCCGCGAGCGCCGCGCGGCAGGCGGCGGGCGAGGCGAAACAGTCGCGAGCATGCTCGCTCCCCGAGGAAGACAGCGCGGTCGTGACGAACACGCGCGCCATCTTCTGCTCGGTGGCGTCGGCGCTGAAGGCGCCGGCGACGGCCATGTCGACCGTGAACTGATACCAGTCCCGCCAGAGCGCGGCGTCGGCGGGGTTCTTCGACTGCGAGAGGGCCACGCCCATCTCGTAGGTGTAGCGGCCGCTGGTCTTGATCTCCAGCGCACTGCCCGTGACCTGCCCCATGATCTGGTAATTCTCGGCCGACTTGCCGGAGCCGGAATGGAAGCCGATACTGACGCCGAACTTCGCGCAGACATTCCACTGCGCCTCGACGAGTTTCTTGAGCGCGGCGTTGTCCGGATACGGCGTGTTCTTCTGGAAACCGAAAGCCGGGGCCACGAAGTTCACCGGCATGCCGAGCACTTCGCAGAGCGCGAGCATGATGGCGGTCGTCTCGGGCGTGGTCAGGCCGGGCAGCTCGTCAATGGAAAGCTCGCGGAGATATTTGCGCCCCACGTCGGTCGTGAAGGCGGCGGCGCGGGCGGCGGCGTATTTCTCGTCCCGGCGTTTCATCTTCAGCATCGGCGTCCAGACGGTCGCGAGCAGCTGGTTGAAAGCGGCGTCATCGAGTCCCGCGCCTGCGGGACCGGCGGCGCGATCAGCCTTCGCCAAGCCTACGGCGGACAAGCGCGCGCGGGCTTTCTGGACAACCTCAGCCGGAACATCGGCGATCTTCGCCGGCTGGTTGAGCGCCAGCTCGGGCGAGAGATCGAAGGTGATGTAGCTGGCGAGCAGGCAGCCCTTGACCAGCGCGTCCTCGCGGACGTCGAACTTGCCGCCGATGGGTTGGTGGTCGGCGTTGAAGGACCAGGCGATCCGGCGGCGGTGGAAACCGGTCTTGAGTTTGGAGAGCACACAGCCGTGGCTCATGCCCTCGACGCTCTGCCCTTGGTGGCCCTCGGGGACATTGGTGCCGATGAACGGGAAGGGCACGGTGTCGAGCCGGTGGGCGAGCATCGCGTCGACGTCGTAGACCAGCTCGCGTGGGATGGAATTCTGGTTGGCGGTGAGACCGATCTCGAGTGCGCTCATGGCCCACTCCACGGCCGGCCAGTGCAGCGTCGTGAAACGCGCGCCCACGCCCAGCGTGCTCCGGCCGAGCTGGGCGCCAGCGGTCGGGAAGATGGTCGAGAACGCGTCGTGTTCCTGGATGAGGTTCTTGAGTTTGAGCAGATTGGCCCAGGTGGCCGGGAAGGCCGCCCGGCCGGGTTTCGTCCGCACCCCCTCCGCCAAAACCTGGCTCGGATCAGGGAGTGTCGTTGACTCCAAACGCCACGCACAATCGCCGGTCGCCTGGTGCTCCACCAAGGTCCAGACCCCGGCGGCGGTCGTAAACCGGGATTTATCATGGAAGGTCAGCCCGACTGCCGCGGGGTGCGCCAAGGCCGTCGCGAGCGCCGGCCAGTCGAGACAGAAATCGGGCGAGACGCAGGGGTTCTGCGCGATGCGCAGATTATGCTGGAGGAGGAAGTCGTTGATCGCGGACACGGGGAGGACTAGGTGAAAGGTGAAAGTTGAAGGTTGAGAGAGCGAGCAGCCGGACGATGCAAGCGAGGTTTGGTCATTCAACTTTCAACATATCGCTTTCAACTGCGCCGCTGTGCGGCGCTAAATCGTCATCGCATGGTAGCCGCCGTCGACGATCAGCTCCTCGCCGGTGATGAACGAGCCCGCGCCGTCGCTGGCGAGCAGCAGCGTGGCGCCGATGAGTTCGCGGGCCTCCCCGAAACGCTTCATCGGCGTGTGGCCCATGATGCTGGCGACGCGGTCGGGCGTGAGCACCTTCCTGTTCTGCTCCGCCGGGAAGAAGCCCGGCACGAGGACGTTGACGCGCACCTTGTGCGGGGCCCACTCGCGGGCGAGGTTGAGGGTGAGGTTGTGCACGGCGCCCTTGGTGGCCGAGTAGGTGAACACGCGTGACAGCGGCACGACACCCGACATCGAACCGAGGTTGATGATGGAGCCGCCCGACCCGCGTTCGACGAGGTATTTCCCAAAAACCTGGCAACCGAGGAAGACGCCCTTGAGGTTGACGCGCACGATGCGGTCGAACTCCTCCTCCGTGATGTCGAAGAACGGCGTGGCGGAGTTGATGCCCGCGCCGTTGACGACGATGTCGATGCGGCCGGAGCGCTTCAACACGGCGTCGCGCAGGCCCTCGACCTCGGCCTTACTGGTGGCCTCGGCGGCATGGAACCAGGCCTGGCCGCCAGCCGCCGCGATCTTCTTCAGGCGCGCGTCGGCCTTTTCGAGACTGCGGCCGACGAGGACGACCTCGGCACCCGCGCCGGCGAGGCCCACGGCCATGGCGCCGCAAAGTTCACCGGTGCCGCCGATGACGACGGCGACCTTGCCTTGGAGCGAGAACAGGGATTCGAGGTAAGTGTTCAAGGGAGGCGCCGAGTATCACCCGGGTGGGCCTGCCCGCCAAGGATTTCCTGCGTCAAATGGGCACTGGCCCCAGCCGGTCGGACCAGTGGCCGCCGGGTGCGAAACCTTATTCCTTCTCCCAGTCGCCGCCCCGTTGCGCCCAGAGCGCAAACCCGAGGTTGATCGCCAGCAGCACCAGCAGGCCGGCGAGGCCGTTCTGCAACGAGCACAGCCAATGTTCCAGCGGCGGCCGGTGATACTCGAAAGCCGGCACGAGCCACTGCACGCCGATCGTGACCGCCTTGCCCGCCGCATAGGCGAGCGGTCCGGCCAGGAAAGACCACGGCGCTTTTCGCGCCAGCACCGCCGCCACGCCGACGAACACCGTCACTTCCAAGGCCATCGGGCCGATGCGGCCGAGGGCAGGCAGGCCCGTGAGCGCCAGGTTGATCACCGGCGTGACCAGTCCGACCAAGAGGGCGAAGCCGAGACCGTAAACCTGCACCGCCACGAGCGCGGTCCAGAACACCGGCAGCAGATAAACCCCGAGCGGCCGCTCGCCGTGCCACGGGATCAGATGCACCAGCACCGGCACGAGCCACGCCGCCGCCAGCAGCACGGTGGCCTCCGTCACCTTGGGCCGACGCACCGACCAGAGGGATTTCAGTGTCCGGGTCTGATTCAACATGGGGCGGAGCATAGGCGGCGGCGCTGCCACGCAAAGCCAAATTTCGGCCTCGTCGCCCCGCCTCCATTGCTGCTTTAACTCCGGCGTGCCCCCTGCCGCGCATATTGTTCTTATCATGGGTGTCGCCGGCTCCGGCAAGACCACGGTCGGCCGCGGCCTGGCCGACGCGCTCGGCTGGCCCTATCACGAGGCCGACGATTTCCACGGCGCCGCCAACAAGGCCAAGATGGCCGCCGGCACCCCGCTCGATGATCATGACCGCGCCCCGTGGCTCGCCTCCATCCGCGCCGAGATCGACGCCGGCCGCGCCGCCGGCCGCAGCGCCGTGTTCACCTGCTCCGCCTTGAAGGAGAAATACCGCCGGGTGCTGATGGACGGCGCGCCCGAGACGGTGCTGGTCTATTTGAGCGGCGACCCGGCCACGATTTCCGCCCGGGTGACCCAGCGCACCGGTCACTACATGAAGGCCGGGATGGTCGAGAGCCAGTTCGCCGCGCTCGAGCCGCCGCAAGGCGCCCTCACTTTTGACACCCGCACCCAAAAACCGCCCGGGATCATCGCGGCGATCCGCCGGCACCTCGGGGTTTAGACCACCCGGCAGTTAGCGCGCTTGCGCCGGCCGCCAGCGCCGCCGGCTCAAAATCCCGGGAAGGGCTTCGCCCGCTGGCACAGTTGCACGGCCACGCCCCACGGACAGCGCACGATGATCAACCGGGTGCCGTCGTCGAGCGTGTCGTCCGAAAACGGTTTCGCCCCCGCCGCTACCAGCCGGGCCTGCACCGCCGCCGCCTCGGGGGCGAAAAACGCCACGTGCATGACCTGCGGGTGCGTCGCCGCGTAATCGGGATACGGCGCCACCGGATTCGAATACAGCTCCAGGAACACCCGGCCGGTCTCGTCGCCGAGGAAATGGATGTCGCGCGCGTCGCCGTCCACCTTCCGCACCACCTGCAGGCCAAGGTTCTTTACATACCATGACACCATCGCGCGGGCCTCAGGGACGTTCAGGGCGACGTGTTCGAATTTCATGCGCTAAGCCTGCGCGCCCGCCCCCACCCTGTCAAAACTTTGCCGCAGATCGAGGGTGGAGCGCGGCCTCTGACGCGCTTCCCGCACTGCGCTCAACCCATCCAGCCTGTCAGCCATAGCTCAACGAGCGACGGCTGAAGGCCGGGTTGTCCCTCCGCCCCTCCATCTCGGGCATTGACGCCGCTTTTGCCCGGGCGTTTTATGTGCGGGCATGCCCACCAAAGCCGCCGCTCCCGCCGTCAAATACCAGCGCATCGTCCTGAAGCTGAGCGGCGAGGTCTTGCGGGGCAAGGGCACCGAGCCGATCGACGCCGCCACGCTCGAGCGGATGTGCGAACAGGTGAAGGAAATTCATGACCTGGGCGTGCAGGTGTGCGTCGTCATCGGTGGCGGCAACATCTTTCGCGGCTTGCAGGGCGCCAAGCGCGGCGTCGACCGCACCACCGGCGACTACATGGGCATGCTCGCCACCGTCATCAACGGCCTCGCCATCATGGACTGCCTGGAAAAAATGGGCGTCAACACCCGCGTCCAGTCCGCCATCCCGATGAACCAGATCGCCGAGCCGTTCATCATGCGGCGCGCCATGCGCCACCTGGAGAAGAAGCGCGTCGTCATCTTCGTCGCCGGCACGGGCAACCCCTATTTCTCGACCGACACCACTGCCGCCCTCCGCGCCTCCGAGCTGCACGCCGACATCATCATCAAGGCCACCAAGGTCGACGGCATCTACGACAAGGACCCGAAGAA
>JANNDM010000200.1:0-37944 GCA_031387725.1 Verrucomicrobiota bacterium | reverse complement strand
GACCTCGGGGCCGTAGACGCGGCGGCGGGCCTCCAGGGTCTTCAATTCATCGATGCGCGGCTTGTCGTAGAAATAAATAAACGCGAACAGGACGACGTTCAGGAAAAGAAGGACAACGGTGACTTTGGAGCGCATCGGGGGGAAAGGGCTGAAGGGCTGAATGACGGAAGGGCTGAAAGATAAAATCCGCTGGATTGGGGTGGAGCGCGGGAGGGTGTTGTGATGGGTCAGCCTTTCAGCCGTTTAATTCCGCCGGGTCCAGTAAACAAAGACACCGAGCAGGGCGACGACCCCGGGCACGATGAGAAACAGACCGAGGCGGAGGCGGACAAGTTCCTCCTGGCTGAGAGAGAGTTGGAATCGCTCGATGGGCCGCGCCGGGATGTTCAGCTGGGTGTCGCGGTCGACGGTCCAGCTGACGGTGTTGAGGAAGAGCGGGAAGTTTCCACCGTTGATGATGCGGTTATTGGTGACCAGGTCGGCGGTGCCGAAGACCGCCAGCCGGCCGCCGAGCACACTGAGCGGGAGATTGGCGGGTTTCAACCGCTCGGAGATGACGAGCACGCCGAGCCGGCCGCGCAGATCCTGGCCGGGAGTGAACTCGGGCCGGATGCGCAGCCGGTAGCTGCTCTCGCCCCAGGCCGTGGGGCTGGAGGCAACAAGTTTCTTCACACTCAGCCCGTCATCGGCCGAGCGGCCGATATCCTCGTTCACGACGCGGGTCGGGCCGACCAGGAGATACAGATTGTTGTCGATGAGCACCTGCGTGATGGGGTGCGGTAGGAAATGGCGCAACAGCAGCTCGCCATTGTCCGAGATGGACTGGCTGTCGGTGTCGTAGATGACGTTGTCGTAGACGAGCACGCCCCAATCGAAGAGCAGGTTCTCCAGGCCGAACGGGCGCATGGGATCGACCAGCAGGATGACGCGGCCGGCGCGCGTGGTGAGATAATTCCGCAGCATCTCCTCTTCGTGCGGCTGGAAGCGGCCCTGGGGCGAGGCGACGATCAGCAGGGCGGCATCGTCGGGGATCTGCCGCGAGAGGCCGAGGTCGAGTCCCCCGAGGTCGAAATTGCGCTGGCGCAGCTGGTCGCGCAGTTGCGAGAGGCCGCGCGCGCCGTCGACACTGTCGGGCGACATCTCGCCGTGGCCGCCGAGAAAGTAGATTTTTTTCTTTACGGCGCTGGAAACATCCAGGAGGGCGGCGGTGATCGCGGCCTCACCCTTGAAGGCCTCGCGGCTGATCTTCTTCTTGATGAGGTAGAGGTCGTCGAGCATGAGCCGGCGGGTATGGCCGTCGCTGGAGAGCTGGACGATGTTGGGCTGGTCGACGACGCCGAGCGCCTCGGCTTCGCGGCGGTTCTGGTAGACATCCACAAAGCGGACGCTGAGCCGGCCCTTGCTCTTGGCGCTGGTGGCGTAGGTGTATTCGCGCAGCAGCGCGCTGATGTCGCGATAGGCCTGGGCGATCTCCTCGCTATCGACGCTCTCGGTCAGCGTGACGGTGACCGCCACGTCGCGCTCGACGCGTTCCAGGTAGGCCTTGGTCTCCGGCGAGAGCGAGTGCCGGCGGTTGGCGGTCACGTCGAAGCGCCAGGCATGATGGAGCGCGAGGTAATTGAGGCCGGCAAACAGCGCGAGGAACAGCAGGGCCTGCAGCAGCAGGTTGATGAACCGGATCCAGCGGGCCGCCCGGAAGCTGTCGGATAGATTCATGGCTCAGCTGTTGAGCAGCTTGGCCTCGACCCCGAGGATGCTGAAGATGAGGGTGAGGGTGGAGCCGGTCAGGTAGTAGAACAGTTGCCGGGTATCGACGACGCCGTGGGTGAAGTCCTCGACGTGGGTGGAAATCTGCAGGGACTCGAGGGCCCCCTTGAGCGGGCTGAGGGAGGAGTTGCTGAGGGCGCTGAGATCGCCGAGGTAGCGCGGCCCGAGGATGACGAGGATGAGCAGCACGACGGTAAAGATGCCCGCGACCGGCTGGCTGCGGGTCATGGAGCTGGCGAAGATACCGATGCCGATGAAGAGCAGGCCGCTGATGGCGATGAACAGATAGCCGCCGAGGAGCGGGCCGGGGTCGAGGCCCTGCAGGTCGCGGGCGTGGAGCTGCAGGATATAGTGGAAGCCCAGCGTCGAGCCCCACAGCACCAGATAGAAAAGATAGGCGGCCGTGAACTTGCCCAGCACGACCTCGGCCGTGTTGACGGGCGTGGTGAGCAGCGTCTCGAGCGTGCCCTGCCGGCGTTCGTCGGCGATGGTCTTCATCGTGAGCAGCGGCACCATGAAGAGCACCGGGAACCAGAAGAACTGGAAAAAAGCGACGGCGGGCGGCGTCTCCTGCGGGGCCTTGCTATAGATATCGAGGATGCTGGCGAAGATGAAGCCCATGACGCCCAGGAAAAACACGGCCGCGATGTAGGTGCTCGGGCTGTAGAGCAGTGTGCGAATCTCGTGGGAGAGGATGGTGAAGTAGTGGCGCATCAGGGGAAAGGCGGAAGGACTGAAGGGCGAAAAGGCTGAAAACTAAGGGGCGGAACAGAAGGATCAAAGCGGCTTGTCATTCTGAGCGCAGCGAAGAATCCAGCAGGACTTTGTGGGTGCCGATGGATCCTTCGCTGCGCTCAGGATGACAGGAAAATACATGATGGAGTTGGGTTTCAGTCTTTCAGTTTTTCAGTCTTTCAAGCTTTCAGAATTTCGGCAGCGGCGGGCGGCGGTCGGCGTGGTTCGGCTGATCGGGCAGGCGCGCATCCCAGCTGCGGCGCGTGGCGGCGAGGAAGACATCCTCGAGCGAGGGTTGGGTGCGGCCGAGGGAACGGATCCGGTAGCCGAGCGCCGGCAGGGCGGTGAGGAGCTGCTCCCCGAGATCGGTGGCGGACTCGGTCACGAGGGTGGCCGTGCAGAAGCCATCAGGACCGCAGTCACCGAGCGACGCGACCCGCAGCGTGGGCTCGATCTCCTTCAAGCGCTCGGCGAGGGTGTCGCGCTCGCCGGTAAACTCGACGCGGTAGCTGGTGGAGCCGAAAATCTCGTGCCGCAGGTCGGCGGGCGACCCTTGGGCGACAATCCGCCCGCCGTTGATGATGAGCACGCGGTCGCAGGTGGCCTCGATCTCGGGCAGGATGTGGCTGGAGATGATGACGCTCATCCGCCCGCGGAGACTGGCGATGAGGTCGCGCACAATGATGATCTGGTGCGGGTCGAGGCCGATGGTCGGCTCGTCCATGATGATGACGGCGGGCTCGGCGAGGATGGCCTCGGCGATGCCGACGCGCTGCTTGTTGCCCTTGGAGAGGCGGCCGAGGATGCGGTGGCGGTTGCGCTTGAGGTCGCAGAGTTCGAGGACCTCGTCGATGCGGGCGCGGAGCTTGGCGCGGGGCATCTCCTTCAGCCGGCCGCGGAACCAAAGGTATTCGGAGACCCGCATATCGTCGGGCAGCGGATTGTTTTCCGGCATGTAGCCGACATGGCGCTTGGTGGCCTCCGGTTCGCTGGCCACGGGATGGCCGCAGATACGGACGGATCCCGCGTTCGCGGGAAGGTAACCCGTCAAGATGCGCATGGTGGTGCTCTTGCCGGCGCCGTTGGGGCCGAGCAGGCCGACGATCTCGCCGCGCTTCACGGTGAAACTCAGGTCGTTGACGGCGGTGAGCGCGCCGTAGGTTTTGACCAAGTGGGAGACCTCTATGGTGATGTCGGGAATTTCGGCCATGCCGCGGGGATATTTACACGGAGAATCCGTCCCGCGAGCAAGCCTTGCGTGTCAGACGGCGGGGGTGGATTCCCGGGCTAACGTGACCTCCCCGGCGCGAAAGCGTTCCGACCGGCCGGAGTTTAGCCGGACAATGAGTGAACCCTCGTTGTCGATGCCCGTCGCGGTGCCCGCGAGAGTGCGGGTGCCTTGCGTGACACTGACGGGCCGGCCGCGCAGCACATCGTAGCGCTGCCACAACTCCGCAAACTTGTCGCGGTGGTTGCCTTCGATGAACTGGTCGTAGGCCGAAAGGACGCGGCCGATGAGCGCGGCGGTGAAACGATTGAGGTCGAGCGGAGTGCCGGCGGCGTCGGCCAGCGAAATGGCGGTGCGCGCGACCTCCCGGGGCAGGGCGGCGCCGCGGCCGTTGAGGTTGAGGCCGAGGCCAAACACGAGGTCGCGGACCTGGTCGGCATCGATGCGGGCCTCCGTGAGCATGCCGCCGGCTTTGCGGCCATTGACGAACAGGTCGTTGGGCCACTTGAGGCCGGGTTCGATCTTGGCGAAATTGGAGACGAGCTCGCAGATGTTCAGCCCCATCCAAAGGGTGAAGTCCTGCAGGCGGGCGGGCTCGACGCGCGGGCGAAAGACAAAGGTGCTGTAGAGGTTCCCGGCCGGGGGGCTGTGCCAGACGCGGCCGCGCCGGCCCCGGCCCGCGGTCTGGGCGCCGGCGAGGATGACCAGCGGCACGGCGGCCCCGCTGGCGAGGAGGCGCTCGGCCTCGCTGTTGGTGCTGTCCACCGTGTCGAGGCAGATGAGTTGCGCGGGACCCTTCGACGGGTTCAGGACAGAGCACAGCCGGCCGCTGAGATAAGCCTGCACCAGTCCAGCATGCAGCGTGACAGGTGTTTTGACGAGGCGGTAGCCGCGGCTGCGGCGGGCCGCAAAGACAAACCCCTGCCGGGTCAGCTTCTGCAGCTGCATCCAGACCGCGACCCGGGTAATGCCGAGCTGTTTGGCCAACCGCGTGCCTGACACGGTGGCGGCGTCGGCGGCGAGCAGTTCGCGGAGGATGGTGACTTCGGTGGCGGACACGACGGGCAAGTGACGACCACGCTCAACTTTCAACGCCGAACTCTCAACGCTCAAGTGCGGGCGGTTAAGCGGGCTCTGTGGGAGCGTGCTGGCACGCGACAAGTCGCGACCAAGGTCGCTCCCACAAAAACCACGGACAATCCCTACGGCTTGGCGGCGGCTTCGCGCAGGGCCTTGGCGTTGGCCGGGTCGGTCAGCTCGGCCGCCTTGGCAATCGTGAGCACGTCACTCATAAACTGCCGCTTCTGCGCGATCTCGTAATCCTCGCGCGCGCGTTCGGCGGCGGAAACTCCGCCCAACCAGGAGGGCAGCGTGAACTTGTTCAGGAGATTGCGGTCGAGCGCGCTCAGGTTTCGTTTGGCCAGCTCCTCGTTGAAGGCCTTGGGGCCGAGGATGACGCTTTCGCCCAGCCGCGGGCGGGGCCGCTGCTTCACGGTCATCTTGGGCAGCTCCAGCACGTCGGGGTCGGGTTCGGTGGCCGGCTGGGCCTCGGCGGGTGGGGAGAACTTGGGCCGCGCGGCCGCCAGCAGTTTCTCCATTTCGGACATGGTCAATGGTGCCGGGGCGGCGGGGACGCTGGCCCCTGCGGCCGGCGCGGGGGGCGGGGGCACGGTCTCAGCGGCCGTGACGGAAATGATCGCGAAAAGGGCCAGGGCGAAGACGGACGGTCTCATGGTATTAATCTAGACCGACAATTGGCCGCAAGTATCCCCGATGCCGATACTATTTTATGCGGCCCATGCCGGCCGGGCGCTTCATCCAGTCCTGCGTCTGGCGCATGACCCCCAGTTCGAACCGCAACTCGGCCGACGCCTTGGGATCTATGGTGTCGATCTGGTCAATCAAGCTCTGCAGGCGTTCCACTTCGGCGCGATACTTGCCGTCCTCGTAGGCGGCCCGGGCGCGGGCCGAGGCCGGGGGCGAAAAGAGCGGGACATGCCAGCTGTTCAGCATCCACTCGAAATCCGACAGGGACTGCTTGTAGGCGGCCAGGGCCTTTTGCTGGATCGCGAGGTTGGTGAACCAGAGGTCGGGGTCATGGCCGGGCGGGCGCTGGTCCGTGACGGTGACTTTCGGCAGGGCCAACACGTTTGGGTCATCCTCGGGGCCGCTGGGTTTCGGCTGGTCGACGGTCTTGGCCGGCGGTGAATACTGCGGCAAAGCAATGCGGATTTCCTGTCCGAGTCGGATCGAGGTCCTGGTCGGTGCCATCGTCGGCGGCTGCTCGGCGGCCAGCAACCCGGCTACGATCAGGGGAAGCAGATGGAATCCAGCGGGTTTCATCGGGGGGCTACGATGAGACACTGGTCCCCCCGGATGTTTCCCGCAAGCCAGAGTGTCGGTGCAAAAAAGCCGCCATCCGGGCGATGGCGGCTCGGCAGAGTAGTGGGGGCCTCAGGCTTTCGCGGCCGACTTCACGCGGAAGAAGAAGGTGAGCACGGCACCGGCGAGCGCGAAGCAGACGAGGTCGTGCAGCATGGTCATCAGGTGCCAGTCCCAGGCCTGTTGCCACCAGATGGCCTGGCCGCCGTTGGCGAACAGGGTGGTGAGCAGACCGATGGTGAGGCAGGTCTTGAACCGGCTGATGCAGACGTCCTGCTGGCCAAAGGCCGCGTTGAGGATCAGGGCGAGCAGCAGGCTGACGACAAACTCCAGCGCAAAGCCCTTGGCCAGGACGGTCGGGTCCATCTCCGGGCTGACGCTTTTATTGATATGCACGGTGGCGAGCTGGCCGCGCTTCATCTGCTCGGCCAAGGTCTCGGATGTGCCGCGCGGATCGGGCAGCACATAGGTGCCGCTGGCCGGGAAGAGGGCGTGGAGCGCCGGGCCGACATCGCCGGCGGTGCCGAGGGCTTTGTAGGGAATGCCGCTGAGGCCGTAATAGATGAAGCCCCAGAAAAACATGGCCAGGGCGGCGAGGAAGGGAGCGAGGAGGAAACGCTTCATGGGTGGGTAGGGGTAGTCGTGGTTAAACCAAGGGAGCAGCCACCAGTCGTGTGTGGGCCGGAGTAAGCCGGCGGCCGGGTCAAACTCAAGGTCGAACAGCCGGGCGCGCACTGGTTTGGGCTGGCATGGACCCGGCCCAACCGGCAATAATAACGCGTCTTGTGCCGGCAGAACCACATGCCACAGGCGCCGCTTTTTTTCGCCACGGCTGCGGCCGGCAGACCGGACGCGGAGGCGCGCGGCGCCGGCGTCGAGGGGTGGTTCGACCAGACTGAACGGGCAAAACTCGTGAAATCATACTTTACAAATAGTCAGACCGGATGATAACTACACTGGCATGATTGACCGTCCCTTCTGGCAGGATCGTCTGGCGCAGGCGTGGGGTGAGGCCCCGATCGTCTGGCTTGCGGGCGTGCGCCGCTCGGGCAAGACCACGCTGGCGCAAAGCCTCGGCCCGGAGCGCAGCCTCTATGTGAACTGCGACCTCCCGGCCACCGAGGACATGGTGCGCGACCCCGTGCTGTTCTTCCGCCATTGCGACCGGCCCGTCGTCGTTTTCGACGAGATTCACCAGCTGCGCGATCCGAGCCGGCTGCTGAAAATCGCCGCCGACGAGTTTCCCAAGCTGAAAGTGCTGGCCACGGGCTCGTCCACGCTCGCGGCCAGCAAGAAATTCCGCGACACGCTGACCGGCCGGAAGCGGCTGCTGCACCTCGTGCCGGTGCGGACCGGCGAGCTGGCAGCGTTTGGCGCGACGCTGGAGCGCCGCCTCTACCACGGGGGCCTGCCCCCGGCGCTGCTGGCCCCGACCAAGCAGCCGTCGTTCTACCGCGAGTGGCTTGATTCGTTTTTCGCCCGCGATATCCAGCGCCTGTTCGCTTTTCGCGACATCAACCGGTTCAACGCCCTCTTCGAATATGTCCTGCGGCAAAGCGGCGGCCAGTTGGAGACGACCAAGACCGCCTCGGCGCTGGGGATATCCCGGGCGACGGTGGACAGCCACCTCTCGGCCCTGGAGATCACGCAGGCGCTCACCCTGGTGCGACCTTTTCATGGTGGTGGGCAGGGCGAGATCGTGCGCCAGCCCAAGGCCTACGCCTTCGACACCGGGTTCGTGAGTTTTGCGCGCGGCTGGGATCCGCTGCGACCGGCGGACCGGGGCCTGCTCTGGGAGCACCTGGTGGTGGAGGCGTTCCAGGCGAATTGGCCCGGCGAACCGGTGCGCTACTGGCGCGATAAGGCCGGGCGCGAGGTGGACTTTGTGCGCGCGCGCGGCCGCGACACCGTGGACGCCTACGAGTGCAAATGGAGCGCGGACGAGTTGGACACGGCGGCGCTCAAGGCCTTCCGCGAGTATTATCCGAAGGGAAAAAACTACCTGCTTACGCCGCTCACCGGCCGCTCCTATGTGAAACGAGCCCAAGGTCTGGAACTGACGGTCTGTGGATTGGAGCTACTGGCCCCATGAATGACGTGGGCCAAGCCGTCTTCCTCAGCTACGCCTCGCAGGACGCGGAGGCCGCGAAGCGCATTGCCGACGCGCTGCGCGCCGCGGGCGTCGAGGTGTGGTTCGACCAGAACGAACTGGTGGGCGGGGACGCGTGGGACCAGAAAATCCGCAACCAAATCAAGGCGTGCGCACTGTTCGTGCCCATCATCTCGGCCAGCACGCAGGCGCGACGCGAAGGGTATTTTCGCCTGGAGTGGCGGCTGGCGGTCGAGCGGATGCAGCACATGGACGACGATCTGCCGTTCCTGTTGCCGGTGGTGATCGATGAAACGACGGATGCCGGGGCGTTCGTGCCCGATAAATTCCGCGCCGTGCAGTGGACGCGGCTGTCGGTGAAGGATACACCGGAGTCACTCGCGGCGCGCGTGGGCAAGCTCCTGGGTGGTGGACCGCCGGAGGTGAGTGAGAAGAGGATGAAAGACAGGGCGGGGCAGGCAAAGCAGCGGACCGGATACGCCCCGTGGATGCGCAATCTCGGCATGATCGCAGGGCTCACCATCGCCTTGGTCTATGCCTTTCGGCCGCTGTGGCAGCCGGCGCACCGCTCCGAGCCGAAGCCGGTGGCGGTGGCCCCGGCTACCGTGCCCATTTCCGAGGCGCGCGAACTCGTGGCGAAAGCACGGCGATTGTTCTTCCAACTCGATGAGACAAAGGACGACCTCAAGCTCGCCGAAGATTTGCTCAAACAGGCCATTGCGAAGAATCGGGGCGATGCGGAGGTTTGGGCCGCCTACGCGCAAGTGCACCAGCGTTTCCGGGTGCGCGGGTGGGATCTGTCGGACGAGCGCCGCGAACAGGCACGCGAAGCCACGCAGCTTGCCCTGCGGCTCGACCCGCAGTCATTCGAGGCCCGATTTGCCCAGGCATCGGCGCCGATGATCGGCGGAGTGCGCGAGGTGGCGGAGAAGGAAGCCGCCTTGCGCGCACTGCTCCGCGAACGACCCAGCGACCAGCGAGTGTTGCGGGCACTGGGATCGTTGCTACGCAACGTGCCTGAGCGCCACGAGGAAGCCAACCGGATCTTTGAACAATCGGCCGCACTGCCCGGAGGCGACCCCCTGGCCCTTTACGACAAGGCCATGAATCTTTGGTTCGACGGCCGGGCCTCCGAGGCAGAGCGGACGCTGGGCGCAGCAATCGCGCAGCGTTCGTATGCCGGGGCACGGCTGATGGAGCTGTTCTTTGCCCTTACCCTGCGCGGCGATCGCGATCGCGCTTATGCGCTGCTCCAAGACATTTCCCAGTCGGAGATGGAGGATGCTCGGGCCTGCATCTTCGCTTACCTTGTTTATCGCTACCGCGACGAGCCCGACCTAGCTCTGGCCGCCGTCCGTTCCAGTCCGCGCGACTGGCTCGACGACTATTGGTATCACGGGCCACGCGACCTCCTCGCCGGCGATGCGTTGTTCCAGGCCGGCCGGCCCGACGCGGCAGCCGTCGAATGGCGCGCGGCTCTGAAGGTGACTGAGGCCCGTCTCTCGACCAGCCCAAATAACCTGACCGCATTGGGCAGCCGGCTGACGCTGCTCGCGCTGCTGGGCGAAACCGCCGAAGCGCGCAAACTGCTCCCGACGGTGCGTCAGATGGTCAGGGCCGACCAGTCCGGCGTGCTCGTGCCGGTTTGGTTCAGCCGGGCATGTCTGGCCTTGGGGGAGCGGACCGAGACCCTGCGACAGATTGCAGTGCTGCTGTCGAGCAAGCTCCACGCGGTCTACCTCACGGCGGCCGACCTGCGCTTTAACCCCATTTGGGCGCCACTGCGGGGTGACCTGGAGTTTGCGCGGCTGATTGCCGAAGCTGATCGTGTCGAGCAAGCCGACGATGCCACGGCGCCAATTCCGCGGAGCACCGCGGCTACGCCTTTGGCGGACGCCAAGTCGGTGGCCGTGCTGGCCTTCGCCAACCTCTCCGACGACAAGGGCAACGAGTATTTCTCCGACGGCATCAGCGAGGAGTTGCTCAATGTGCTGGCGAAGATCCCCGGCCTGAAGGTCACGGCGCGGACCTCGGCGTTTTATTTCAAGGGCAAGGAGGTCCCCATCCCCGAGATCGCGAAGCAGCTCGGCGTGGCCTACGTCGTCGAGGGCAGTGTGCGCAAGGCGGGTGACAAGGTCCGCATCACGGCGCAGCTGATCAAGGCGGCGGACGGCTTCCATGTGTGGAGCGCCACCTTCACCCGCGACCTCAAGGACGTGTTCGCCGTGCAGGAGGAAATTGCCGGGCTCATCGCGACCAACCTTTCGTTGAAGCTCGGGACGGCATCCCCCGCCGCGGCCATCGATCCCGATACCTATGGGCTTTACCTCGCGGCCCGGCAGATCCTCGACCTGCGCACCTTGGAAAGCTTCGACCGGGCCGAGGCATTGTTTACGCAGGTGATCGAGCGGGCGCCCAAGTTTGCCCGGGGTTACGCGGCCCGCGCGGAAACCCTTTATCTGCGGGCGGGCTTCAAGCGGGAAACCGGGCTCTGGACCCAGCGGGACCTGCCGGTGTTCGCATCGCTGGCGAAGGACCTGGAGTCCGCCCTCCAGTTGGAACCAAACCTGCCGGAAGCGGTGGCGGTGCGCGGGCTGCTCAATGGCTCGCGCTGGCGGGTCGAGGAGTCCATTCGGGATTTCCGCCGCGCGATCGAGTTGAATCCCAATTATGCCCTGGCGCGCCTGTGGCTCGGTATCCGCTGGTGGGCCGAAGGCCGGGTGCCGGAGGCGCGCACGGAAATGCGGCGGGCCGCCGAACTGGATCCCATGTCGGCGAGCATCGCCTCGGCGTGCAGTGCATTCCTGCACGACACCGGGTATGCCGCTGAATCGCTGGAGCACGCCCGGCGGGCCATGGCCCTGCAGCCTGATGGGCAGCGCCCCAAGATGGTGCTGGCCCACGCCCTCGCCCTGAACGGGCGGATGGAAGAGGCGCTGGCCCTCGCCCGGAAGGAATTGTCCGGCAGCGACCCGTGGCAGCCGTCCCGTTATTTCCGCATCCTAGCCATGGCGGGCTTCCGGGAAGAAGCGGAGCGGATCTACCGCGAGAAGGGCCGGGGCTATGACGTGCAAATGAAGGCCGCGGCCCTGGCCGCACTGGGCCGCTGGCCGGAGTTTTTCGAAACCTGGCAGGTGGAATCCGTGAATTCGCAGGCTCCGTTTCCGCTTTACGATCCGCTCTACGATCCGGTCCGGAAGGATCCGCGCTTCCTCGCGGTGTTGAACCAGATTGGCTTGGGCGCGGCGCACGAGCGGGCGCAGGCCTGGCGCGCGGCGCACCCGCCGGAAAAGCCCGAGGTGAAGAAATGAGCGACTCCGCCAAAGCCGTCTTCCTCAGCTACGCCTCGCAAGACGCGGAGGCGGCAAAGCGCATTGCCGGCGCGCTGCGCGCGACGCGGCCGATTTAGCTCAGCGAATTGGTCAAGGCGCGGAGGCGGGGCCACTGGTGGTCGGGGATGGCCGGGCCGAGGTGTTGCACGCATTCGGCGCCGAGGGCCGAGCCGAGGGCACCGGACGAGGCGAGGGAGAGTCCGCGCAGATGCCCGTAGAGGAAGCCGCCGGCCCAGGCATCACCGGCCCCGGTCGTATCGGTGAGGCGCGCGACCTTGACGGGTGCGATGCGGTGGAGCTCGGCTCCGCGCACGACCCACGCGCCGTCCTTGCCGATCTTCACGCAGGCGATGCCGCCGTAGCTGGCGAGTTGGCGGGCGTAGGTGTCGTAGGCGGCGTCTTTTTGAAAGAGCGCGCGGGCTTCGTCCTCATTCGCGAAGACGATGTCCACGCCTTGTTTCAGCTGGGCGAGGATCCAGTCACGGGCGACGTTGACGACCTCGAAGGAGGAGAGCTCGAGGCTGATGGTGCAGCCGGCGGCGCGGGCGGTGGTGGCGACCTTGTCGGCCAGCGCGGGGTTGAAGAGCAGGTAGCCCTCGATGTGGGCGTGCTTCGCGCCGGCGAAATCCGCCGGTGTGACCTCGTCAGGGCTGAGCGTCATGGCGGCGCCGAGGCAGGTGCGCATGGTGCGCTGGCCGTCGGGGGTGATCAGGGACAGGCAGCGGCCGTTGGGCAGGGTGGCGTGCTTGAAGCGTGAGCCGTCGCCGCCGGCCGCGGTGAAATTGGCGCGGTAGTCGCGGGCGGTGATGTCGCCGCCGATCTTGCCGAGAAAGGTCGTGCGCAGGCCGAGCTTGGCGGCGGCGAGCACGGCGTTGGCGGCGGAGCCGCCGGGCGTCACGCCGTAGTCGGTGCCGAGCTTCGCCACGAGAGCTGCGATATCCTGGTCGTCCACGAGGACCATGCCGCCTTTTTCGCCGGCGACGTGCGCCGTGAGAAACGTCTCCGGGACGTGCGCGAGCAGGTCCATGATGGGATTGCCGATGCCGATGAGATCAAACGACGGAGAGGACATGAAAATGGATGGGGTTAACCTTAATACTCCAAAATGGCCACATAAGGCTCAGAAGGCACAAGAAAACCAGCCTAATGCTTTGGTTCGAATTCTTCATTAAAGATGAACTTCTTGAATTGGATCACCGGGGAACCGAAGTTGATCAGCATGGCGTGTTCGAGGCGCGAGGCCCGTAGATAGCCGAGCACCTGAGCCGTATGTTCGTCCACCAACTGGCGAACCGCCTTTAATTCGACGATCAGTTCGTTCTCGACCAGCAGGTCGGCGAATAAATCTCCCAACAGACTTCCGTCCTCGTCGTAAACGGCGAGGGGATGTTGCGGGCGGACATTAAGGCCGGCTTTCCTCAGTCGGTTGGCCAGGGAGTTCTCGTAGATTTTCTCGGCGTGCCCGTGCCTAAGGAAACGGTGGGCCGCGAGAGAGGTTTCACGGATGGTGGCGCAGAGCTGGAAGATTTGGGATTGGTTCATCATCCCGGAATTCTGAGCCTTTTGAGCCTTATGTGGCCATTATTTTTCAGTTGGATGAGCAGCGGACTCAGCTCACCGTCAGGCTGGTGGCGAGGATCGGGTCGTCGTCCACCTCGATGACGATGGAATAGTCGCCGGGCGTCTCGAACCGGAGGTTGCGGAGCTCGTTGATGAGGTTGATGCGGTGCAGCGGACTCTGGGACTCGAACTCGCGGTGGAGGAGCTCGGCGGGGTTGGTGGGGTCGAGGCCCATCGACATCTTGATCTGGTGCGTGCCGGGCTGGACGTCGGTCAGGGTCAGGAACCAGACCATGTAGGGGTGCATGACCGGGAAGGAGCGGGCCTTGATGTTGGAGAACACGCCGAGGATGGTGTGTTTGCCCGAGGCGGGGTCGATGTGGACGCCGTCGCAGGTGATCCAGGCAAGGAGGGAGGGTTTGGACTGCACGCCGGGAGGATGGGCCGGGGCGGGGGAGCGGCAAACTATTTTGCGGGAGTTTCGCGGCGGAAACACCCCGATACCGGTCTGCAAAATGACTTGTCATCGCGAGGCCCGTAGCAGCGGGCCGTGGCGATCCAGCTGGTTTGCTTCGTCGGGTCACTTTCTGCCCCTCCTCGCAATGACATTTTGGAAACACGCCCATCGGCCCACCTTTTTCTTGTGTATGCATCCGGGGGAGTTTTTACCTTGGGTGATGAAGTATATTTTCGTCACGGGTGGCGTCGTATCTTCCTTGGGCAAAGGGCTCACGGCGGGGGCGCTCGGCGCCCTGCTCGAGATGCGCGGCCTCAAGGTGCGCATCCAGAAGTTCGACCCCTACCTCAACGTCGATCCGGGCACGATGAGCCCTTTCCAGCACGGCGAAGTCTATGTGCTCGACGACGGCGCGGAGACCGACCTCGACCTCGGCCACTACGAACGCTTCACGTCCGGCCAGCTCTCACGGAACAACAGCCTTTCCTCCGGTCAGATCTACGAGGCCGTCATCGCCAAGGAACGCCGCGGCGACTACCTGGGCAAAACCGTGCAGGTGATCCCGCACGTCACGAATGAGATCAAAAAGCGCATCTACGGCGGCGGCAAGGGCGTGGATGTGCTCATCACCGAGATCGGCGGCACGACCGGCGACATCGAGGGCCTGCCTTTCCTCGAGGCCATGCGGCAGTTTGCGCTCGAGATCGGTCGGAACGACTGCGTTTTCATCCACGTCACGCTCATTCCCTATCTGAAAGCCGCGGGCGAACTGAAGACCAAGCCCACGCAGCAGAGCGTCGCCAAGCTGCGCGAGATCGGCATCCAGCCGCACTTCCTCGTGTGCCGGTGCGACCACCCGATGACGCCCGAGATGCGCGAGAAGCTCTCCATGTTCTGCAACGTGCCGACGAAGGCCGTGATCGAGGAGATGGACGTCCAGTCCTCCATCTACGAGTTGCCGATCATGCTGCAGAAGGAAGGGCTCGATCAGCTCGTGGTGCAGCAGCTCGGGCTCAAGACCCGCGCCAACCCGAAGAACATCTGGGCCGAGGTCGTGCGCCGCATCAAGTCGCCCAAGCACGAGGTGAGGATCGGGGTCGTGGGCAAATACATCGAGCTGCAGGACGCCTACAAATCGGTCTACGAATCGCTCAGCCACGCGGGGATCGCCAACCACGCCCGCGTGAAAATTATCCGCATCGACGCCGAGAACCTCGAGTCGAAGGCCGGGCTCGCCAAGTTAAAGCAGCTCGACGGCATCCTCGTGCCGGGCGGTTTCGGCGACCGCGGCATCGAGGGCAAGATCGCCGCCGCGCGTTTCGCCCGGGTCAACAAGCTGCCTTATTTCGGCCTGTGCCTCGGCATGCAGGTGGCGGTGATCGAATACGCCCGCAACGTCCTGCGCCTGAAAAACGCCAACTCGGTCGAGTTCGACCTGAAGACGCCACATCCGGTCATCGCGCTGATGGACGAGCAGAGGCATGTCGTCCTGAAGGGCGGCACGATGCGGCTCGGCGCCTACGAGTGCAAACTCAAGCCCGGCTCGCTCGCCCGCAAGGCCTACGGCAAGGATGTCGTCTCCGAGCGCCATCGCCATCGCTTCGAGGTGAACAACGACTATGTCGCCCGCCTGGAGAAGGCCGGCCTGGTGTTCAGCGGCTGGAATCCCAAGCGCGGCCTCGTCGAGATCACCGAGTTGAAGAACCATCCGTGGTTTCTCGGCGTGCAGTGCCATCCGGAGTTCCAGTCCAAGCCCAACAAGGCCCATCCGCTTTTCGCCGCCTTCATCGGCGCCGCGATCAAGCACCAGGGGAGGAAGGGCTGAAGGACAAAAAAGCTGAATGGCTGAAGCCCGGAAGGATTCGGCCACGAAGCAAGTTCAGCCTTTCAGCCGTTCAGTTCTTCAGCTTTTTCCTACCATGCTCTTCGATCCCCGAAAACTTCTGCTCATCGCCGGTCCTTGCTCGTTGGAAAACGAAAAGGTCTGCCGCGCCGCGGCCGAGACGCTGACGAAAATCGGCCGGAAGCACCCGGAGCTGAAAATTGTTTTCAAGGGCTCGTTCGACAAGGCCAACCGGACCTCGCTCGGCACCGGCCGAGGCACCGGGATGGAGGAGGGCCTGGCGCTGCTCGCGCTGATGAAGAAGGATTACGGTTTTCCCGTGCTGACGGACATCCACGAACGCCAGCAGGCGGCGCCGGTGGCAAAGGTGTGCGATGTGCTGCAGATCCCCGCCTTCCTCTGCCGGCAGACCGACCTGCTGCTGGCCGCCGCCGCCACCGGCCGGGTCGTCAACGTGAAGAAGGGCCAGTTTCTTTCGCCGCAGGAGATGGAGTTCGTCACGGCCAAGCTGCGGGACGCCAAGGCGAAGGAAGTCTGGCAGACCGAGCGCGGCACGACCTTTGGTTACCAGAACCTCGTCGTGGACATGAGGAGCTTCAGCATCATGAAGACGTTTGGGTTTCCGACGGTGTTCGATGCCACGCACAGCGTGCAACTGCCCGGCGCCGCCGGCGGCAAGACGGGCGGGCGTCGCGAATTCGTGCCGCCCCTGGCCCGCGCGGCCCTCGCGGCCGGTGCCGACGGGCTCTTCATCGAGACGCACCCCCATCCGGAGAAGGCGATTTCCGATGGGCCGAACCAGATCCCCACGGCGGAGCTGCCCGCGCTGATCGCGTCGTGCGTCGCCGTGTGGCAGGCGGTTCGGCAATAAAAATTCCCATGTCCACTTTCATCATTGATGTGCCCGTGCCCTCGATGGGCGCCACTGTCAGCGAGCTCACGGTCATCAACCTCGCGGTCACGCCGGGCGCGAAAGTCGCCAAGGGCCAGAAGCTGGCCGCGCTGGAGAGCGACAAGTCGGCGTTCGATTTTGAATCTCCCGCCGACGGCACGGTGCTCACGATTAGGGCGCAGAACGGCGGCCGGCTGACCTCGGGCGAGCCGTTCCTGCGGATGGAGACGAACGACGAGAGCCTGCGGCACTTGGAGGTGCGAGGTGTGAGGTCTGAGGCGGGAGGGCAGATTTCTGATTCCTCAAACCTCAAACCCCAAACCTCCAACCTCGTTTGGACCCCCCGCGCCATCAAGATGGCGCAGGAAGCCGGGCTCGATCATGCGACGATCACCGGCATCGCGGCGACCGGTCCCGGCGGACGCGTGTCCGGCGACGACGTCACGAAGTATCTCGCGAGCCGGAAATAGGAGCTAGGGCTTTTTTCAAAATGCCCGTCATCGCGAGGCCCGCACTGGCGGGCCGTGGCGATCCAGCTGGATTGCTTCGGCGGCCCCTGTAGGACCTTCGCGCAATGACATTTTTGGAAACCCACCCGCGCTCACGCCTAGCCGCCAAGGCGCGTCGGCTGATGTCAACTAATAGTTGACATCACCCCAACGCCGCTGGTGGGGGGTGGAAGTCGACGCGAGGGTTTCAGTTGGCCGGCTGGGCCGTGCTGAGGTAGAGGCCGTTGAAGAGCAGCTTGAAGGTGCCGTGCGTGCCGGCCCGGAAAGCGACCTCGGGTCCCAGCAGGTAGAGTTTGCCCGCCCCGACCGGCGCCTCAAGGGCGACGACGCCTTGATCAAGGTAGGACTGACCCCAGGCCCAACCGCTGCGCAGCGGGGCCGCGCTGGCGAACCAGGCCACCGGCTTCACGCCCTTGGCCGCAGCTTCGGGGAGGAGTTTGAAGACGGGGCTGTTGTCGAAGTAGACATCGGCGGTGGCCTCCAGGCCCCAGGCGAGGGGCGCGCCCGGGTCAATGGTTGCGCTCAGGATGCTACCCGGGACGTAGTATTTTTCGCGCGGCAGGCGGCGTTCCTTGCCTTGCGGGCCCATCTCGACGAGCGCATTGCGCACCGGAACGCCGAGGTGATAGGCAAGATTGGTGCTCGTGCCGATCGCCACGATACTGCCGCCTTGCGCGGTGAACTCCCGCAGCGCGGGGATGGATTTGTCCTCGGTGATGCTACCCGTCCAGCCGCGATAGGTCGCCGGCAGGTCGTCGCCGGTGGGCACTTTGATGAGGGTGTCGGTTAAGCGCGGACTCAACGCGCCGGCCGATTTTTGCGGCGGGATGGCGCCGTGGACGAAGATGATCACATCATATTTCGCCCGCAGATTGCCGGCGTCGATCTGCTGTGGGTAGACCACTTCAAAGGGGAACTCGAATTGCTCGAGCAGCCAGCGGGTCCAGCCGGAGGACATGGAACCCCCGTATTGGTCCCAGAGCGCGATGCGCATGGGCGCGAGCTTGAGCGCGTCGCCGACGGCCTTGACCGTGACGGCGATGGCGTCGAGGCCGAGCTCGGCGGCGGCTTTCACCACGACGGGCTTCGATAGCGCCGAGGCGGGGATGTAGAGCGAGCCTGCGCCGAAGTTGGGATAACCGGAGGGCGGGGTTTTTAGCCAGTAGGCGTCGGCGCCGGCCTGGAGGAGGCGGTTGAGGAGAATGAAGCTGTTGTTGGCGCGATGGCTCACGAGCCAGCCGCCGGTGCCCTTGCCCATCTGTCCGGGTGGCGGATCCTGGTGCTGGCCATAGGGCAGGCGTGCAAAGGGGCCGTCGATGGCGTCGAGCACACGATCAAACTTCACGCCCATCTGGTAGGCGATGGTCCAGCCGGCCGAATCATAGGGCGCGATCGGCGGGCCGCCCTCGTAGAGGAAATCGTTCGGGTGATCCTGCGGCTCAAAGGCGTCGAGCACGAAGGGCCGAAAGGCCTGCGCGGTCTTCACGAGGTAGGAACCGGCGGGATAGTTTTTCTCCGCCACCGTGAAGTCCGCCGTGGCGCGGTGGACGGCGATGCCGGATTTCATGAGGGTGTTGATGAATTTCACGGCGGTCGGGAAGTCAGCCTGGTCGCGCGGGATGATGTAGCCGCGCGGATCGCGCAGCTCGGGCTTCTTCAGGGTTTCGTCGTAGAACTTCGAGGGGATGATGTTGCCGGTCTGGCTGGAGAAGCGGAAGGCGCGGTCATCGTCCTCGCCGGGTTTGGCGGCGGTCGTGGCGGCGGCGCGCAGGGCCTCGACCCGCTTGGGCAACAGGGACCAGTGGTCGCGGCTGCCGCGCTCGATGGAGTTGACGCCCATGCGCCAGAGGTTGAAGAGCAGTTCGTCGCGGTAGCGGGCCGCGTAGTTGAGCACGGCGTAGTTGGCGGTGAGCGAATACTCGATGGATTGACGGAAGTGCCAGGTCTGGGGTGGCACCGGCATCGGCAGGTCGCCCGAGGGGAGCTGGCGCTCGATCACGAGCGGGATCTCCATCGGGGTGGGGCTACCCACGGTCTCGGTGAGCAAACCGAGCATGTTGTGGAAATACACCGTGGTGCGCAGGCCGCCGTTCCACCAGGTGGAAAAGACGGAGCCGCGCTTCATGGTCGAGCCGGGCTTGCCTTCGGCGATCCAGCGGCTGTGCATGGCGGCACCGATCGCGTCGAGCTGCGTGACGATCAACGGGTCATTGACGTAGTTGAAGGGGTCGCGGTAGGGCGGGCCGGCGACGATGGTGCCCGTCGGAGCAGACTGATGGTGGTTGTAGACGATCTGCGGAAACCACTCGAGGTAGAGCTGCCGGGCCATGTTCTGCGACTCCTTCATGTTCGTCATCATGAAGTCGCGGTTGTTGTCGTGACCGATGTATTTCTGGTAGAGCCGGGGTTCGCGATCAACGATGCGCGTGGCCGGGTCGGGCCGGCGCATATACCACGAGCTGATCAGTTCCTGGCCGTCGGGGTTGGCGTGGGTAAAAAGGATGATGACGTTGTCGAGGATGCGCAGCGTCTCGGCGTCATTGCGGCTGGCGAAGGTCCAAAGCGTCTCGGTCAACTGAGCGGCGCCGAGCGTTTCCGTGGCGTGCAGGCCACCGTCGATCCATACGACCGCCTTGCCCTCGGCCGCGAGGTCTCGGGCCTGTTCCGCGGTGACGCCCTCGGCCCGGGCGAGCTGCTGGGCGATGCCGCGGTAACGGTCGAGCTTGGTCAGGTTGGCCGGCGAGGTGCAGATCACCATGTATTGGCGGCGGCCCTCCTCGGTGGGGCCGATGTCCACCAGTTTCAGGCGGTCGGACTCGGCGGCGAGTTTCTTGAAATAGGCCTCGGTCTGCGTGTAGGTGGCGAGCTGGTAATCGTCACCGATGGTGAAGCCGAAGTGCTCCTTCGGCGAGGTGAGGGCCACCGCGAATGGCGTGATGAACAAGACAGCGGCGCAGGCCGCCCGACGGAACAGCGGGGATTTCATAGGGGAAGTGAACTCAGCCAGTCTGCAATTCGTGGCTCAGGATGCTCAGGGCATAAACCGCGGCCGTGTCGCTGCGCAGCACGAGCGGGCCGAGCGTGATGGGCTGGAAGCCCGCGGAGATGGCCGCGGTCATTTCCGCCGGGGAAAAATCGCCCTCGGGGCCGACCAGCCACAGCACCTTGCGCGGGGTGTGGCCGTGCTTCGCGGTGTAACCGGCGAGGGATTTCCTCAGCGTGGTCGCCCCGCCGTGCAGGCTGGCGATGAGCTTCACGTCATATTCTTTGGCCGAGGGAATGAACGCGTTGAGTGGCTGGATGGGCGCGATTTCCGGCAGCCACGGGTTGCCACATTGTTTGGCGGCCTCGATCGCGGTGGTGCGCCACTTCTCGATTTTCTTCTCCGCCCGGTCGCCGTCGAGGTGCACCTGCGTGCGCTCGCTGAGCAACGGCACGAGGCGGGTGGCGCCGATCTCGGTGGCTTGGCGGACAATGTCGTCCATCGTCGAACCTTTGGGCAGCGCCTGGCCGAGGGTGATTTCGCAGGAGCGGGATTTTCCCTCGCGGGTTTCCTTCACGCGCAGGACGGCTGCGCTCTTGCTGGCGTCGAAGCATTCCGTGATCCACTCGCGACCGTGGCCATTGAAGGCGGTCACCGGATCGCCGCGTCCGCAACGGTGCACCGTGGCCAAATGATGGCTCTCCTCGGGCGAGAGTTTGATTTCCACCGCGTCGGCAGCGGCGTCGGGAGCGTAGGCGCGGAAGTCGGGCATCGCCCGGCCAGCATCCGCAACCGCGAGGGAAGGTCAATCGCGCTTGCGGCGCCGGAACCGCGGGGCGGGCAAATCTCGTTGACGGGGAATTGGCCCGGGCCTTCGCTCACCGCACCATGCGTGTCACGCCACTGTTCTTCCGCCGATTTCTGCTGTTCGCCGTGGCCTCCTGCGCCACGTCTTCTCTCGCCCGGGATGTGGTCATCCACGCCGGCGTTCTGCTGGATGGAGTCTCGGCCCCGCCTCGCAAGACTGTTTCCATCTTCATCCATGACGATCGGATCACAGCCGTGGAGCCGGGCTTCAAGGCACCGGCCGGGGCTGAAATCATCGATCTGTCGGGCCAGACTGTCATGCCCGGCTTCATTGATTGCCATGTGCATATCGCGGGCAAGCTGCCGAGCAAGGTCAACGCCACGGAAGACTGGCTCACGCATTCCGAAATCGACCGCGCGTTTGACGGCGCGGTGTTCTGCCGCGCGATGCTGCAACAAGGGTTCACCAGTGCGCGGGATGTCGGTGGTGGCGACGATACGGTCGCCGTGCGCAATGCCATCAATGCCGGTAAAATCTCCGGCCCGCGCCTGTGGGTCTCGCTTGAGGCACTGGGTCCGACCGCCGGACACGGCGATCCGCGAAGCGGGGTGGATGCCGGCCTGAGCCATCCCGGGTGGACCAACGGCATCGTCAACACCCCCGAGGAGGCGCGGCTGCGCGTGCGGGAGCACAAGCGCCGGGGCGCCGATGTGATCAAGCTCATGCCGTCGGGTGGCATCGCCTCCACCGGGGACAATCCCCACCAGCAGTTGATGACGGACGAGGAGATGCGGGTGGCGGTCGAGACGGCGCACACGCTCGGCATGAAGGTGGCCGCCCACATTTACCCCGCCAAGGCCATCGAGGCGGCGGTCCGGGCCGGAGTTGACTCGGTGGAGCACGGTTCCTTCGCGACCGCCCAGACCTTTGAGCTGATGAAGGCGCATAAGACCTACCTCGTGCCCACCCTGGCGGTCTTCGATGTCTATTATGCCGCGGCGCGTGATCACCCGGAGATGCTGACCCCCGGCACGGCGGCCAAGGAGCTGGCCAACGATCTTTTCCCGAAGAAAAATTTTCCCCTCGCACTCAAATCCGGCGTGGCCATCGCCTACGGCACCGATCTGGGCGAGGGCGATCACGCCATGGACTTCGGCCTCATGATCGCGGGCGGCATGGCGCCGATGGAGGCGCTCTTCGCGGCGACCCGCAACGCGGCGGATCTGCTCGGTGCCGCCGACCAGGTCGGCGCGATCAAACCGGGTTTGTTCGCCGATCTTGTCGCCACCCCGGGCGATCCCCTGACGGACACGTCCCAGTTTGAGAAAGTCAGCTTCGTGATGAAGAACGGCGTCGTCTATCGGCGGAACGGAGCACCGACCCTGGCTGGCGCCCAGTGAACCCGTGCAATGGGTGCCCGGGGCGGGGTGGGCGAATGCGGCGGACAGGGCGTGTTTTCGCCTCGTGTCTAGCCGCGGTAACTAGCTAGCTTGGCCGGCGTCACTAAGCCGAATCCGGAGTGAATTAGTGCCCCCTCATGCTTTGCTTGCAAACCCATGGCCGATACCTCCCGCAGCTGGGTTTGCTCGGGCTGCTGCTCGCTGTGCCCATTTCCGCCGCCGACTGGCAGGCCTTGTCGGGCAATTCACCCTTTGGTCCGCCGGCGGCCACCACCACCGGCGCGACGGCGGGGGAGCTGGAATTTCGCGGGCTGGTGCAGGAGGAGGACATCGCTCTGGTCAATCTCTTCAACCCCGCTACCAAAACCTCGCAATGGCTGCCGGTGCCGGGGAGCGCGCCGGGGCTCGAGGTGCAGGCTTATGACGAGGCGACCGGCAAGTTGCGCATCGTGCAAGCCGGCCGGCCGGTGACCCTGTCGTTGAAGCGCGCCTCCGTCGCGCGCCTGAAGGACAACACGCCGCTCAAGCCCCTGGAGCCGGGCCAGCAGGTCTCGCCCGACGCCGAGCCGGGGGTCCCGGACTTTTTGCGCGAACTCCCGCCCGAGGCCCGCAAAATCCTGGAAGAAGTCCGCCGTCGTCGCGCCATCCGCTGGCCGGCGAAAGGCTCGGCGCCCACGCCCCAGACTGAGCCCGCGCCAAACCCTCCCCGTTCCCCGCCATGAATGCCCCCCGCCTCTTTCGCCTGATCCTCATCTTGACGGTGCTCAGCGCGTCCCTCCCGGCGCAGACGGTCACACCGGACACCAATCTCAGTGCGGACGAAATCGCCTCCCGTTTCCTCGCGCAGGCGACCTTCGGGCCGACGACCGAGAGTATCGCCGAATTGCGCGGCCTTGGCTTTGATTACAACGCCTGGATTGACCGCGAGATCGCCAAGCCGGCCACCTTCGCGGCCCCGCTCGCCGTGGCGGCGAAGACTTCCGGGCAGATCACGACCATCACCAACTCCCACAACCGCCGCGCCCGCAACCAGGTGATGATCTCGGGCGGCGACCAGTTGCGCCAGCGGGTGGCCTACGCCCTGAGCCAGATTTTTGTCATCTCGGACAACATCTCCGCCATCAGCAACGCCGAGGAGGGTTCCAGCAGCTACTACGACATGCTGGTGCGCGACAGTTTCGGCTCCTACCGGCAGCTGCTGTCTGACGTGACGCTGCATCCCATGATGGGCCGTTTCCTCAGCCACTACAAGAACCGCAAGGCCGACGCCGCCCTGGGCACGCGCCCCGACGAAAATTACGCGCGCGAGGTGATGCAGCTGTTCACCATCGGCCTGTATCGCCTCAACGCCAACGGCACCTACCAGACGGATGGCACGGGTCGCCCGCTCGATGCCTACACCAACGACCAGATCACCGAGTTTGCCCGCGTCTTCACCGGCTTTACCGACGAAAGCACCAACAACACCGGCACCGGGACCGGCCGCGCCGACTTCCCCACCGCGGCGCAAAATTACACCGCCCCGATGCGGATGTGGGAGCTGCAGCACGACGCCGGGGCCAAGGCCCTGCAAAGCTATCCCGGCGTGCGCAAGCCCACGCTGCCCGCCAATCAGGGCGGCCTGCAGGACGTGAATGACGCCGTGGACAACCTCGCGGAGCATCCCAACACCGGTCCGTTCATCAGCCGGCAGCTCATCCAGCGCCTGGTGACTTCCAATCCCTCGGATGCCTACGTCGCGCGGGTTGCCGGCGTGTTTGCCAACAACGGCGCGGGCCAGCGCGGCAGCCTGGCCGCCGTCATCAAGGCCATCCTGCTCGACCCGGAGGCGCGCAACCTCGCCTTCGCGCTCGATCCGCAGCACGGCAAGCTCCGCGAGCCGTTCGTGCGCACGACCCAGGTGTTGCGGGCCTTCCGCTACAGCGTGACCGGCACGCTGCTGCCCTTCGATTTTTCCAGCGCCGTGACGGAGACCACCATCGGCCAGTATCCGCTGTCGGCGCCGTCGGTCTTCAATTTCTATCTGCCCGACTTTGAGCCCCCGGGCGTGCTCGGTGCGGCCGGCCTAGTCGGCCCGGAATTCCAGATCCTGAACTCGGTGTTCGGCATCACCACGCCCAACGCCCTCTACAACCTCCTCCAGACCAGCTCCGGCAATTTCTCCCTCGACCTCGGTCCCCAGGCCGCGGTGGCCGACAATGCCGGCGCGCTCGTGGACAACATCGACCTGTTGCTCACCCACGGCATGCTCAGCAGCGGCACGCGCGCGCTCATCATCAACGCCGTCAACGGCGTCACCGCGGCCATGGTGCCCGCCGGCAGCACCCTCGCGCTGACCAAGGCGCGGCTCGCGGCCTATCTCGTCGTCGTCTCGCCGGATTTCGCCACCCTCAAATAGTTCCCGATGAGCACCCCTCCGCTTCCCGATCGTGCGATCAGCCGCCGCCAGTTCCTCGGCCAGGCCAGCTGTGCCGCCGTCAGCTCCGCCTCGCTTTTTTCCACGCTGCTCACGCTGCGCCTCGCCAACTCGCTCTCGGCCCAGTCGGCGGGCGCCGGCGACTACCGGGCGCTCGTCTGCCTCTTCCTCGCCGGGGGCAACGACTCCTTCAACATGCTCCTGCCGACCACGTCGGGCGAATACGAGGCCTATGCCCGGGTGCGCGGCAACCTCGCGCTCGCCAAGGAGACGGTGCTGTCAATCACGCCGGGCAACCTCGGCGGCCGCACCCTCGGCATCCATCCCTCCATGACGGAGGTGCGGGATCTTTTCACCTCGGGACGCCTCGCGTTTGTCTCCAATGTCGGCTCGCTCGTCCGGCCGATGAGCCTGGCGGACTACCGCGCCAACCGGTATCTGCCCCTCTCGCTCTTTTCCCACGCCGACCAGATCAAGCAATGGCAGACCTGCATCCCCGACCAGCGCACCGCCGTCGGCTGGGGCGGCCGGGCCGCCGACATCATCCGCTCGCTCAACAGCCCGAGCCTCGTCTCGATGAACATCTCGCTCTCCGGCCAGAGCGTGTTCCTCACCGGCCGGGACGCCTTCACCTACAGCGTCAACTCCAGCGGCGCCACGGCGCTCACCGGCTACAGCCCCACGGCGGTCAACAACCTCACCGCGCAGCGCACCAAGGCGGTGGACAGCATCATGGACCAGAATTACCGCAATCTCTTCGAGCAGACCTACGCGAAGAGCACGAGCGACGCCGTGGATTCCTATTACGAGTTCTCCACGGCGCTCAGCGGCATCACGCTGTCCACCCCCGTGCCGGCGGGCAATTCCCTTGCCACCAGCCTGTCCATGGTCGCGAAGATCATTTCGGCCAACAGCCGCCTCGGCGCCCGGCGCCAGATCTTTTTCGTGCAGCTCGGCGGCTGGGACCATCACGATGAGGTGCTCAACAACCAGCTCACCATGCTGCGCACCGTCAGTCAGGCCGTGGGGATGTTTTCCACGGCGCTCACCGAGATCGGCCTCGCCGACCGCGTCACGCTGTTCTCCGCCTCCGACTTCGGCCGCACCCTGTCCTCGAACGGCAACGGCTCCGACCACGCCTGGGGCGGGAATCATTTCGTCATGGGCGGGGCGGTGGGCGGCGGCAAGGTTTACGGCCACGCGGCCACCGGTCACTATCCCGACTTCCAAAACCTCTCCACGATCGACACCGGCCAGGGCCGGCTGATCCCGGGCATCGCGGTGGACGAGTATGCCCGCGACCTGCTGTCGTGGTTTGGCGTGAGCGACAGCAACATGGATTATGTCCTGCCGGCCTTCAGCAGCCGGTTCGGGGGCCGGCCGAGCCTCGGGCTGTTCTCCGCCGCCACCACCACGCCGAGCACGCCGGCGACGCCCACCACGCCGGCGACGCCCACCACGC
This sequence comes from Verrucomicrobiota bacterium, assembly GCA_031387725.1. GTDB lineage: Bacteria > Verrucomicrobiota > Verrucomicrobiia > Opitutales > Opitutaceae > Lacunisphaera. Next base: position 12,060 of record JANNDM010000200.1, on the reverse strand, counting down.
CCACCACACCCGCTACGCCCACCACGACCCCGGCCCCCTCTTCCGGGGGCGGCGGCGGGGGCGGCGCGGCCAGTCCGGTTTTTCTCGGCGCGCTCGGTGCGCTGGCGCTGCTGCGCCTGCGGCAGAAGCAGATGGCCCGGAAGCAGAAACCCGCGCCCTGAATCGCCGGGCGGGGCTCGCCCGGTTTTTCTCCTCGCGGCCGGCCGGGGTAACTTGCAAGCATGGCACCCGTCACTGGGCTTGCCTGGTGGCCAGGACGCGCATGCTCCGCAAATTTATCCTCCTCCGTTTTGTCCCGGCCTTGCTCCTGCCCGGGGCCGGGCCCCTCTGCGGGACCGAATGGCAGTCCCTGACCGGCAATTCACCCTTCGGGCAGGCCACGGCGCCCACCGCGGCTGCCGCCGATGAACTCGAATTCCGGGGGGTGGTGCAGGAGGAGGGGGTGTATCTCGTCAACCTCTACAACCCCGCCACCAAGACTTCGCAGTGGATCGCGGTGAACGGCCGGGCGCCCGGCCTCGAGGTTCAGGCCTACGATGCCAGCACCGACAAGATTCAGCTGACGCGCGCGGGCCGGCCCCTGACCCTCTCGTTGAAGCAGGCGCGCGTCGCCCTCGTCTCGGCGGTCGCGCCGCCGCCCGCCGCGCCCAACCCGGAAAATCCCGCCGAGCCCGGCAATGGTGACCGCCGCGCCGAGATCCGGGACCAGATTCGGGCCCGGCTGGAAAACGGGGTGGACCCCGCCGCCGTCATCCGCAGCCTCCCGCCCGAGGCGCAGGCCATGATCCAGGAATTTCGCCGCCGGCGCGCCGAGCGCGCCAACAACCAGACGACGCGCGAGCGCCCGCAACCCTGATCCGTTTTCCCCATGATGCGTCCTGCCCATTCCTTCCGCCGGGTCTCGCGCGGTTTCACCCTGCTCGAGATCCTGGTGGTGCTCGCCATCATCGGCCTGCTCGTCGGGCTGGTCGTGACCAACACCGACCGGATTTTCGGCCAGAGCCAGGAGGCCGTGGCGCGCATCTTTGTGCGCGACTCGCTGAAGACCCCGCTGGTGCGCTATCGCATTGATCTCGGTGATTATCCTGTGACCGCTGAAGGCCTCGCCGCGCTCGTCGCCGCGCCCACCAGCGTCGCCGAAAAATGGCGCGGCCCCTATATGGATGTGACCGGCGGCAAGCTGCCAGCCGATCCCTGGGGCCAGCCTTATGAATACCGCTACCCCGGGGTGAAGAACGCCGGCGGCTACGACCTTTATTCCAAAGGTCCGGACAAGGTGGCCGAGACCGCCGACGATATCGGCAACTGGTGATGTTTCGCTGCAGCGCCATCGGGGGCCTGCACCGCTCCACTGCACTTGTCGCGCCGGAGCTTCGTCCGGGCCGGGAAGCAGGTGGACTCGCCGCGTCGAAGCCGTCAGGCGCCAGCGGGCTTGTCGCGCCGAAGTTCCGCCGTAGGCGGAACGTAGGCGGACTCGTCTCGCCGAACCCATCAGACATAGGCGGGCTCGCCGCGTCGAAGCCGTCAGGCGAAGACGGGTTCACGCTGCTGGAAATTGTCGTGGTGCTGGCGATCTTCGGACTGGTCAGCGCCCTGCTCATCGGGAGCAGCGGCGCCCTGTTGCGGGCGATCGGCCGGGAGGACGTCGAACACACGGCGCTCAGCGCCCTCGCCAGCGCCCGCCACAGCGCCGTCCTGGCCGGCCGCACCCTGGAGCTGCGGGTGGATGACAAGACCCGCGTGCTGGACTGGGAGGCCGGTCGCGCCAACCTCGCCGGCGAGGATACGGTGCGCCTGCTGCCTCCGTCGAAAATATCCTCCACGCTGATTGGCGGCCGCTTGCAGGAAGAGCCGGTCGCCCGCGTCCGGTTCTACGCCGACGGCACCTGCGATCCTTTCCGGCTGGAGATCGTGCGCGGGGAGCGGAGCCAGCGGCTGCTGATCGATCCCTGGACCTGCACGGTGCTGGCGTCCGGCGCGAAGGAGCGCTCCCGCTGAGATGCAAGCCTTCGACAACCTTCAGCAGGATGGAGGCGGGCCGGTCGCGCCGGAGTTCCGCCACCGGCGGGACGTAGGCGGGTTCACTTTCCTTGAGGTGCTGGTGGCGCTCGGGATCTTTGCCCTGACCGGCCTCGTGCTGGCGTCCGCCTACCTCAACGTGCTTTCCGCCCAGCACGCCGCGTTGCAGCGCGATGCCAGCGCCGCGGACCGCCGGCTGGTGCGGGAAGCGCTGTGCGCCGAACCCGCGCGCGAGAAAGTCACGGCCTGGCACGAACTGGAACTGCCGGACGAGCGCCGGGCCCGGTGGCGGGCCACGGTCACGCCGACCCCGGTCGCGGATCTTTTTGAGGTCACCGTGGAGATCGAACTGCCGGCGAGCGAAGACGGGAAAGAAACCATGATCACGGAAACCAGCCGGCTGTTGCGGCCGACCTGGTCCCAGCCCGCGGATCGCGAGACGCTGCGCGCGGAGGCCCGGAGCCGGCTCGCCAAACGCACCTATCAGTAAACATCCTCGGGACAAGCCCCGGGACATTTGACCAAACCCGTCATGCCCAAACATCACCACCGCCTTGATCTCCAAAGTAGCCACGAGCGTGAGCGAGTGGACGAGACTCCACTCACTCACGCTCGTGGCTACACCTCAACCAAACCGGAGCACCTGTCAGCCATAGGCTCGGCGAAGGCTGAAGCTCCGGGGTATCGGACCCACAGCGAATGAAGCCCCGGAGCACAACGGCGTTCACTTTGGTCGAAGTGCTGCTCGCGCTCGCGCTGCTGGCGGCGCTGCTGGCGGCGCTCAACCAGTTTGTCTTCGCCATCACCGAGGCGTCCACGAAGAACCACGACCGGTTTGTGTTTGCCCAGCACACCCGCGCGGTCACCCGCCATCTGGATGCAATGTTGCAAACGGCCACGCTCAACGTCCGCGCCAGTCAGGTGAATGCCGGCGCCCCGGCGGCGGCGGAAATGCGCCTGCCGGAGAACAGCACGGCCGCGCTGCTGGTCTTCGATCTGCCGGCCGGTGACCGGCTCTTCACCTGGCCGGACCGGCCGCTGCCCGAGGTGCGCTGCGCCCTGGCCTGGCGACCGGACGAGGGGCTGGTGCTCTACTGGAAATCGCGCCTGGAGGAGGATTTCGCCACGGCCGATCCGCGGATGACCGTGGTCTCGTCCTTTGTCACGGCGCTGACCTACGACTATTACGACGCCGGGACGGACCGCTGGTCGATTGAGGAGGAATTGCAGGAAGACGGCGCCGGGACTCTGCAGCTGCCCCGTCGGTTGCGGCTGCGCTTCGTGCGGAACGGGCAGGAGTTTGAGGAAGTCATCCCCTTGGCGGTCAACCCGGAGGGCCTGCCGGTCTATTGAGCATGGCCTTGCATCATCCAATAGCCGGACGTTGGAGGCGGGACTATCAGTCCCGCGAGGCATGCGCTGCGCAGCCGGCAACCTGCGGGACTGATAGTCCTGCCTCCAGCTTAGCGAACCTCCCGCGCCGGGGCTCGGTGCTGGTCGTCGTGCTCGTGACCGTGCTGTTTGCCTCGCTGCTGCTCACGCGGTTGATCGAGACCGGCAGCCCCGATCTGTTGATCGCGATGCGGCTGGCGGATCGCGACCGGCTGCGGGCGGATGCCCATGGCGCGCTCGAAACCACGCTGGCCGCCTTGATGGACTTCCGCACGATTGACGGCGGACTGTATGCGCCCACCCAGGGATGGGAGGAGCCGCTGGCCTACGCCGGTTACACGCCGCGTGAGGGGGTGACGGTGGCGGTGACTTTTGAGGATGAAAGCGCCAAGCTCTCCCTGCCGCGCCTCAACGCCGACACGCTGAACACCCTGTTGGTCCAACTGGGTCTCGTCGCGCCGGAGGCCGCCCGCGTGGCCGACGCCCTCCTCGTCTGGATGCGCCCCGGCCATGTCGCCGCCGAGTCCGCGACCAGCGCGCGGGCCTACGCGGACGGTGACCCGTCTGCGCAGCCGCCTTTCCGCTCGCTCCGCTCCTTCGACGAACTGGCGGCCATCGCGGTGGCCCGGGATTATTTCTATGAGACCGACGGCCGGCCGAAACCGCTGTGGGAGGAATTTCAGCGCGCCGTCTCGCTCTACGACTTCGCCGCGACGAACCTGAACTCCGCCGGACCGGCCGTGCTCACCGCCTCGGGTTGGGACGCCACCCAAAGCACGTCGCTCCAAAAATACCTGACGACGCCGGTCAGCGCGACCAAGGCGCGACCCTACCTCCGCTCGCTGCAGGAGGCGCGCCGGCAGGTGGGCAATGCCGCCACCCGCAACTTCGGCGCGCAAATCCAGCTGCTGCGCATCTCCGTGACGGCGCGGCAGGGGGCCGCGCAATTGAAGCTGTCGGCGCTCGTCACCTGGGCGGGGCAGGCGAAACTGCCGGCACCGCTCGCCGCCGCCACGCCGCCGGGCTCAACCCCGGCAGGTGCGCCGCCCGCTCCCCCGGCGCCCGCTGCGAATACGTTGCGCTATCCCTTCACGGTGCTAGAGTTTTCCGAGAACACCCTGCCTGATCCTCCGCCCCCGCCCGATGCGCCTGCTGCCTAAATTCACCTCTCGTTCGCCGGTGACGGCACGATTTGTCCCGTCCGATCGCTTTTTCCTGCGGTTGGTGCCCCTGGTCTCCGACCTGCCGGCGCTCGGGCAAGCCGCACTGGCGCTCGAAGGCTTGGCGCCCTTTCCCCCCGCGCAGCTCTACTGGGGCTGTTGCGTCGCCCCGGACCGCACCTCGGCGTTGGTTTACGCGGCGCACCGCCGCCGCTTCAGCGCGGAGGAAACGGCGGATTGGGAACGGGCGGAGCTCGCCGTGCCGGATCTGCTGCCGCTGCTCGGTCTGGCGCCGGTCGGTGCGGCCCTGCTGATTCACGTGGGCGAGAACCAGCTGGCCGGCGCCGCCTGGGCGGCCGGTCAGGCCGCGTGGCCGGTCGCGGTGCATGCGCGCGCGTGTGCCGCACCCCCCACGGAGGAGGAGCGCCGGCAGTTCGCCGCCGAGCTGGCGACCCGGGCCGGTTTGCCCGACGCCCCGGTTACGTGGTTGGGCGGAAAACCGCAGGCCCGCCGCGAGGGCGATAACCTTGTCTTTGCCCATGTCGACCCGACGGGCCACGTCCTCGCCGCCACCACCGTCGCCCACCGCGAACAGGACGCGCTCGATGTGCGCGACCGCGCCTTCCTCGACCGCCGCCGCCGTGACCGCCGCCGGGGCGAATTCATCTGGCGGGTGCTGCGCACGGGCCTGCAGGCGGCGGTGCTCGCGCTCGGGTTCGAGCTCGGCGCACTCTCCTTCTGGGGCCTCGACCGCGTCCAACAGGCGCGCCTTACGGCCCAGGCCCCCGTGGTCGAAAAACTTGAGACCGCCCACGGGCTGGCCAGTCGCATCGACGAGCTGACGCACCGGCGGCTGCGGTTTTTCGAGATGCTCTCCGCCGTCAACGACGCGCGGCCGCGTTCCATTTCGTTCACCCGCACCGGCACCAGCGGTCGCAACGCCCTGGAGATCGAGGCCCAGACGGGCAATGCCGACGATGTCGGCGCCTATGAGACCGCGCTTCGCAACCTGGCCGTCCTCGACAAAGTGGAGATCCGCGATCTCCGCGCCCGCGATGGCGTCACGACCTTTGGCTTGACCGTCGCGTTCAAGGCCGACGCGGCCCCCGGCCCCGGAGGTGCGCCATGAGACGCTGGTTCGAAGGCCGCCTTCGCCGCGAGCAGGTGCTCGTCACGCTCTTCGTTGGGTTGGCCGCACTGATCTGGCTCGGCAGCGCGGCGGGCCGGCTGCGCACCCGCGTGGGAGCTTGGCGCTCCACGTCGACCGCCGTGGCCGCGCAGCAACTCTGGCTCGACCGGCGGACGGAGATCGAGGCCGGTTCGGCCGCCGCCGTCCGCAATCTCGACCCCACGCGCACCTATGATGCGACGAAGCTGGTGGGGGCGGTCAATTCGCTGGCGACCGCCGCCGGGCTCGGCCTCGCGATCGAGTCGCCGCAGACGCAACGCACCTCGCAGTTTGCCTACCACACGGCCAAGGTCACTTTCCGCCGCACGAACCTACCGGCGCTGTTGAATTTCTACAATGAGCTCACCAAGCAGGCCCCCTACCTGAACCTCGAGTCGATCACGTTGCAGACCGACCGGGCCGCCGCCGGCACCCTCAACGCGACCCTGCAAATCTCCGCCACGCAGATCACGAAGCCCAGCCCGTGAGCGCGGCAGTCAATTACCCGGTTTTTCCGCAGTCAGGTGTGGGCAGATGGCCGGCTGATTGTCTGGGTGGCGAAGACCGGCTCCGCTAGGTAAGCTCCGCCGCCGCGACCCCACGCCGTTCGCCTGGCGCTGATGTCAACCAATAGTTGACATCAGCCGGGGGTCGCAACACGGGAAGTCTATCTAAGACGACGGGGGTCTGGCCGCTAGGTGCTACAAGGGAAAGCAAAGGGGGTCAGGGTAGGGTTGCCCTGAATTGACGGACTGGGCGGCGACTCACAGCCGGAAACTGGCGCTGACCTGGAGCAGGGCGACGACGATGGCGTAGGCGAGGAAGGCCACGAAGCCGAACGTGAAGGCGAGCACAAGGCCGGAACTGGTGCGCACGGCGACATCGAGCCGGCGGCTGAGGTTCACCTGGTAGGATTGCGCGATCTGCCGGAGGCTGGGGGCGAGGTTGCCAGTCTGTTCGCCGACGGTCAGGCGGTCGAGAAACAGCGGCGGGAACAACCCGGTGCGGGCGAGCGCGGCGCTCAGGCTGGAGCCCTCGATCACGCGGTCCGTGGCGGCGTGGAGGATTTCCTGGACGCGGGTGTTGTTGACGGCGCGCTCGGTCAGCCGCAGTGCCTCGGCCATGGTCACGCCGTTCTCAATCAGCACGGCCAGGGTGTGGGCAAAGTTCAGGGCGGCGGCCTGCCTCACGAAGTCGCGGACGATCGGCAGGCGGAGTTGCCAGGCGTCGGACTGCAACCGGCCGTCGGGGGTCTGCCGCCAGCGGAGGAAGAGCACCACGCCGATCGCGATCGCTCCGGCGATGAAGGGGCCGAAGTAGAGGAGGAAGTTCGTGCTGTTGACCAGCAGGCGGGTGGCGAAGGGGAGCTGGCCGCCGAGCGAGTTGAGGATCGTCTGCAGCTTGGGCAGCAGATAAAACAAAAGAAAGAGCCCGAGGCCGGCGCTCATCGTGCAGATCAGGGCGGGATAGGCGAGGGCGGCGAGAAACTTCTGCCGCAATTCCCGCTGCTCGGTGAGGTGCTGGATGAGACGGGCCAGCACCTCGCGGAGATTGCCGGTGGCTTCGCCGGCGGCGATGAGGTTGACCGTCTGCCGGTCGAACACCGCCGGGTAGTCCGCTAGGGCGAGCGAGAGCGTGCTGCCTTCACTGAGCCGGGCCCACAGCGCGGCGCAGAGAAATTTCAGCCGGGGCTCCTGCAATCGCAGGGCGAGGAGCCGCACGGCTTCACCGGCCGACATCCCGGCCCCGACGAGATCCACTAAGGCTTCAAGAAAAGGCAGGCGCTGCTTCACCGTCAGGGGCTGGGCGGGAGCCGCTCCATCCGAGCCAAATACCGGGGCGCGGGCGGGAGTGCCGGTTTCGTCGAGCCGCACGACCTGCAGGCCGCGGGCCTGGAGCAGGTGCAACGCCTCGCGCCGCGACAGGGCGTCGAGCGTGCCGTCCGTGGAGGTGGCGGTGCCGGCGGCGCGGGCGGAGTAAGTGTAACGGGGCATGGAATCAGAGGACGCCAGCCGTCGCCAAGGCTATGGCTGGTTCGTCCGGCCGCATTGCGGCCGGCGAAGAGGACGGAGGGCGGAGGACGGAGGGCAGATTGTCAGCCTGGACGTCGCGACGCTCCTCGCAATGACAGCAAATAGTTTGGCGGCGCAGCATGGCGACTCACTCCCCGCTGGTGCTGATGGTGCGCAGGAGTTCCGGCAGCGAGGTGCGGCCGGCCTTGACGTGCTCCCAGCCGGATTGTTGCAGCGTGCGCATGCCGTGCGAGCGGGCCAGGGCGCCGAGCGCCTTGCTGGACTCGCGCCGGACAATAAGATCGTGCAGCGGTTTGGGCGAAAGGATTTCAAACAGGCCGATGCGCCCGCGGAAGCCGGTCTGGCGGCAGCGGCGGCAACCGACCGGCCCGGCCAGTTCGCGCACGCCGTCGGATTCCGTGGCCGGAATCTGCAATGACTCCAGCGTGGCCCGCAACCCGGTGAGATCGACGGGTTCGCGCCGGGCGCAGTCCGGGCAGAGCCGGCGGACGAGGCGCTGGGCGATGACGAGTTCGACGGAGGAGGCGACGAGGAAAGGCTCGACGCCCATGTCGGTGAGGCGGGTGAGGGCGCCGGGGGCGTCGTTGGTGTGCAGCGTGGAGAAGACGAGGTGGCCGGTGAGGGAGGCGCGGATGGCGATCTCGGCGGTCTCGAGGTCGCGGATTTCGCCGACCATGATGACATCGGGGTCCTGGCGCAGGACATGGCGCAGGGCGCTGGCGAAGGTGAGCCCGATCTCGGAGCGCGTCTGCATCTGGTTGGCGCCGGGGACTTCGTATTCGATGGGGTCCTCGATGGTGACGAGACGCAGGTCGGAAGAATTTATTTTCCGGAGAAAGGCGTTGAGCGAAGTGGATTTGCCCGAACCGGTCGGTCCGGTGACGAGGATGAGCCCGTGCGGATAATCGAGCACCTTGATGATCTGCGCCTGTTCGACGGGGGTGAGGCCGATGCCGTCGAGGGTGTAGGCCTGCTTGCGCTGGTTGAGCAGGCGCAGGCTGACGCTCTCGGCGTAGATGGTGGGGATGGTGGAGACGCGGATATCGAGCGCGGCGCCGTTGGCGCGAAAATCGATCCGGCCGTCCTGCGGCAGACGCTTTTCCGAGATATTGAGCCGGGCCATGATCTTGAGGCGGGAGATGATGGCATCCTGGAAACGCAGGAGATTTTCGGGCAGGGGCACCGGCACGAGCAGACCGTCCACCCGGTAGCGGATGGTCAGCTGGCCTTCCTGGGGTTCAAAATGGATGTCGGTGGCGTTCTCCTCGACCGCCTGCGCGATGACCTCGGTGACGAAGCGAACGACGGCGGCGTCGGCGTCGGCCTCCAGTTCGTTTCCTCCGGTCACCGGGGCGAGCCCGGATTCGTCGGCGTCGTCGAGGCTGCCCGAGCCGACGCCATAGTTTTCGTGAATGAGGGATTGCACGCGATCGGCGGGCGCCAGGTGCCAGACCAAGGGGCGGGGTGTGAAGGTCGCGATCCAGTCGGCGATGGTGGTGTCGGCTGGCCAGGGCGTCGCTAAGTGGAGCGACGTGGCCGTCGACCCGCCTTCGCCAAGGCTACGGCGCGGTTCGTCCAGCCGCTGTGCGGCAGGCGAAGAGGACGGATCTGGATCGGCCGGCGACCCGCCTTCGCCAAGGCTACGGCGAGGTTCGTCCGGACGCGTTGCGTCCGGCGAAGGCGGCAGGACGGGCACGACCTGGTATTCGTGGGCGAGGCGCGCCGGGAGAATGAGGAGGGCGGCGCGGTCGATTTGCGGAGCCGGGAGGACGGGGAGGCCGGTGGCGCGGGCGAGGGCGTCGAGGGCGGCGGTTTCAGCGAGGGCCAGGCCGGCCGCGAGCAGCGCGAGGCGTTTTTCCCGCAGGCTCTCCTGCAGGGCTTTCAATGCCGGCTCGGCCAGGCGACTGGCCAGCGCGGCGGGCAGGGTGTCGTCCATCATCGCCGGAGGCATGCGTCAGGGCTTGGGGGGGAGCGCGCCGGAGAGGGCGGACTGAACATCCTGCAGCTGAGGGCTGCCCTTGAGCCGGGCGAGAGCCTCGGTGTTGTCCGCCTCCGTGTTGGTCAGCACATAGGGCCGGAGGAAGAAGACGAGGTCGGTGCGGGTGTTCTCGCGGCTGCGCCGGCCCAGCAGATCGCCAATGATCGGGATGCCGGCCAGGCGGCTGGTGCTGCGGGACTGCGCTTTGCGCTGGAGTCCACCGAGCACGATGATCTCGCCGCTGCTGACGCTGACAAAGGATTCGGTGGTGCGGCTGCCGATGATCGGCTGGTTGTTGCCGTCGATGATGACGTCGCCGAGGATGTCGTTCACCTCCTGCTTGATGTCGAGCTGCACGGAGCCGTCGTTGCCGATGAGCGGTTTCACCGTGAGGCGGATGCCGATGTCCTTGTAGGTGACATTGCTGGTGTAACCGGATCCGACATTGCCCGTGTTGTTGCCGGTGTTCTGGTAACTCTGGATGACGGGGCGGGACTCGCCGGAAAAGAGGGTGGCCTCCTTGTTGTGGGTGGTGACAATGTTCGGAACGGACAGGATGTTGGTATTCGATTTGCGCGGGATGGTGCTGAGATTGAGGGTGGCGGAGAGATCGCGGACGCCGGTGGTGGGGTTGACGAGCAGACCGTTGGAAACCGCCACCCCGGGGGCCGTGCCGGAGAAGCCGACGAGTTTGTTGGCCTGCACGGTCAGGCCGAGGGCCTGGATGCCGGTGGCAGTGCTGTCGGTGAGGGTGACCTCGGCGATGACGACCTCGATCCGGACCTGGGCCAGAAGCACATCGAGTTGGGTGACAATATCCTTGATGAGGCGGAGGTCGTCGACGGTGCCGGAAACGACGAGGGCGTTGCTGCGGTCATCGGCAACGACGGTCAGGATGGTGCTGAACTGCTGGGAAACATCGGCCGCCAGGCCGGGGTTGGCGGAGTTGTTGAAGACAAAGGCGGGCCCGGCGTTGGGGCTGGCCGGAGCGGCCGGGGCGTTGGCGCCCCGGTTGGCGTTGGTGGCCGCGGCCTGAGCCTGGCGCGCGAGATTGTTGGCCTGGTTGACAGCGGCGAGGGCGGCGTTGCGGGCGGCAGTGAGCTGCTGGTTGGTGGTCGGGGTGCCGCCGGTGCGGGCGTTGACGGAGTTTTGCCCCGAGATGAGCGAGCCGAGCAGCGTGGCGACCTCGGTGGCGGTGGCGTGCTTCAGCGGGATGACTTCCTGCCGGGTGCTGGACTCCCCGGCGGTGTCGAGCTTGGCGATGAGCTCGTCGAAGAAGGTGTGCTGCCGGGCATCGGAAAGCAGGATGATCTGGTTGGTGCGGTCATCGGCCTGGTAGACCGTGTTGCTGCCCAGGGCCGTGGCGGTGTTGCCCGTCAGCAGGCTTTGGAGCTTGGTGACGAGGGCGCTGGCGGTGGAGTTGTGGATCTTGTAGAATTTCGGTGCGAGACCTTCGAGGGCGGGTTGGTCCAGCCGGGCGAGCAAGGTCTCAATCCGCTGGAGATTGGACAGCGCGTCGGTGAGCAGCATGGCGTTGGTCTTTTCGAACACGACCGGAGCGCTGGCGGCGCCGGCGTTGAGCAGGCCGGTGATTTGCGGGGCAAACTCGCCGACGCGCAGGAATTTCAACTGGAAAAGCTTGCTGGCGATCCGCCCGCTGGACGTCAACCCGAGGGTGGAACCTTCAATGAAATCGGGGGCCTCGGAGCGGGCGAGGTTGAGCGGAGTGACCTTGAGGAACCGGGTGCCGAGCGGTGTGACCGCGATGCCGTTGAGAGTGAGAAGCGTTTCGAGGGCCTCGCGGGCCTCCTCGCGGGTGACTTTCTGGTTCAGCGAGAAGGAGAGAGAGGTGGCGGGCAGACCGGCGGGGTGCAGGACGGTGCGGCCGGACCAGCGCTCCAGCATTTCCAAAGCGGCATCAATGGTGATGTCGCCGAACTTGATCGGCCCGATGGTGGCCTCGGCCGGGGGCGGGGCGGGCTGGGCGCGGGTGGCAATCGCCGTCAGGATCCAGAGGGCAAGGAGCGGGAAGAGGCGGGAGCGGGCCATGAAAAAATGGGCGTTGGGCTGCGGGGGTGAAACCGCCGGAAGTCTTGGTGACGGCCGAGGCAAAGGGAAGTTTCTTTCTCGCCGGAGGAAAGACGCCCGTCGCGTCCCTGCCAGATCCAGTGCCCGGGGTGGGGGTCGAACCCACAAGACATCGCTGTCGGTAGATTTTGAGTCTACTGCGTCTGCCAATTCCGCCACCCGGGCGACTGAGCCGGCGAGAGAAACGCACCCGCCAACCGAAGTAAATCAGTTTTTGTGCCA
>JANNDM010000203.1:0-2590 GCA_031387725.1 Verrucomicrobiota bacterium | reverse complement strand
GACGCCGTGAGCCGCTGGCAGGCGGAATGGAATCTGGTCAAGGAGATGCAGGTGCGGGGCCAGGCCGCTCCGGCCTATGCGCGGGTGGAACGACTGCTGGCCAACGGCGCGCAGGGCGTGCCGGAGGAACTGCGCATCCGGCTGATGTGGCTGCGGGCCAAGCTGTCCTTTGACAACAACCAGCCCGCCACGACCCTGCGGCAGGCGGACGAGTTACTGGCCCTGCTGCAACCGGGCGCCCAGCTGGATGCGGCGTTGCGCACCGACGTCACGAGCACGGCGCAACTGTTGAAAGCCCAGGCGCTGCTCGCGCTCAACCGCGACCCCGAAGGCGTGGCGCTGCTCGACCAACTGCGGAGGGAGCACCGCACCACGGCGGCGGCGCAATTTTCCTACCTGGTGCAGGCGGGCCACCTGACGCAACGCGGCGACATGGCCGGGGCCCAGCGCGTCCTCATCAGTTTCGTGGACACCGCGGAATACCGGCAAAGTGAATACGCGCCGCTGGCGCTGTATGAAGCCGCGCTCAATCTCGAACGGCAGGGCCTCGACCGTCACTTGGAAGAGGCGAACAAGCTGCTGGAGCGGCTGGTCAACACCTACCCGCGCGACGAGCTGGTCTTCTATGCCCGCCTGAAGCAGGGGGACTTGCTGCGGAAGCTGAATTTTTTCCCGCAGGCGCGGCAGGTGTATGAGGATCTCATCAACAATTCCGGCCTGCACCCCGATGGGCTGCTCGCGCAACTGGCGCTGGCCGACTGTCTCTTTGCGCAGGGGGCCAACAGTGTGGTGAACTACGAGAGCGCGGCGGCCATCTTCGAGCGATTGCGCGACCTGCCGTCGGCCCCGGTGGATCTGCGCGCGGAGGCGGGCTTCAAATGGGGTTATGCGCTGGCCAAACGCGCGCAACCGGCCAAGGCGCAGACGGTGTTCTGGTCGGTGGTGGACGCGTTCCTGCTCGATGCGGCGCAGGCGGCGACGCTCGGCGCGAAGGGGCGCTACTGGTTATCCCGCACGCTGCTCGAGCTCGGCCAGATCCACGAGGACGCGGGCCGGCTCGATGAGGCCCAGCGGGCCTATCAATTGATCGTGGACTACAAACTCGGCGGGGCGGCCCAGGCGCAGGCCAAACTGGAACGATACCGTCCCGCGATCGGAGCGAAACCATGAGCTTTGGCATTTACGCCCCAAAACCCCCGCGCATGATGCGCGCCATCCCATGACGGTATTCAGTTACAGGATCTTTGTCCAGGGCGGCCCGGTGATGTGGCTGCTCGTCTTGCTCGGGCTCGCCGCGCTCATCATCTTTATTGAGCGCGCGTTGTTCCTGCACCGCGGGCAGATCCGGTCGACGGAATTCCTCGGGGGCATTAAAAACCTGCTTTTGAAGCAGCGGCTGATGGAGGCGCTGACACTCTGTGAGGAGACGCCCGGGCCGGTGGCGAAGATGGTAAAGGCCGGGCTGCGGCACGCCGCCGATGACGAACAGGCGCTGCGGTTGGCCATCCAGGAGGCGGCCATCGTGGAGATTCCGGTTTTGGAACGACGGATCAGCGCTCTCGCGGCGATCGCGCAAATCGCACCGCTGTTCGGCCTGCTCGGCACGTTGCTCGGCATGATCAAGACTTTCTGGCTCTTCAACCAGGGCGGCAACTATGCCACACCGGTCGTGCTGGCCGGCGGCCTGTGGGAGGCCCTGCTGACGGCGGCGGCGGGCCTGATCGTGGCGATCCCGGCGCATCTCGCGCGGCATTTTCTGACGGGGCGCGTGCGCACGCTGGTGCAGGACATGGAGTGGGCGGGCAGCGAACTGATGCGTTTTCTGCTGCGGGAATACTGCAGCGGCAAGGGCGAGAAAAAATGATAACGCGCCCGTTTGATCTGGTCTCGCGCCTGAGTCCGCCGCCCCGCGACCTGAATGCGGTCGCCTGGGTCAATGTCGGGGTGATTGCGCTTTTCTTCGGGCTGCTGGGTTCACGCTTCGTGCTGGCGCCGGGCATGCCGGTCGGGGTGGGTGATCCGGGAGCCATCGTGCTGCCGGTGGCAGGCGCGGTGTCGGCCAACACGGGCGCGGCGTCGGTGGTGGTTAGTTACCGCCGGGACAATGTGATTTTATTCGAAGGCGGCATGTATTCGCTGCCGGAGCTGCGGAAGCACATGGAGGTTTACGTGCGAGTGCATCCGGGCGCCGTGATGCTGGTGCGGGCGGACCGCCAGGTGTCGATGCAGGCGTTCCTGGATTTGTGCGATATGGCGCGAACCGTCGGGTTTGCCAATGTGTTGGTGGCAGCGGAAACGCTCGCCCCGGACAACCCCCAAAAATAGGGAGACGGCGTGCGGACCGGAAACATCGAAGTGAAACGCCGCGTGTGGATCAGCCTGGTGGGCGTGGTGGGTGCGATCGGCGGGTGGTGGGCCTGGACCCAGGGCAAGCCCACCGTCCCAGCCATGACGGTCCAACCCCAACCACCCTTTGTGCGGCTCGCGGGGGTGGGCACCGGATTGGCCGACCAGGTTTTGCGCGAACGGGCCGACTTGTTTGATCCCACGCCCCTGTTTTTTCCCACCGAATGGAATTACGGCCAGCGGC
>JANNDM010000181.1:0-3908 GCA_031387725.1 Verrucomicrobiota bacterium | reverse complement strand
GCGTTTCCGGGAGATCCGGGCGCAGTTCGAGGAGTTTCTGCCGCGGCTCGACATGCGGGATGTCCAGTTCATCCCGCTCAGTGCGCTGCAGGGGGACAATGTCGTTGAGCGCTCGCCCCACACGGCGTGGTATGCGGGACCGACGCTTTTGGGCCACCTCGAGCAGGTGCACATCGGCAGCGATTGGAACCTGCACGACTTTCGGCTGCCGGTGCAATGGGTCAACCGCCCCAATCAGCCGGGCGCTGCGGAGCACCAGGACTTCCGCGGATTCAGCGGGCAGATCGCAGGCGGCATCGTGCGCCGGGGCCAGGTGATCGTCGTCCTGCCGGGTGGACTGCGGACCCGGGTCAAGGAGATCCATACATTCGACGGACCGGTGGAGGAAGCGTTCTGCCCCCAATCCGTCACCCTGCGGTTGGAACACGACATCGATATCAGTCGCGGCAGCATGCTTGTGGGCCTGGAGAATCCACCCGGTGGCGGCACCGATCTGCACGCCAGGATCTGCTGGATGCATCCGCGCCCGCTGGGGCGCGGCCAGAAACTCCTGCTCAAGCATACCACCAATACGGTGCCGGCGGTCGTCAGCGGGATCGAGCACCGGCTCGACATCGCTTCGCTCGAGACCAGGACCGCGCCCGACGCACTCGGCTTGAATGACCTCGGCGAAATCCGGTTGCGCACCGCCCGCCCGGTATTCTTTGACGGCTACGCCACCAACCGCCTGACCGGCTCCTTTCTCTTGATTGAGCCCGGCACCAACGCCACCGTCGGGGCCGGAATGCTGCACCCGCCCACCCAGACACACCGCACCGAGCCCACCGACTACACCATATGACACCGGAATTGCTGTATTATTTTGCCGCCGGATTTCTCGCGCAGGTGGTCGATGGCGCGTTGGGGATGGCCTACGGCATCACGGCCTCCAGCCTGTTGATGAGCGCGGGTGTGCCGCCCGCCGCCACCAGTGCCACCGTGCACGCGGCCGAATGTTTCACCACCGGGGCCTCGGCGCTGTCGCACCGGGCCTTTGGCAACATCAGCCGGACCCTGTTTCGCCGCCTGCTCCTGCCGGGCGTGTTGGGTGCCATCATCGGGGCCTATGTCCTCACCGCGATCCCGGGGGATGCCATCAAGCCCTGGATTGCCGGCTACCTGCTGCTGCTCGGATTTTATATCATGGCCAAGGCCTTTCGCGATTTCCTGCCCAAGGAGGTCACCACGCACCTCACGCCGCTCGCCTTCTGCGGCGCGCTGCTCGACGCCATCGGTGGCGGCGGGTGGGGCGCCATCGTGACCTCGAACCTCGTCGCCCGCGGCAACAGCGTGCGCGAGGCGGTCGGCAGCGTGAATGCGGTGGAATTTTTTGTGACGCTGGCCTCCTCCTCCGTGTTTCTCACCACGCTCGGCCTGGGCTACTGGAAAATCATGGTGGCGCTGGGGCTCGGGGGATTGCTTGCTGCGCCGCTGGGTGCCTGGCTCTGCGGCCGGGTGCCGCGCCGGCCGTTCATGTTCCTGGTCGGCGCCCTGGTGATCACCCTGAGCGCGCGCACCCTGTGGCTGACACTAACCTGAGGCTCCGGCGTGCCAAAAGCATTGCCGCCGACCCACGCGACTGACTGACTGCGCGGGCTTGAAGATCACCGTCAAACTCGAATACACCTGCCGGATACTTTGCGAACTTGCGCGCCGCCACCACCGCGGCGAACTGGCCCGCATCGAGGACTTGGCCAAAATCGAGGAGGTGCCGGCTAACTTTCTCGCCCAGCTCCTCGGCGAATTGAAAAGCAGCGGGCTCGTGATCAGCAAACGCGGCGTGCAGGGCGGCTTCCTGCTCGCCCGGGCCCCGGATCGCATCACCCTCCGCGACATCATCAAGGCCACCGAGGGCGAGCTGCTCGAATTGAGCGGCAATCACAGCGGTCGCTCCGGTCGCCGGATGCGCCAGGTCTGGACCGAGCTCCGCCAACTGGTGGCCGATCGCGCCGGCAGTTACACCCTGGAGGCGCTTTCGGTGCATCGCGAAGCCGAGATGTATCACATCTAGCATCACTCTGTTAGGTTTGGTGTGGGCGGGGTGTCCTCACCCCGCTGGTTGCAGATTGCGCGGCCTTGCCTCGCGGGGTGGGGGCACCCCGCCCACAAAAATCAGCCTGCCCAGAGGACCGGCGCAGAACCTAACAGGGCAATACTAGGGAGTGTTTGCAAAATGTCATTGCGAGGAGGGCTACAGTGTGGCCCGACAAAGCAATCCATCTGGATCGCCACCAGCCTGCGCCAAGGCTACGGCCGGCAGGCGGCCCGCCACTGCGGGCCTCGCGATGACAAGGCATTTTACAAACACACCCTAGCTGCCTTGGTTGCCCGCACGACGGATCGCGCGCGCCGCCGGATTAAATCGTCCAGTCGCCCCCGAAAGCCGGCTCTTGGGCCCGGCGCAGGCGGATGACGAGATCGTCGCCCTTGTAATACGCGATACTGTGTGGCGCGAGGGACTCCAGCAACCAGACGTTGCCGCCAATCACGGAGTGGTCGCCGATGCGGGTCGTGCCGCCGAGGATGGTGGCGTGGGCATAGATCGTGACGTGGTCGCCGATGTCGGGGTGGCGCTTGACCCCCTTGACGGGGTTGCCGGCGCCGTCGAGCTCGAAGGATTTCGCGCCCAGCGTGACACCCTGGTAGAGTTTGACGTGATTGCCGATGGTCGCGGTTTCGCCGATAACAACCCCCACGCAGTGATCGATGAAGAAATGGGTGCCGAACTTCGCGCCCGGGTGAAGATCAACGCCGGTGCGCTCATGGCCGTATTCCGTCAGCATGCGCGGCAGCAGGGGCACGCCGAGCCCGTGGAGGACGTGCGCGATGCGCTGGAGTGAGATGGCCAGCACGCAGGGGTAGGCGAGGATGATCTCCTCGACGCTGCGGGCCGCGGGGTCGCCGGTGTAGGCGGCATTGACATCGGTCTGCACGACGCGACGGATGTCCGGCAGCTTGGTCAGCAGCGCGGTGGCGACACGGCGCGCATTGGCGCTGGGCGCTGCATCCTGGGCGAAGAGAAGACATTTCCCGACTTCCGTGGTGAGGCGCCCGTCGATCTTGGCCAGCATGCCATCGAGCCAGGCGGGCACATCATTCTTCGCGAGGCTCGTGCTTTCGAAGTAACCCGGGAAGAGCACGTGCATGAAATCACGGGCCAGCTCGGCCACGGAGTCTTGCGAGGGCAGGTTGACGCCATCGAGATGGTTGATGCCGCCATCACGGGCGTAGGAGTCCAGCAGGGCCTGCTTGATCGCATCGGGGGTCATGAGGGGGCAAACTTCCCCAAAAACCCGCGGCGGTCAAATGCGTTGGAGGGGATTCCGGTCATAGGGGGGTCGGCAATATTATTGGACACGGAGAAAGCGCTTACGGAGAAAGGCTTTGCCCGAGCCGGTTTTCAAATACTTCTCGAAAGCGTGTGCCGTGTGCTCGTCGGCAAATCCAAAGTATGCGACCAAGTGCCAGGGCTTGAACTTGCGAGTGTGCGGCGATTTGCCCTCATTGTGATCGGACAGGCGTTGCTTCAAGTCGTGAGTGACACCCACATAGTGCTGCTGCCTTTGCACGGTGCTCTCAATCAAATAGACGTATGTCATAGCCGGAAGCGTGGATGAAAAGCCGTCCTTCGCCAAGGCTTCGGACGGCAGCCTTCGCCGCCACGCGGCGTGGATTGATTCTTAGTTCTCATGCTGGCCTGCCAGCCGAAGCTCCGCAGGAGCGAAGGCTGGTGCTCGGGACAGGACTCGAACCTGCACGCCTTACGGCACACGCACCTCAAACGTGTGTGTCTACCAATTCCACCACCCGAGCGTTCCAACGATAGGAGCGGTGACTTAGGTAAAACGACCGAAGCTTGTAAAGCCCCG
>JANNDM010000173.1:0-24397 GCA_031387725.1 Verrucomicrobiota bacterium | reverse complement strand
CGACCACCAGGCCCGGATGGTCCGCCCTCGCCGCCGCGGCCGCCCGTGCGATGGCCGCAAACGCCGGCGCCTGCCCGGCTTCGCTGAGCGGCGAGGCGGCAAGTCGCGCCCACACGAGCGCCGGCGGGTGGGCGGAGGCGGCCGCCGGCGGCACCAGCGCCAGGCCGTCCTTCAACCGGTCAACGGCGCCGGGCATCAGCAGGAGGGGATCGGCCGGGATGATTTCCTGGAAGGCGATCGCCTCGGGCGTGGACAAAAATCGCCCGAGGATTGCGGCGGTGTCCGGCGCGAGCCACGCGGAGAATGTCGCGGGTGCCGCGCCGGTGGCGGCGTGGGCGGCGGCGCGTTCCTGCAGCCACAGCGGGAAAAGGAGGTTGAAGCGTTGTTCGAAGAGTTCGCGTCCCAAGGCCTCGCGCAGGACGGGGTCGCTCATGGCCACGACCTGGTCGAAGGCCGGATCGCGGCCGAGCGTGGTGGCGAAGGCGGCGGCCGCCGCGGGGGCAGACTGGCCGTCCGCGCCGGTCAGCTCGAGGAACATTGTCCGCGCCTCCGCCTCGCTGGCGAGCGAACGGACCAGCGTCAGCTCCGGCGCGCGCTCGTCGGCGGGAATGAGGTCGAGCACGTCGGTGGAGATCTTCCGCGCGTAGTCGAGCCGCAGCAGCCAGGCGCCGCCGAGCAGGGCGGCGCCGGCGAGGATGCTCCAGCCCAGGAGTTGGCGGCGGCGGAAGGTCATCGGCTCAGCGGAAATAGGTTTTCAACTCCTCGGCGGAGAACGCCCCGGGCGGGCGGGGCGGGGCGAGGAGGATCTCGATGACCTGCTTGGCCGAGCGGCGAAGCTCGATGCGGCGGATGGCGACGGCCTCGCCGCTCACGGTGATCCGGCCGAGGCTGCGGCGCAGCGTGTCGGTGCGCGGCACGAGCGCGAGCGTCCAGTCCGGGCCGTCGCGCCGGCCGTAAAGCTCGAAATCCTTCTCCAGCGCGGTGAATTCAAAGCGGAGGATATGGCGCAGCGCCTCATTGGCGGCGGTGGCCCGCGGGTCGGCGGGCGGCACCTTCTCCCCGGCGCGGGCCCGGATCAGCATGCCCTGCTCATCGAGGATGACCGTGCGTTCGTCCGGGGAGGTGTAGTGGAGGCTCAGGCCGCGGGCGGCGGAGACGCGCACCTCGCCCCGCAGCTCGACCGGGTCCTGCTTGAAGGGGAATTGGCGGCGTTCGGTGAAATCCGCCGTGGTGTCCGGTTGGTGCGCGAAGGCCTCGACCAAGTCGGCCCACGCCGGCGCGGCGGACGACAGCCGGTGCTCCGGGCTGACCAGCGGGTCGGGCGCGGCGGCCGGCACGAGCGGGGCGCACAGCAGCAGTGCGAGCACCGTGCCGGCGGTCCGCCACCTGCGGCGGTGCCGGAGCAACGCGGGCCAGCGCAGGAAAAGCAGTTCGACGAGGAGCCGGATGTGCATCCACCCGAGCGTGACGTTGTCGCGCAGGTAGTGAAAATGCGACACGCCGCCCTCGGCGCGCGAGAAGTAGCGGACGGGCGCAGGAAGATTTTGCGTCGGCACGCCCGCCCACGCGAGGCGCACGGCGGCCTCGGTGTCGAAGTCGAAACGCCGGCCGCCGCGCCGCGGGCCGAGCACGGCGAGCAGCGGGGCGAGCGGATAGACGCGGAAACCGAACAGCGGGTCGGCGACGCCGGCGCCCAGCAGCTCGAGGTGCACGAGGCCGACGCTGAGCTTCCGGCCATGCCGGCGCGCGGCCGGGATGTTCGCGGGGAAGACAGGCCGGCCCAGCACGAGGGACTCCGGCTGGCGGAGAGAGGCGGCCATGAATTCAGCGATGCTGCCGGCCGGGTGCTGGCCGTCGGCATCCATCACGAGGATGTGGGTGAAACCGCGGGCCACGGCGGCCTGCGCGCCGGCGAGGACGGCCGCGCCCTTGCCGGAGTTGTGCGGCAGGAGGAGGACGGTGAGCGCCGGTTCGGTCTTGGCCAGTTCGAGCAACGGCCGGTCGCTGCCATCGGTGCTGCCGTCAACCACGACGAGCACGGGCTGCCAGTGGCGCAGCACCTCGGCCACGACCGCGCGCAGCCGCGGACCGGGGTTGTAGGCCGGCAGCAGGACGAGATGGGTGGCGGAAACGGTCATGGGCGGCGCAGGGAAGGTTCCGAGGATTGGGCGGCCACCGCCGGCGCGCAAGCCGCGGCACCGGCGGGCGCGGGGCGGAACCAGGCTTCCAACTCGGCGGCGACGCGGGCGATATCGGCCGTTTCGCCGGGGACGATCAGCGGGCCGGCCGACACGACGATGTGGGCGGGGAAACGGGGCAGTTTCCACCAGGCATGCCCCTTGGTGAGAACGTCGGAATCCGTGACGATGCGCACCAGCTGGATGGGCGCGCGGGCCCGGCGGGCGATGAGGACGAAGCCGGGCTTGAACGGCACCAGCGTCCCGTCGGCCGGGCGGCGCGTGCCTTCGGGGAAGATGACCAGCCGGTGGCCGGCCGCCACCTTGGTTGCGGCGGAACGGACGACATCGTGGCCGAAGTCGTTGCCGAGATAACCGGCGCGGCGCGCGGCGGCGCCGAGGACGGGATTGCGGCGGATCGCGGGCTTGAAGAGGGTCACCGCCTCCGGGAGACGGGCCAGCAGGCAGGTGATGTCGATGAGCGAGATGTGATTGGCCGCCAGCACGACGCCGCCGGGCGGCAGGCGGTCGAAGCCCTCATAGCGCACATAAACCAGCCGCAAGGCATCGCACCACCAGTGGAAAAAAGCGAAGTGCCGGTGGATCAGGCGCTGGAAAGAACGCTCGACCCGGTCCGTCGCCGGCAGCCCGCCCGCCAGCAGGCTGAGCAGGCTCAGCGTCAGGCCGCCGGCCGCGAACAGCAGCAGGGTCAGGTAGTAGGCGGGCAGTTGATAGACCGAACGGAGGGACATGCGGGACGGAGGTGGCTCAGGGAGCCGGGCGCACCTCGGGATTCAGCGGCAGGAAGTTGAACCAAAGCAGCGGATGCCGGCGGACCAGCGCCTCCAGCTGGACCAGCACGCCCTGGAAATGTTGGCGCGCCGCCTGCGTGTTCGCCTCGCGCCCGGCGGCCGGGTCGGGCGTGAAGACCGGCGAGGCAGACACGACCAGTGCATCCGGCGCCGCCCCCGGCACCGCGGTGCAAAACACCACCGGGCGGTCGAAGAGGAGAGCAAGATGGTAGATGGTGAACGGAAACAGCCGCCGCGCGCCGAGGAAATAAAAGGGCTCGGTCTTGGCGCTGAATTGCAGGCGGTCGCACTGCAGGGCGAGCGACTCGCCGGCCTCGATAGCGGCCTTGAGGTCGAACAGGAGGTTGGCCGGGTCGTTGATCCAGAGGAACGAGACCTGGCCGCCGAACCGCTGGCCGAGCCGCTCCGTGTCGCCGGAGTTGCCGACCCGCAGCCGGATGATGGAGACGCGCCGGCCGCGTTCGCCCAGCAGGTAGCCGAGCAGCTCCGACCCGCCGAAATGGAACGTGCCGAACAGCGCGGGCCGGCCGGACTGGAGCAGCGCGGTGAAGGCCGCCTCGTTGGCCGGCTCCAGCCCGCAGCGCACCGGCACGCCGCGCCCGGCGCGGAGCTTGAGCATGAGGAACTCGGCAAAGGCGAAGAAATGCCGCCACCTCTCGATCAACCGCGGCGGCCGGCCGAGCACGACGGCGAGATAGGCGCGCGAGTGCGCACGCTGCGCCGGCATGAAAGTGAATCCCACCCAGGTGCCCGCCATCAGCATGGGACGGAAAAACCAGCCCGGCCACCAGCGCTCCGCCCACAGCAGGAAGCTGTAGCCCCAGCTCGGCCCGGGATTGCGCGACGGGGTGGGCGGAGGGTTCATCGCCAATCAAGGGACCACAGGCCGCCGGCACCGGCCCACTGCAGCGGCTGACGGCCGGCGAGGGCGGTGGTGAACTGTTCGAGGGTCGGACAGACGAGGTCGGCCTCGGGGCCCGGGGTGAAGGCGACGCGGCCCGCGGCGCCGGCGGCCTCCCGCGTGAGGACAGCCGCGAAGGAGAAGGACCGGTCCGAAGCCATGCGGTGTTCGAGCAGCCAGCTGCCGCGTTCCTCGCCGCCGGCGAGCGCGACCCGCCGTGCGGGCTCAAGCAACGCGGTCAGCAGGGCCTGCTCGACCAGCCGCGTCCGCCCGGCGTGCGGCCAGAGGCGGGCGATGGGCTGCTGGCGGCCGATCAGCACTTGCTGCACGCCGCCCGGATGGATCGAGGTCTGGAAAAGCAGCGGACTCGCCCCCGGGAAACTCTGCAGGAAATCCTCGAGGGCGCGCGTCTCCGCGAAGGTGGACGCGTAAACCAGCGCATCGTCCGGCCCGAGGCCGGCCCCTTCCAGGGTCGAGCCGAGCAGCAGGCCGAGGTGGGTCATCCGCCGCAGCGTCGTGCGGGGGAACTTGTCCGCCAGCCGCGCGCGGGCGCCGGCCGCGGTCTCGTCCGCGGGGGGCAGCTCGGTGCGCACGTGATGGAGATAACGCTCAATCATGGGTGAGGAGCATCGCGGCGTGGGCGCCGCCGAACGCGTTGCTGGTGAGGATGGCGCCGTCGAACTCCGCGCCGGCGAACGGGGTCAGCGCGAGGGTGTCGGTGAAACCCGGCGCCGCACCCCCGACGGTGCCGGGAATCTTCCGATCCGGCCCGCGCAGCGCGGCCCGCGCGATGGCGAGTTCGACGAGGCCGCAGCTGCCGAGCGTGTGGCCGAGGCTGCCTTTCCAGCCGGTGAGCGGGGCGCCGGGAAACTGCCGGGCGATCGCCTCCGACTCGAGCCGCCCGGCCTCCAGCGTGCCGGTGCCGTGGCCCTTGATCCAGACCCGGCGCCCGCCCGCCGCGGCGGCGATGGCGGCCGCGCACGCGGCGAAGCCCGCGCCGTCGGGCTGGTTGCCGGTGAAGTGAAACATCTCGTTGTGCAGCGCGTGCGCGGCCAGCCGGAAGGGTGCGGCGTCGCGCGTCAGCACGGCAAAGGCGGCGCCGTCGCCGAGCCCGATGGAGCCGGTCTCGCCTTTGGTGTAGGGCGCCGGGAAGCCGCCGTTGAGGATCTTCAGGCTGTGGAAGCCGCCGGCGACAAACGGGCTGACGAAATCAAAGGAGAACACCAGCACGCGGTCCGCGAGTCCCGCGTGCAGGAGCCGCGCGGCGTGGGCGAGGCCGAGGTGCGCGGTGACGCAGGCATGGGAAAACACGTGGACGTGTTCGCCCCAGCCCAGCACGGTGCGGAGCAGCCCGACGGTGGCGAAGGGGGTGCCGTGGGCCAGGTGGCGCGCGTCGCGGTCGCGGGTGAAGGCATAGAGGCTGCCGACGCCGAAGTTGCTGCTCGAGACAATCACGGGCGTGCGGGCCGAGCCCCAGGCCTCCGCGGGGATGCCGGCCGCGAGCCGGCGCACACCGGGCAGCCAGCGCGGCGGCAGCGTCTCGTCCATCGGCCCGGTCAGCGCGAGCGGCACCAGGTCGCCACCGTCGCGCCCGAGCACGGGACCCAGTTCCAGGGCGCGCCGGCCGGCGAGCAGGGCGGTGGCGGTCGCGGCGGCGTCACCGAAGGGGGTGAGGCAGTCACAGGCGGCGAGGCCCGCGGGAAATTGATCGGCCGGGGCGGACATGCGGACGGAACGCTCAGGCGCCGGGGGCGCGGACGCGCAGGTAGGCGGCGAGGGTGTTGACGGTGGCGAGCGCCTGCCGCGATTCCTCGCTGCTGCCGATCTTGACGCCGAACTCCTTCTCGAGCGCGAGCACGAGTTCCAGCGCGTCGATCGAGTCGAGACCGAAGCGCGGCGAGCCGATCAACGGTTCGTCCTCCGGGATGTCTTCCGGCCGGATGCCATCGAGCTTGAGCGTCGTGATGATCAAGCTTTTGAGCCGGAGCGTGAGGGGGTCGGACATGATAAATCAGGCGGGGCGCCGGAGGAGATGGCAGACATTGCTGCCGCCGAAGCCGCTGCTGTTGTTGAGCACGAGGCCCGGGGCCTCGTCAAGCGAGGTGCGCGGCAGGTCCAGCCCGGCGCACACGGGATCGGGCTCCGTGAGGTGCGCGGCGCCGGGGATAAAGTTGTCGTCGATGGCCAGCGTGCAGAAGGCGGCCTCCATCGCGCCGGCCAGCGAGAGGCCGTGGCCGGTGAGTGCCTTGGTGCTGCTGACGCGCGGGCGGGCGCCCTGGTCGGTGAAGACGGCCTGCAGCGCGAGCGCCTCCGAGCGGTCGCCGGCGGGGGTCGAGGTGGCGTGGGCGTTGACGTAGCCGACGTCGGCGGCGCTCACGTTCGCATCGGCGAGCGTGTGGCGCATGGCCTCGCGCAGGCCGGCGCCCTCGGGATGCGAGGCGGCGACACTGTGACCGTCGCCCGCCTGGCCCCAGCCGACCAGCTCGGCCTGGAGGCGGGCGCCGCGCCGCCGGGCGAGGCCGGCTTCCTCGACCACGAGCGCGACCGCGCCACCGGTGCCGACGAAACCGTCGCGCCGGAGATCAAAGGGTCGCGAGGCGGTGGCGGGATCGGGATTGTGGGAGAGTGCGCGCAGGCTGGAGAACGAGACGATGCTCTCGGCGGTCATGTCCTCCGCGCCGATGACGAGCATGCGCGACTGGCGGCCGAGGCGGATCTCATCCATGGCGTAGCCGAGGGCGTGGCTGGACGAGGCGCAGGCGGAGACGAAGCCGCAGACCGCGCCGGAGATCTTGTAATGCGCCGCGAGGTTGAAGTTAAGCGTGCCGGCGATGGAGGACACGATGCCCATCGGGTTGCCCCGCTCGCCGCGCGTCTCCTTCATCTGTTGCAGGAAATGGCCGAGCATGAACGGCGAGCCGGCCGAGGCGCAGAAGAGGCCGGTGGCGCCGTCACCCAGCTGCGTGGGGTCGAGGCCGGCCTCGGCGAGCGCCTGCTGCAGGGCGCAGACGGCATAAACGCCGTGCGGGGCGAGGCCACGGATCAGCTCGCGGTCGACGGAGAAATTGTCCGGCCAGCTCCAGTCGCGCCAGTTGGGGGAGGGGAAGGCGAAGCCCTTGACGGTGCCCGCGACCTTGACCGGCAGGTTCGGGTTGCCGAGGAACTCGACCGGCTCAAAGCCATGCCGCAGCTCGCGCAGATTGCGCCCGACCGTGGCGCGGTCGTGTCCGATGCTGGTGATGAAGCCGAGACCGGTGATGACAGGCAGGAACGGCATGCAAGACGGGAACAGGTTCAGCGCGCGGGCCGGGCCGCGACCTTGGCATGGATGAAGCCACTGAGGTCGGCGAGCGAGCGCACGCCGACGATCTCCTCGTTCGTGATGCTGATGTCGAACAGGTCCTCGGTGAAGAAGACCACCTCGGTGATGGCGAGGGAATCAAAGCCCAGATCGTCGATCAGCTGCGTGTCGCCCGGCAGCTCCGCCAGCGGCCGGGCCGGCTGGCGGGGAATGAAGTCCTCCAGGATCGCAAAGATCACCGGGTCGAGTGCCGCGGGGTCGCCGGTCGCCTGGAACCGATGGAAGCCGGCGCGGGCTTCGGCGGGCAGGTGCTTGATCCGGTCCTCCTGGTCGGTGGCGGGCAGGGTTTGGGCGGCGGTGGCTTTCATGCGGGAAGGGCGGGCTTGAGCGCGGTGTATTCGCTGAAGAGGCCGAGGACGACATGGCGCTTCACCGCGGTGAGGCCGGCGGCGGACAGCGCCGCCAGGACCGCGGCCGGGGGCACGCAGGCGTCCATGGTCTCCCAATAATAACGCATCATGTCGCGGGCGTCGGTGCTGCGGGTGAAAAGGCGGGTGAGGAAGGGATAGAGGTGGCGGAAGTAGAGCCGGAAGAAAAAATTTCCGACCCGGCCGGCCGGCTTGGTGATCTCGAGGATCAGCAGCTTGCCGCCGGGTTTCAGGACCCGGTGGTATTCCCGGAAGGTGTCTTCCAGGCTGGTGACGTGCCGGAGGGCGTAACCCATGGTGAGAAAGTCGAAGGAATCGTCCGGCAGCGGCATTTGCTCGGCCCGGCCGAGGAGAAAGGTGGCGGGAAGCTTCGTGCGCGCCACGTTGAGCATGCCGGCGCTGGGATCGAGACAGGTGATGTGGGCGGCGGGGCCGAGGATTTTCGCCGCGGCGACGGCGACCAGGCCGGTGCCGCAGGCCACATCGAGCAACCGGTGACCCGGCCGCAGGCCATGCTGCTGCAGGGCCCAGCGTCGGTAGCCGGCGCCGCTGCGCAGGAAGCCCCAGTCCACCACGGCATCATAGTGCCGCGCCCCACGGTCGAACAGGCGGTTGACGAACTCAGGCTTTGCTTCCGGGGTCGCGTAATGCGTGGCCAGCGTGGGGTGGGGAAGCATGGGAGAAAGGTGGGGCAAGGGTTGGCGGACTCCAGCCGAAAGCCGGCCAGGGGGAAAGCGCCTCAGGCACAAGAGACCTGCAGGTGTCCGGTGGTGCGGCGCGGCTCGAAGCACGTGAACGGGGACGTGTCCTCAAATTCCGGGTAGGCCTTGCCCAGCAGCAGCCGGAGGTTGGTCCGGGCGCGCGCGATGCGGCTCTTGGCCGTGCCGACGCGGATGCCGAGGGTGCGGCTGATGCGGTGGTAGGAATGCTGCTGCACGTTGCGCAACGTGAGGATCTCGCGCTGGTTGGGTGGCAGAAGGTCCATGCAGCCGGTGACGATCGCGGCAAACTCATTCGTCGTGGCCTCGTGCACCGGACTGGGGGCGTCGCTGGCGACCAGATCGGCGAAAGTCGCCGAGTTGCCCTCGCCGAAAGCCGCGTCGAGCGGGAGCGACGCGTGGCGGCGGCGGCGGAAAAAATACCAGTAGCGGTTGCGGGATAGATTGAGGGCGATGCGGTAGAGCCAGGCGGCGAGCGAGGAGTCGCCGCGGAAGCGGACCAGACCGCGATGGGCGCGAATGAAGGTGTCTTGGGCGATCTCCTCGGCGTCGGCCCGGTTGTGCAGCAGGCCCAGCGCGACCTGGAACATCATGGTGCGGTAGCGGGTGACGATCTCCACGAAGGCGGCCTCGTCGCCGGCGTTGAAGCGGCGCACCAGGATGGCGTCGTGCTGCGCCGCGCGGCGGGACAGGGCGGTGCGCTCGGCGGCCGGGGTGGGTGGGGCGATGACGGGGGAGGAAATGGGTGCGACCATGGCCCAAGACTACCGGTTAATCGCGGGCGGCCATATGGGGACTTGTGCTACCGGTGGCGGGGATCAGCCGCCAACCCGCGAACCCCCGAACGCGGGCCCGGAGGAGACGGAGCGTGGTCCGGCCGGTTCAGCCCGGGGGCGACGGCGCCGGTTCCGGCGAGGAGATCAGGTGTCTTTGCCGGCGATTTCCACCGCGCCACCGGTCACCGCATATTTCATCACGTCGCCCGGGGCGAGATTTTCAACGGGGCGAACGCGGTTGCGTTTCATGAGATAAAGCTGGCCACCGACATTGTAAGACTGCGGGACGTAGACGGAGACATATCCGGCCCCGAGATTGAAAAGGCCGGGATCCTCGTCGGTCAGAAAGCCGACCAGCCACACATCGTCATCCAGCACATTCACCAGCACGGCCTGGGTGAACCGCCGCTTGTTGCCGACGAAGGCCTCGAAAAAATCCCGCACCGATGTGTAGATGAAGCTCACCCCCGGGGTGTGCTCGATGGCATTGCCGGCCAGCCCGAAGATGCGTTTCATGAACCCAAAAGTGCTGATCCAGCCGACCAGCACGATGAGCAGGAGGATGAAGGCGAGGCCGAGGCCCGGCCGGGTCACGAACGGATACAGAATACCATCCACCCTGCTGAAAGCCCAGAGCAGGGCGCTGATGGTGATCAGCACCGGTGCCAGCACCAGGATGCCGCGCAGAAAATACTGCCCGCTGTTGCGCCAGTGGAACTTGGACGTGAGGCGGAGACGGGGAGCGGGTTTGATTTCGACCATGCGGCATCGAGACAGACCCTTGGGCGAAGGAGAAGTAACGCGATTATTCTAATCAGATGGTGAAGCCAGGCGAACCAGTGCGCCGATCTGTGGTCTTGTTTCTCGACCCTCAAACTGACTGCGCCCGATGAAAACTGTATTTATCCTCCTGATCGGAGCCGTCCTGGGCAACGTGGGCTGGCGCTATTACCAGCGCACCCAAAATCCCACCAGGGGTCAGCGGGTGGAGCAGCTGGCGGACAAGACCAAGGAAGTTGTCGGCGACGCCAAGGATGCGGTGGCGGACAAAGCCGAAGACTTGAAACTCACGCCCGAGAATATCAAGGAAGAGCTGGCCCGGAGCGGCCGCGTGGTGCGTTCCAAGGCCCGGATCGTGGGCGACCGGATCGACGACGCGCGCATCATCACGGTCATCAAGGGCAAATATGTGGTGGCGAAGGATCTTTCGCCTTTCACCATCGGGGTGGATTGCCGGGACGGTGCGGTGACGCTGACCGGTTCGGTCACTTCGGCCGAGCTTATCAGCCGGGCCGTCACCCTGGCCCTGCAAACGGGCGGGGTGCATGACGTGGCCTCGCAACTGGTGGTCAAGAACTGAGGCCCCCTTGCAGCTTTTGGAAATGATTTCCGCCTGATATCCCCAAATTAAACCATTCATGAAAACAAAACATCCAGTTCTTCTGTCCCTCGCCCTGGTCCTGCTGGGCGCCGGGTGCAGCGGCACGGGCCCCAACACCCAGGCCGGCGCCGTGTCCGGCGGCGTGCTGGGCGCCATCGCCGGTGGCCTGATCGGTAACAACACCGGCTCTGGCAACGGAACGCAAGGCGCCGTCCTCGGCGCGGCCGGCGGGGCCATCGTCGGTGGCACCATGGGTAATCAAGTCGATCACCAACGGGGCACCATCTATCGCTCGCAGGCCGAGGCCACCACGCAGATCGTCGTGGACTCACCGCCGCCGCCGCCGCCGCGCCAGCGCGAAGTGGTTTACGAGCGTCCCGGCCGCGATGTCGTCTGGATTGATGGTTACTGGCGCTATGAGCGTCGCGGCTATGTCTGGGTGCCCGGTTACTGGGAAGCACCTCCGCCGCGGCACCGCTACGTGCCGGCGCACTGGGAGCGTCGTGGCCGCAGCCACGTTTACATCGAGGGCTACTGGCGCTTGTAATCGCCCCAGGGCCCGCCGAAGTTGGGCGGGGCCTCGGCCTTCCACCGCAGCACCAGCACGCGGGTTTGGCGATTGGGATCGCGCCGCGGGTCGCCCTGGATGTCGCGGTAATCGCGGGCGAGGTAGACCAGCAGGTTGGCCCCGCCCTCGGTGGTGAAGCAATTGTGGCCGGGGCCGTAAATGCCGTTCGCCTCGCTGGTGACGAAGGCCGGGGCCGGCGGTTTTATCCCCGTGCCCTTAAGTTTTTGACTTTTGTCATCGCGAGGTGCGCGACCTGTCAGCCGTAGCCTTGGCGGAGGTTGAAGCGCGCCGGGACGACCCGGCTGGATTGTTTCCTCCGTCGCCTTGCGGGCCAGGGAGGACACGTCGTCGCTTTCCTTTTCGCCCTGACAGTCCAAAAACCGGAGGCCGTTGGCCTTACGCGCCCAACTGCTGCTGCAGGCAGGCGAGCAGATCCTTCAGGATGATCGGCTTCGCCAGCATCGGAGTCGCGCGGATTTTTCCTTCGCGCACCTCGAGTTCTGCTTTCGTCACCAGGGCCGTCAGAAACACGATCGGCACGCCGGCCAGCAGGGGGTTCGCCCTGATTTGAGTGGCCAGTTCGCCGCCGTCCAGGCCCGGCATCCGGACGTCGAGCAGGATCAGGTGCGGTCGGAACACCTCAGCGGCGGCCAGCGCCAAGCGGGCGTCGTTTATCTCCCGGACGACATAAGGACCGGACTGCTCCAGATAAAGTTTCACCAACCGGGTGTCACTGGGCTTGTCGTCCACGACCAGGATGCGTTTCTTGTCTGTCAAGGGTGGTTGGGCTGCGAACATGAGAGGACGCGAGGCTACCCGAAATCGGGTCCCGCCCCAAGGGGGTGAACACCTCCCGCGTGCGGACGGTCGCATATCCGCCCATTTCCGCGAGCCGGCGCTCGGCTTCGATGGCGCCCGGGCCGCCCGGGCCGGCGGTATCGGCCGGGATATGCCCGGCGGGAGCAGCGAGGGGCACGCCCGGCGGTCAGGTGGACCAGAACGTGATGAAAAACAGCGCAAAACGGTAGGCCTGCAGCGAAAAATTGAAGGTGATCCCGAGCGTGATGGCCTTGCCCAGCGTGAGCCACGCGGCCTCGGCGGTGTAGACCGCGCGCCCGGCGCGGAAAAGATAGACGGTCATCAGCACGAGGCTGAAGCCGATGATGCCGCGGTTGACGGCCGTGTCGGAGGGAAAGACATCGGCGGTGCGCAGCAGGCGCACGGTGAGGTTGGTCAGGGCCATGGTTGCGCTGATCAGCAGCAGCCAGAACGCGCCGAAATGCAGTGAGAAGACCAGATGCGCGGAGTAATGCCGGCGCTGCCGCCAGTAGAGCGCCATCACCGCGAGGGAGAAGATTGGCACCACGAGGATGACGAGCGACTTGGCCAGCGTGATCGCCGCCGGGTCGAAGGCGGCGGCATAGACCTCCACCGTCACCTGGCGCAGGGCCAGGCGCGGGAGGACGAGGGACTCGACGATGCCGTGATGCCAGATGTAGTGCAGCTGGGTGTTGAGGTCCGTGGTCAGCGTGTTCGAGCCGATCAGCGGGTGGAGCAGGAAAAAGATGAGGTTGCAGATCAGGAAGAGCTGCAGCGGGGCGATGTAGGGCTTGCGCTTGCCCCGCAGGTAATCGGCCGTGAGCCGACCGGGGCGGGTGAGCAGGGAGCGCAGGGTCAGGAAAATTTTCCCGTCGGCGTGCGTGAAGGCCTCGAACAGGTGCTCAACGAAGCGCCGCAGGGTGTGGTCGGCCGGGCCGACGCGTTTCTCGCCGCAGCGGAAGCAGAATTTGCCGGCCAGCGGCTCGGCGCAGTTGGCGCAGCGCGCGGGTTCAGTCATGGCAAAAAAAGAGGCCGCGCCGGGCGGCCTCTACAGCGGGGG
This sequence comes from Verrucomicrobiota bacterium, assembly GCA_031387725.1. Classification (GTDB taxonomy): domain Bacteria; phylum Verrucomicrobiota; class Verrucomicrobiia; order Opitutales; family Opitutaceae; genus Lacunisphaera. The sequence continues at coordinate 11,455 of JANNDM010000173.1, read as the reverse complement.
GTTCATGAACCGGTTCAGGTCTTCATGATGTTCCGGCCGGCGGGGCGTTTCTTGACCGGGCCCTTGCCACCTTTGGATTTTGCGGCACGATTCTTGGCGGCGGTCATGCGTCCACCTCTGGTTTTCTTTGACATGGGATGAGTCCTTTGGGGGTTGGAATTGTTAGCGTGAGATTACGGGTGGCATCCTACTCCTGCCGCCCGCTCCGTTCCATGAGGTGTAACCCTACCGCTCCCCTGCACTCGCTTTTCAAACCCGCGCCTGCCGGCGAAGACGAGGCTGTAGCCGGATCAATTCTTCCGATCATGCTCTCGTTTTTCCTTCTCTTTCTCGGCGGGGGAAAGGCGAAGGGGTCGGGAAGGCGAAGTTGTCAGGTCGCGGATATTGATGTCACGATCCGCAACCTGCCTCCCTCCAGTCCCTCAACCCCGGCCCCATTTTGGGGGCGTCAGGCACGCAGGATCTTGTTCATCGCCTTTGTGTTCCTCGTTGCCCAGGGGGCACCCACGCCTCTCACCCTACGCTGGCGCTCCGGGCTGTTCCGCTACGCTTCACGACGCCATCTCGCGCTATCGCGCTTCGTCCCTTCGCCAGTTCGTCGACCAGTTTGTCCAGGTAACGGATTTCCCGCATCGTCGGCTCATGGATGTCCTCCACGCGGACGCCGCAGATGACGCCGGTGATCAGCTTGCGCGCAGGATTCATCTTGGGCGCTGTCTGGAAGAAGGTCTCGAAGTCCGTCTGCTGCTTCAGCTGTTTCTCCAACTGCTTCGGCGTGTAGCCCGTCAGCCAGCAAAGGATGGCGTCAACTTCTGCCTTCGTCCGCCCTTTCTTCTCCGCCTTGGCGATGTAGCAGGGGTAAACGCTCGCAACGGGCGTCGTGAAGATGCGGTGCTTGGTGGTCATGGGGAGAGCGGGTCCGATCACTAGGAGATAAAGGTCATTGGAAAACACGTTCAAGCGGGCTCCTTGGTATTTTATCGTGGCTCCGACCCGGCTGAAGCAGCTCCGCTACGTGGGTTGGGCAACAATCGGCTCCTTAATGAATAAGCTGGCTTAAATACCGAAAATTCACCTAATTTACCCACTAAACACCGTTATTTCACGTTTCCTCGGCTTTCGCACCGCCTAAATCCCGATTTCCATGCCTCTCATCTTTGGCTCTTCCGACTCCTCCGAGGCCAACCAACTGGCCAGGATGATCAAGCGCAAGGAAGCACGCAAGCTCGCCTCGCGAATCTATACCACCGATCTGACGACCGCGCCAGAGGAGATCGTCCGGTCCGACCTGCTTGCTATCATCCGGCGTTTCTACCCCGGCGCCGTCATCAGTTACCGGACGGCCATCGAGGCAAAACCCTCACCGGCCGGCGTCTATCATATTACCCATGGCCGAAAGAACAAAATCCATGAGTTGCCGGGTGTGACCCTGCGCGTGTGGAAAGGCGCCCCGGCACAGGCCGGTGATACACAACTGGGCTCCGACCTGTTCATGGGATCGCGTCCCCGGGCCCTCTTGGAGAACCTGACGGAAAGCCGGGCGCGCGAAGGCGGCGAACGCAAGACCCTCGACCGCGCCGCGCTGGAAAGCTGGCTCGACCGGCTGTGCCGGATCCATGGGCCGGAGGAACTCCGCCGGCTGCTGGCCGCCGCCGAGGAACTCGCGCCCGCGCTCGGTCTCGCGGAAAGCGCCCCGCGCGCCCGCACCATGATCTTCGCCCTCGTGGACGGGGCCGACGCGGAGACCCTGCTTTCACCGGTCGGCCGGGCTCGCGCCCGCCGCGAACCCTACGATCCGGACCGCGTCGGGCTTTTCACGCGCCTCGCCAGCCGGCTGGCGACGGAAAATTTCGTGCCGCTGACCGAGCGGCCGGAGACCGAGCGCCGGCTGCACGCCTTCTGGGAAGCCTATTTCTCAAATTACATCGAAGGCACGGTGTTCACCATCCAAGAAGCCCGGGAAATCGTGTTCGACCACAAGCTGCCACCCGCCCGTCCCAAGGACGCGCACGACATTCTTTCCACCTTCCACCTCGCCACCGACGGGCACAACCGCCGCGAGGTGCCGCGGGATGCGAACGATTTTCTCCGGCTGCTCGAAGTCCGGCATGCCTGCCTGATGCACGACCGGCTCGACGTCGGGCCCGGCCGCTTCAAGGAAACCGCCAATCGCGTGGGCCCGCGGGAATTCGTGGCCCCGGAACTGGTCCGCGGCACCCTGCGGCAGGCCTTCGAACTCGGCCGCCACCTCGCGCAGCCGGTGGCGCGCGGCGCCTTCATGATGTTCTCCGTCGCGGAAGTGCATCCCTTCAACGACGGCAACGGCCGGCTCGCGCGCCTTTTTCTCAATGCCGAACTGACGGCCGGCGACTGCGGCCGGCTCATCGTGCCCACCTCGTTGCGCGGTGACTACCTCTCGTGCCTGGAGGCACTGACCGTGGGGGGCAATCCCGAGCCCTTCATCGGACTGTTCTCCCGGCTGATCGTCTTTTCCATCGGGCTGCCCTGCGGCACGTGGGAGCAGAGCGTTGCTGCGCTGGAAAAATCCGGCGCGCTGAAGGATGCGCCGGCCGGCTCGTGGGGTATCGCCAGTGCCATGCTATGACGGTCGCCCCGTCACCGGCGGCGTGATCGTTCTTTTCGTCTTTGGGAGGAAGCCGATGACGTCAGGTCTCTTGACTCGTGACTGGCCTACTGCGCGAAGGAACCCGTGCTCAACCCAGTTGTAAGGCCTGACGGGCGCGCTTCTGGAGGTCGGCGAAGCGAGCGGCGTTCGACGGCAGGCGGTAGTCCACCCCATAGGTGGGAATCAGCTCCTGCAGGCGGGTCTTGGCGGCGTCCGTGTTGAACAGGTGCGGGAAACTCGTGCGGATGACCTCGGTCGTGATGTTTACGCACACCGAGGCGCCGGGCGACGCACCGAGGAGGGCAGCCATGCTCTTGTCGGCGCTGGTGATGACCTCGGTGCCATAATGCACGATGCCGGCCTCGCCATCGGTCTGCTTGATCGCCTGCACGCGGATGCCGGCGTTCACCAGTTTCCAGTCCTTGGCCTGCGCGTTGGGGTAGAAGATGTGCAGCACCTTCATGCGGTCGGTCATGCTTTGTGTGCCCTGGTGGACGAGGTAGCGGACGAGCGGGAGGTTGGTGGCACCGATCTTGAGCAGCGTGGCAAGGTTGTGCGGCTGCACCGAGCGCGGGAGGTCGGTCCAGCTGCCGGTGCGATGGAGGAACCGCGTGGTCCACGCGGCGAAGGGACCGAAGAGGAGCGTCTTTTTGCCGTCGAGGATGCGGGTGTCGAGGTGCGGCACGGCCATCGTCGGCGCCTCGGGCAGGTTCTGCCCGTAGACCTTGGCCTGATGCCGGGCCACAATCGCGGGGTCGTCGCACACGAGCCAGTTGCCGCCGATGGGGAAACCCCCGAGGCCCTTCGCCTCGGGCAGGCCGGCCATCTGCAAAAGCGGCAGGCTGCCGCCGCCGGCGCCGACGAAGACGAACTTCGCGTGCACGGTGCGCTCCGAACCGGTCTGCAACTCGCGGGCGGTCACGTCCCAGCCAAGGCCGGTCTTGGACAGACCGACGACTTTGTGCCCGGTGGCGACGCCGCAGCCATCCTGCCGGGCGAGCCAGCCGAGGAGCTTGCGCGACACGACGCCAAAGTTCACGTCGGTGCCGCCGTCCATTTTGGTCGCGGCGATGGGCACGGCGTCGTCGCGGCCCTCGGTGAGCAGGGGCCCCCAGGCGCCGATCCTGGCGCGGTCGGTGCTGAACTCCATCGGGGCGAAGAAATGGTGCGCCGACATGCCGGCGTGGCGGGCGCGCAGGTATTCCACCTGATCCACCCCGTGCACAAAACTGATGTGCTGCACCGGGTTGATGAACTCCCGGGGTGAATCGATCATGCCGCTTTCGACGGCGTGCGCCCAGAACTGGAGCGACTGTTCGAACTGCGCGAAGATATCAATGGCCTTCTGGACCTTCACGGTGCCGTCGGCTTCACGGTTCGGCGTGTAACTCAGTTCGCAGATACCGGCGTGGCCGGTGCCGGCGTTGTTCCAGCCGTTCGAACTCTCGAAGGCCAGCTCGTCCGCCGCTTCATACACCTGGATGCGCAGCGCCGGGTCGAGCCGCTTGAGCAGCGCACCAAGGTTGGCGGACATGACGCCGCTGCCGATCAACACCACGTCTGGATTGGCGATGTGCTGGCTCATGACGAGGAAAGTTTAACCACGGAATACACAGAATACACGGAGGGGATCTTTTTCACAGGAGGTAACGGAGATAACCGAGGAGAAATCCAATCACTGATTCTTACACCAAGGTCGCAAAGGGCGCTTAGGGAATACCACTCTTTGCTAACTTAGCGTTCTTGGGGTGAGAACCTCGGTTCTCTCTGTTTCCTCCTGTGAAAGGTTTGGTCAGGAGCGCTTCGATTGGACCGTCTTCTCGTAGCGGCCGACGTCCGCCAACCACTTGGCCGCCGGGGGCACGCCGTCACGTTCGCACAGCTCATCCCACACCGCGCCCCACGGCAAGGCACGGGTCTGTTCCATGAGGGCCAGGCGCTCGTGGCCCCGGCCCGCGGCCTCGGCGGCCTTCAGTTTTGCGGACGGGTCGAGCAAGCCACAGAGGATGGCCTGACGGGTGGCGCGGGCGCCGATGACATAGGCCGCGATGCGGTTGATCGAAGCGTCAAAGAAATCGAGCGCGACGAAGACGCGGTCCCACGCATCGCCGCGCGCGATTTCCAGGAAAAGGTTGCGCACGGCATCGTCGAGGATGACGACATGATCGCTGTCCCAGCGGATCGGCCGGCTGGTGTGCAGCAGGACGCGTGGGTGGAACTGCAGCAGGGCCGAGACTTTGTCCGCCACCGATTCAGTCGGGTGGTAGTGGCCAAGATCGAGACAGGGCACAATTCCGCGGGACTGGGCGTAGCTGGAGTAGAATTCCTGCGAGCCGACGACGTATTCCTCGCTGCCAATGCCGAACAACTTGCCCTCGACGGCGTCGACGCAGAGCTTCCGGTCTACCGACTTGTCGGCGAAAATGGCGTCGTAAGACTCGGCGAGGCGCTCGCGCGGGGCCCAGCGGTCGGCCGGGGCGTCCTTGGCCCCGTCCGGCACCCAGTGGTTGTGCACGCAGGGCTTGCCGAGCTCCTGCGCGAAGTGCTGGGCGATGCGCCGGCAGGCCTTGCCGTGGCGGATCCAGAACTTGCGGACGGCAGGGTCGGCGTGCGAGAGCGTGAAGCCCGAGTTGGCTTTTTCGTGGGCGAAATAGGTCGGATTGAAATCGAGGCCGATGCGCCGGGACTTGGCCCAGTCCAGCCAGCGCGCAAAGTGTTCAGGACGCAGGTGGTCGCGCTCGACCGCCTTGGCCCCGGTCTCGGCGTAGAAGGCGTGAAGGTTCAGCCGCTGCCTGCCGGGGAGCAGCTTGAGCACGAGGTCGAGGTCGGCGCGCATCTCGTCGCCGTTGCGGGCGCGACCGGGATAGCCTCCGGTGGCGAGCGTGCCGCTGCCGGTGAGGCCTTCCTTGGGCGTCTCGAGGCCGCGGACATCGTCGGCCTGCCAGCAATGCAGCGAGAGGGGGATGCGAAGCGCGTGCCGGATGGCGGCCTCGGTGTCGACGCCGTAGCGGGCGTAGGTCTGGCGGGCGAGGCGGTAGGCGGGTGTCATGGTAAGTTGAGGGTTGAGGGTTGAGAGATCGGACAGTGGAGAGTCTTTCTGACTCTCAACTCTCAGCTCTCAACTGCGGTTGATAAACCGTGGGTTTGAGTTGTTGGGCGAAGTGCGCGCGGAAGGCCTTCAAGCTACGCACGGCGCGGAGGCCGACCAGCTGGGAGGCGATGTTGCCCACCGCGGTGCCCTCGAGCGTAAAGGCATGAACCGGCAGCCCGCTGGCGTCGGCCGTGGCCTGGCAGAGGAGGCGGTTTTTCGAGCCGCCGCCCACCATGAGGATGCGCGAGAACTTGTGGCCGGTCAGCCGCTCGAAAACCCGCACAGCGTGGGCGTGTCCCTCTCCCAGCGAGTCGCAGATGAGGCGCACATAGCCGGCGCGGTTTTTTGGCCGTGGCAGCTTCCGCCGTTTGAACTGGGCGTCGATCGCGGCGCGCATCGAGGGCGGGTTGGCAAACTCCTGGAAGATCATGTCGAGCAGGGCCGGCGGCGACGGCAATTTGCCGGCCTGCACGATGAGCTTCGCCCACTCGGCGTCATTCTTCGGCCGGGCGGTGAAGTCCTTGAGGGTCTGCTCCAGCAGCCAAAGACCGATGACATTGGTCAAGGGGCGGTAGCGGCCGTCGCCGGTGCGCTCGTTGGAGATGCGTTCGGCCAATGCTTCTTGGCCGAGCAGGGGTTGGTTGCTCTCAAAACCGACGAGAGACCACGTGCCGGAGCTGATGTAGAGGTCACCGCCGGCGGGGTCTGCGGGCAGGGCGTCGTAAGCGCAGGCGGTGTCGTGTCCGGGCACGGCGACGACTTTCACGTCCTGCAACTCGGGCAGGCCGGTGACCGGACCGAGCACGGTGTTGGCAACGATGGGCGTCGTGAACCAGTGGGCCGGGATGTGGAAGTGGTCGAGCGTGGCGCGCGACCAATCCTTGCCGTGCACATCCAACAGCTGCGTGGTGCTGGCGATGGAGATCTCGTTCTCCATGCGGCCCGAGAGCAGGGAGTTGAAGTAATCCGGCAGGAACAGGCAGCGCGTGGCCAGATCGGCCACGGCCGGACAATGGGCGAGCGTCTCCTCCAGCTGCAGGCTGGAGTTGTAGAAGACGTTCGCGATGCCGGTGGCCGCATAGATGCGTTCGAGCGCGGCGCGGGTGTGGGCGAGGCGCTGCAGGCCCGGCTGCGTGCGGGCGTCACGGTAGGCGTGGGCGGGGAAAACAATGCGCCCGGTGTCGTTGACGAGCACATGATCCACGCCCCAGGTGTCCACGCCGACGGAGGCGAGCTGCGGGAAGCGTTGCTTCGCGAGGCGCAGGCCGGCGGTGATCTCGCTCCACAGGCCGGGTATGTCCCAGTAATCGTGGCCGCCGGCCGACTTGAACGCGTTCGGGAAGCGGTGGACCTCCGTCAGCGTGAGCCGGTTCTTCGCCCACGTGCCGACGATGACACGGCCGCTGGTCGCGCCCAGGTCGACGGCGGCACAGTGGATGGTTTTAGAAGAAGCCATTTGAAATCATCTCACGGGAGGTAACGGAGAAAACAGAGGTTTGGGAATATGAATTCTCCGTTCTCTGTTTCCTCCTGTAAACAGTTTGGTCTTAGCCCGCATATAACACACTGAAATTGTCATCGCGAGCCTGCCGAGGGCGGGCGTGGCGATCCATCGAGCTGGATTGCTTCGTCGCTTCGCTTCTCGCAGTGACAGACATAAAACAAGGTGTCGTTAGGTTCTCCAGTAAGGGTGAAATATGCGCGTCAGCGCAGGAAAGCCTCATGCAGGCCGCCGTCAACCGTGACGATCTGGCCGGTGGTTTTGCTGAGGCGCTGCGACACGAGGAGGAAATACGCCTCGGCCTGGTCGGCGGGCGTGATCGGAGCCTTCGTCAGCGTGCGGTCGGCGTAGAACTCGGCGAGTTTCTTCACGAGGCTCTCGGTCGCCTCGTCGGCGGTATAGGGGATGTTGTATTTCGCGAGCGAGCCGATCACGCGGTCGCGCGGAAACATCGCGCTGCCTTGCACGACCGTCGCGGGGGCGCCGCCGTTGACGCGCACGAGCGGGGCGAGCTCCATCGCGAGTTCGCGCACGAGGTGGTTGGCGGCGGCTTTCGAGGTGTCGTAGGCGAGCGAACCTTTTTTCGCGACGGCGGCGTTGGCCGAGGTGGTGAGGACGAGCGCGCCCTTGAGGCCTTGTTCCTTCCAGGTCTTATGGGCTTCGTCGCCGACGATGTAGCTGCCGGTGACGTTGACACCGAAAGTGAACGCCCACTTGTCATCGGGGATGTGGCCGGTGGGGTCGCTGGGCCAGAAGACGCCGGCGGTCACACAGATGCTGTCGAAGCCGCCGTAGGCGAGGGCGACATCATCGAGCATCGCACGCACGCTGGCGCGGTCGGTGACGTTGCACGCGAGGCCGAGGGCCGGGCCGCAACTCGATAGGCCTGTGCCGGCGACGCCGATGCCGAGACCGTGCTGGTCCGTGATTTCCTTCGCCGTGGCCTGCGCGGTCTCGAGCTTCAGGTCCACGCAGACGAGGTGCGCGCCTTCCTTCACGAGCCGGTGCGCGGTTTCCCTGCCGATGCCGGAGCCGGCGCCGACGACGATGATGACCTGGCGCGCGAGTTCCTTCTCGGCCGGCATGCGCTTCAACTTCGCCTCCTCGAGGAGCCAATACTCGATGTCGAACGCCTCCTGCTGCGGCAACGCGATGTATTTATCGATGGCCTCGGCCCCGCGCATGACTTCGACCGCGCAGTTGTAGAACTCGGCGGTCACGCGGCTCTCGGACTTGTCCTTGCCCCAGGCAATCAGGCCGAGGCCGGGGATGAGGACGACGGTCGGATTCGGGTCGCGCATGGCGGGCGAGTTGGCGTGTTGGCACTTCGCGTAGTAGGCGGCGTAGTCGGCGCGGTAGGCGGTGAGGCCGGCGGCGAGTTTCGCCTTCAGCGCGGCGGTGTCCTCGGCCTGCGGGTTCCAGTCCACGTAGAGCGGCTTGATCTTCGTGCGGAGAAAATGGTCGGGGCAGCTCGTGCCGAGTGCGGCGAGGCGCGCGGCGTCCTTCGAGTTCACGAAGCGCAGGATCTTCGCGTCGTCCTGCACGGTGCCGACGAAACGCTTCTCCTGGGAAACCTGGCCGCGCAGCCACGGGAGGATCGCGGCGAAGGCCGCCTTGCGCTTCACGTCGTCGAGTGTCGCGTATTTCGCGCCGCCGAAGGCCGCGGCGTCGCCACCCTTCGCGGTGTATTTTGACTCAAGGTAGGCGGCGGCTTTCTCGATGCAGTCGAGCGTGTAGGTGTAGCAGGCCTTCTCGTCGTTGTCCCAGGAGATGAAGCCGTGCTGGCCCATCATGATCGACTTGGCCTTCGGGTTGGTGCGGCAGATTTCCTGCATGGCGAGGCCGAGCTCAAAGCCGGGGCGCATCCACTTCACGTAGGCCATCTCGCCGCCGAAGATCTCCTGCGTGAGCCGCGCGCAGTTCTGCGACGCCGCGATCGCGATGATCGCGTTGGGGTGCATGTGGTCGACGAACTTCGCCGGGATGAAGCTGTGCAGCGGCGTGTCGATCGAGGAGGCGCGGGGGTTGAGGTTGAAGGTCGCGTGCGCCTGCATGCCGACCATGTCGTCCTCCGCCGGCGACTTCAGGCCCTGGTCGGCGCGTGCGCCGTAGAGCGACTGCATCGCGAGGAGCTTTTGCTGATAGAGGGAGGAGAAATTCTCGCGCTTGCTTGTGCGCAGATCGCCGCCGGAACCCTTCACCCAAAGCACCTCGGAGGCCGCGCCCGTGAGCGGATCCTTCTCGGTGATCTTGGAGGAGGTGTTGCCGCCGCCGGTGTTGGTGATGCGCTGGTCGCGGCCGAGGAGATTGGAGCGATAGACGAGCCGGCCGACGGGATCGAGCGAGGCGGCCTGGGCATCATTCCAGAGGAAGTTGACGTAGTGGTAGGAGCTCATGGGGGGAAAGATCAGAGGCCGAGCGCCCGCTGGCGGTAGTGCTCGTCGGGGCGGCCGGCGATGCGCGCGACGTGCGCGGCGGTGAGAAAGCGCGGCTTGCCGGCCGAGAGCGCCACCGCGCCGGCGAATATCTCCGCGGCCTTCACCGCCATCAGCGTGGCCGCGAGCACGGCCCCGGGGGTCGCGCCGAGCGCGATGAGGCCGTGGTTCTCGAGGAGGATCACGCGCGGCGCGCGGCCGGTGCGCTTGATGAACGCGACGACCGCCGCGCGGATGCCCTGCGCGAGCTTCAGCCCCGGATCGAGATAGGGCACGAGGACGCTCTCGATCCCGCAGCACACGACCTCGTCGGGACAGAGGCGGCGCGTCGCAAACGTCCGCGCGTGCCGCGTGCAGAGGATCTGATTCACCGCGACCGGATGCGTGTGGCCGACAAACTCCACGCCCGGCAGCGTGAGGAGCCACGCGTGAAACATCGCCTCGACCGAAGGCTTCTTCGCCGCAACCGCAACGCGCGCGGCCAGCAGCGCCGCATCGATCGCGGCGTCGCTCATGACTTTGGCGGCGAGCAACGGCAGTATTTTGTCGAACCGGCATTCGGCGAGGCCCGCTTCGCCGAGGGTTGCGAGGTTTGAGCCACTGGCCTTGACCACAAAGGTATCGTCCGAGAGCCGGGCGGAAGTGTTGCCCTCCCCCAGGATGGCGAGCTTGCGCTCCTCGCGGCCCAACTCATGGGACAACGTGAGCATGGCCCCCCGGGGGGCGGGCTTGAGGGGTTTTGGCCCGGACATGGTCAGAAAGCGGAGCCGTCGGCTTTGGTGCCGCAGACGCAGACGACCAGCCCGAGTTCAGCGGCGAGGGTCGCTTTGGTATAGAGCGCCAGGTCGGCCTCGCGGGCCGAGTGCGCATAAGCGACCTGGATATGATTGGCCTGATGGCGGGCCATCATCTGGTCGCGACTGACGCCATAGGTGACCGCATGCATGATGGGCCACTGCGGCGTGGTTTCCGCCCAACGCCGCTCGGTCTCGGCCGGGGGCAGAGCCATGACCCGGGCGCGGCCGAGATCCATCCGGAGCCTGCCTCCCGCCATGAAAATCCGGCTCCAGACAATCTCGCCGGGCTTCGCGATGCCGCGGAGCGTGCCACCGCCGAGGCGGAAATACATCGGCGGTTGCCGGTGCGAATCCGATCCGGCCCAGCCGCCCACGTGATGGTCGGCGGGTGCGCTGCCGGAAATCAGAAAGACCCACACATAATCCTTGGTCGTGCCGGACCGGTCCCAGTCACCCCAGCGCAAATCGTGCAGGGTGTTGGCCACCGGCTGGCCGAGGGCGGCGTGCACGCGGTTGGTGAAGAGGCCGTCGAGCCCGGCGCATTCGTCCACTTCGTTGAAATGCGTGATCGGCTGACCGGGGCGGATGATCTCGCCGCCGGCATTTTTCACCGGCGGGCGTTCGGTGGAATTGAGGGTGCCTTCCACCAGATCGGAGGCCGGCAGCAGGTCCTTGAGTCCCTGCTGATACTGGATGCCGATCGTTTCGCAGCCGAACTCATCGGCGATGCGGCAGGCGGCCACGTAGGTTTTGCACTGCCAGAGCACCTGGTGTTCGGTGAGTTCGGTCGCCTCGTCGGGGCCGAAGTGGAACTTCAGGCCCTGGGACCGATACCACTGGAAAACAGCCTGCGCCTCGTCGTCGCTCACCTGCGTGGCGCCATAATAAAGGGCCGACTGCGACAGGCGCTCCTTGTAGACCCCGAGAGGGAAAAGCAGTTCATCGGGGATGACGGCATTATACATGCCCATGCAGCCCTCGTCGAAAATGCCCATGATGGATTTC
>JANNDM010000161.1:0-13389 GCA_031387725.1 Verrucomicrobiota bacterium | reverse complement strand
CAGCCCGTGGGGTGGGCGGTCACGCAGACAAAGCCGCGGACCTTCGGTTTGATTATCATGCAAGGCGTAGTTTTTCCGCCCCCGCGCCAGAGACAAGAGTCAATTCACGGAGCGAAAATTATGCTCGCCACGCGGGTCCGGACGGCCTCAGGCGGGACTCGCTCCGGCCATCCACCTCATGAGCAAAGCAGCCACCAGCAAGCAGGCGAGAAGCGCGAGCGTGAGTCTTTCGATCTTGGTGACAGCGAAAGGCATGTTCAGAGACCGATATGGGTCAGGTTGGTGAGGATTTCCCGAACGATGGGTTCGTCCTTTAATTCGGCCCAGGATTTGTTGCTGGACAGTCGGACAAAGAATTGGTCCCCCGGCCGACGGAAACCATACTGCCACGCGATCTGGAAGAGCGCGGGCACGGAATAGGGGTCCTGATAGTTGATGACGTGGCCATCGTAGATGTGCCAGAACCACACGTTTTGGGGAAACCCGGCACTGTTTTTGAACACCCGGTGCTCGCCCCGGGAAATCTGCAATCCCGGCAAAGCCGGACTTTCGCGGTTAGAAGCGACGGTTTGGGCCATCCAGCCCGACCCGGGCCAGCACGCGTCGGGCGTGTGCGAGGCGACTTGGCTGACCGAGGCCTGGCCCGGCGCCCAATAGGCGATGTAGACTGTGAGCTGGGTGATTTGGTCCGGGCCAGTGGCACGGAGGTAAGTCCGCTCCACCAAGTGTGAAGTGCGAAGAATGTCGGCGAACTGGTAGAGATCGTTCGGGGTTCTTACGTCCCAGTCGTCGGCGCGAATCGGGAGCAGAGGGGCGAGGGGAGGAGGAGTCTGGCCTTGCCGGACGGCCGGCCGGGCACTGGTGAAGAAAAATACCCCGAGGGCCAGAGTGCTGACGCTTGCGCCCCAAAATAAACGCAACGACCCGCGGGGCAGGGCGGCAGGCGCCGGGTGGGCGGCAGCGGGGCGGGCGACCATCTTGGTCTCAAACAGGATCGCCACGCCCGCGAGGACCGCGGCGGTGACTCCAAGGATGGCAAACCCCGTCGCGTCATGCCAGAAGCCGTTGATGTCGGTGCCGGCGTTGGCCAGCAGTGTAAGCGTGAGTGAGCGCAGAAAATTCATGCCCAAGGCCAGCAGGGGGGCCACGACAATCAGCACCAATCGGCCGAGGGGCCGACGCACCAGCCAGCCGGCAAAGAAAAATCCGGCGAAAACACACGAGATGAGGCTGCGAATGCCACTGCACGCCTCCTCGACCCCCACCGTGGTGGTGGCCAGTTCGATGATATTGCCGTGCTGGCGGGCGGGCACACCGAGCACTTGCAAGGTCTGGAGCACACTGCCGGTCACCCAATGTTGCAGGCCGAGGGTGACACGGGCATAAGTGCCGTCCGGCAATGGCGTGACCAACATCCACAGGAAAATTGCGGTGAGGCTGATCCAGTTGAAGGGGATGAAACGCACCCGCTCGTCCGCAAAGAGCAAGAGCCCGGCGAGGAGAAAACAGCCGAGCGCGGTGGCGAGCAAGACACAGACCAAGGCATGAGTCCACGCGAGGGTGGCGGCGAAGAGGCCGGCGAGGGCGAAAAAGACAAACCCGAGTGCCAGCGTCACTGTCATGGCCAGGGCGGCCAGGCGACCCGGGCGCAACCAGCGGGAAGTGCCGTGGCGGCGGCTTTCCCAGAGGAGCAAGAGGAAAAGCAACGGAACAAAGAAAGCGTGCGAAAGATCCGGGTTCTGCCGCCATTCGGGCCAGAGCAGCCAGGAAAAGGTGGTCACGAGTCCCAGGAGCAGGGCGATGACAGCCCAAGTGTCAGCCGGCAGGCGCCCGGTGGTGGGCGGCTGGGAGGGGTCGGTCGCGATCATTTGGCTGGAGCCACGGGGGCCGCCGGCCGGTCCAGGATGGCATAGACGACCTCTGTGGGCAGAGGGACCAGGGGCAGGATGCGTAACAGTCGCGGGTCGGCGGTGCGACCCTTGAGCATCTCGCCCAGTCCGCGCAGGGCCTGGGCGTCAGTCGTCGTGAATTGACCGATGCGTCGGGCGATTTGGTCGGCCCGGCCGGCATCACCGTTCAGGATCGCGGCAAGATAGGTGGCGTGGTAGAGGTGCACGGTGTCCGCGTTCACCGGCGGGCCGGCCGCAATGAACCGGTCGAAGAACCGGGCGAACAGCGCCGGGTCCGGGTTGTTCACCAGATAGGCGCAAAACTGGGCGACGATTCGCGGCGCCATTTCGTAACGGAGGAGGGTGTCGAATTGGGAGCCAAACAGCGCGGACCAGTTCTTCGCGCGATAGTCGCGCAGTCGGAGAAAGGCCGCCTCATCCGCCGGCAATTGGCTTTGGTAGGCATGCAGCAAGTCGTTAGCCCGATCGGGCTGCCCGTGGCGTAAGAGCCGGTCAACCTGGTAATAGGGAACATAGGTCGCGGCGGGCAGACGGTAATAGCGGGTGAGCCGGGGCAGGGCGGCATCCAGTTGCTTCTGCAGGAGAAGCTGCTCGATTCCAATCAGTTCGGTGCACCATTCCGGCAGGTGGGGATTTTGGGCCAACAGCGTGGCGAGAAAGGCGTGGTCGCCGGTCTGCCGGCAGGAAAAAAGCAACGCGTTCAGCCAGGCGGCGCGCTCCGCAGGATCCTCGCTCAGCATGATGGTCGCGAGTTCCTGAACCTTGGCAAAGGCGGCCCGGGCCAGCAGGGCCCGGAACCAGATTTGCGCGGTCGCACGGCGCTGGTCGGACACATCCCGCATCAGCCGCTCATAGATTTGATCCGCGATGTAGGGCTGGGCGGCGGCTTGGCAGAGACCGGCGAGGGCAAGACCCGCAGTGTAGTTGCGTGGATTCAGCCGAGTGACCACCTCAAGGGAAAGGATGGCATCCTGGTAATTGCCCGCCTGGAGCGCGCGCTGGGCTCGGGCGGCGTAGAGTTTTTCCTGCGAACTGCGCAGTTCCGGCCAACGCGGTGGCCACACGACGGAGAGGTAACTCGCCTCGTAGTGAGCTGCTCGCAGGGCGGCATAAACCGCCACCGTGCCGAGCAGGTAAAGAAAGAGAGCCAAGGCTGCGGCATAGAGGGCGGCGCGACCCCAGAAGGGGCGGGTGCTCTCCGCATTCACCCCGCAGCGCCACCCCTGGGGGGTTTGAGTGAGCAGAGGGCAGACCCGGCGGAAGCGGGCGGGTTCTCGCCAGTTTAGGATGGCTTCGCAACGCGCGTCCAAGGCTTGGCCTGAATCACTCGAAGTTTGGCAGGGGCAATCATCGCGGTGCGCCCCTTGCATCCGGAACCAAGTCTTGCGGGTGTTCCAATAGAACAAAGCCCACCAAAAGCGAAAAAAGTCTCCGAGCCAGGCGGTCACACGTTCAAGCTAGGGAGCCGGGGACGGTCCGCAACGCGCAATTACTATTGGCCACCCAAAAAATGCTCCCGGGCCGGGCCCGCGTTTTTGTGCCGGAAGTTTTTGACGGCGGTGAGCGGAGCAGTATGTTCCGACCACATCCCCTTATGAACTCCCTGATCAAAATTCTGCTTGCCAGCGCCGCTACCCTGGCGGTGTTCACTCTCGGGCTGGCCGCTACCGCCGAGGTAGGCAAGGCCGCGCCCGACTTCTCTCTCACTGATATCACTGGCGCCAAGCACTCCTTGTCGGAGTTCAACGGCAAGATTGTCGTGCTCGAATGGGTGAATCCCGAATGTCCGTTTGTCATCAAGCACTATGACAAAAGCGGCAATCTGCCCAAGACGCAGCAAGCCGCCGTGCAAGACGGCGTCGTGTGGCTGCAGATCAACTCAGGGCATCCCGGCGCGCAAGGCGACTATGATCCCGCCAAGGTGGCCGACTGGCAGAAGCGCAACGGCACCGCGGCCACGGCCTACTTCCGGGATCATGAGGGCCGGGTGGGCAAACTGTATGATGCGCGCACCACCCCGCACCTGTATGTCATCGATGGTCGCGGCATCTTGGTCTATGCCGGTGGCATCGACGATATCCGGTCCAGCAAGGCCGCGGACATCTCCAAGGCCACCAACTACGTAAATGCGGCCCTCACCGACCTCAAGGCCGGCCAGCCGGTTCGGATCAAGAGCTCCCAGCCTTATGGCTGCTCGGTCAAGTATTCCAACTAAGCCGGGAACCAGTCATCCACTCTAGCCGGAGCCTGACGGCTCCGGTGTTTTTTTTCGCGCGATCCAGGCGGGCAGCCAGCAGAGCAGGGCGTAGGCGGCGCTGGCCAGGTGGGCGCTCGTCGCCACGTGGATTTCCGGGTCATCGAACCGGATCATCCCCCCGCCGCGCCCGCCTTGGATGACCTCGAAAATGATCTCACCGACATAGATCACCAGCACGGCGGGCCAGAACCAGTCCGCCCAATGACGTTGCCAGCCCTGCAGGGCCATAAACAGGAGCAAGCCAAGATCGATGGCACTGAGCCCGCCATACCGGAGCATGGTGGGATCGAGCCCGTAGAGCACCGCCGAGATGAATACCGGCATTAAACCGAGGGCGAGATTGCTAAAATGGGGATGGCGGGCTTGCAACAGCCAGCCGAGGATTAACAGCAGGCCGGTGTCGGCGATGAAATGGGGCCAGCCGAAATGGACCAGGTGACCGGTCCACAGCCGCCAGTATTCACCCGAGGCCAGCGCGGCCCGGTCATAGAGCAAGGCACTGCGCCACGCCGGGTTCAACTGGATGAGCAACGCTCCAGCGGTGGCCACAAGATAGGCCCAAGGCACGCGGCGCAGCAGTGAGAGAAGTCCGCGTGTGGGCGGTCCCGCTGCTGCGGGATCACCCCGCGGGTTATCATTCTCGCGGCTCATGCCTCGTGGGGTGATCCCGAAGTGGCGGGACCGCCTACAGGGGCGACGCACCGCGCCGTTCTCGGCGCAGGAAACGGGCGAGGGCGAGCAAGCTTAAGGCCCCAAAGAACCAGTGACTCGGCGCGCCGCCACCGCCGCCGCCTCGGGAAGTGGTGGGAGGCAGATTTATTATCGGCGTGGGATTGAGGGCGAGCGTGACCGTGGAGCTGACCACAGAACCGGCCGACGTGGAGATGATGACGGAATAGGATCCGACGGTGGTCGAGCTGGCGACCAGGTTGAGGGACGAATTGGTGGCGCCGGCGATCGCGGTGTCATTGAGCTGCCACTGATAGGTGATGGCACTGGTGCCGGCGGTGGCCGTGACACTGAAAACGACGCTGCTGCCCGCGGCGGTGGTGACGCTGAAGGGCTGGGTTGTGATCGTCGGCAGCGTGCCGCTGGCCGGCGTGAACGTCAGGTTGAGGGTCAGGCCGGAGACGTCGCCGTCGAATCCGTCGACGGCGAAGAAATAGGTCACTCCACCGGTCGCGGTAAAGGTCAACGTGCTGGCCTGCACAATGCCGGGATTGATGTCATCATTGCTGGCGATGGGGGTCAGGCTGCCGACCGCATTGCCGGTATAGACGCCAAGGGTGGTGTCGGAATAGCTGCCCCGGGTATCGACGGAAAAAGAACCGGCGGATGGAGCGGTCAGCTTCCACCAGACGGAGTGACCACCGGCGTTGCCGGCGTGGTTGGGCTCGCCCGCCTCTTTGGTGGCGTTGGTATTAAAGCCCGTGACCGTGGCCGTATTGTTGGTGAGGGTAATAGTGGGGGCGTTGGCGAAATTGTTGTTGGGCGGCGGGCCCGGCGGGCCATAGAGATTTTGGGCCCCCGTGATGTCGTCGGGAGTGAGCGTATCGTTGCTGGTGGCCCGGCTGTTCATGATCGGCAGCGGAGGGGGAAAGGTCTGCCCCGCCTCGTTGGGGTGGTCCAACCCCAAGACATGCCCCAATTCGTGGAGCGCAACGCGCTTGAGATCGAGCAGACCGCTCTGGGTCGGGCCATTGTAGACGCCCCAATTGCGGGCGGAATTGAAAATGATATCCCCCTCGGTCCGGCTGTTGCCAATCCGGAAGGTCGTGGCGACCGCGATGGTGTTCGTATCAAACGCTTCTCCGAAGACATTCGCGGCAAAGACCATTTCGTTCACGCGGTTCCGCTCGCTGGCCGTGCCGGTCGCCGTGGTGGTCTGGAACTGGATGCCGCCGATCACCGCATTCCAGTCCTGGGCGGCGGCTTGGGCGGCGGCGTTGTAATCGATAGTTCCACCCGGATTGGTCCCCAGCATGATACGGAGCGGGAAAGCCGGGTCCGGCCATTTGACCGGCAGGCCGGTGGAAGCATTGGTGAGATAGGCGAAACTCCACGCCGAGACCACCGCCAGCAGGCCGGCGAGGAGGGAGAGTAGAACCCGAAGGCGGCTATTTTTCACGCGCGGAGAGTTGTGCCGCGGCGACGCGCTCGCGGATTTGCCGGATGAAACGGGTGGCGGTCAGGGGCCGGGCGGGAGAATCAGCTGGCTGGCCTGCGGCCGGTGCGATCATCGGCTTGGAGACGTCCTCCGCGCTGGATAGGGCTTGGCCGTTGCTGCGGAGGACATAGTGCTCGCCGCTCTTGGCTTCACGAATGAGGGGATAGACTCCATGCATCAGCGCCACCAGAGGAAACATCTTCCGCTGCTCACCGTGGACGAATAGTATCTGCTCATCACCCACGTGAAACCGGGGCAAGCCCTCCAGGACCAATTCATCTTCGCCGATGCGACCACCAATCAGATTTAGCACGAGCGGCGAGGGCGGTGCGCCTTTAATTACTTCCCGGATCTCCAGCACCACCTTGGTGCTGATATAGCGTTGCCCGGCATACTCCCGCCACTCGGGGGTGGCAGCCTGCACCACCGCCCGCACGATATAATCGGATTGGCTGATGAGCGAATCGATGTCCGGCGCATCCACCATGGTGGCGGAAGCGGGCCGGGGCAGCAGGGCCAGCAGCAAACCGAGGCAGATTAACTGTCGCGATACCATCGTTTGCGGCGGGTGGCAATAGGACATTGGGCCAGCCCCAATCTAGTCAGGGGATGGATCGGGTCAAAATATAAGTTTCAGGCAGGATGAGAGAACAGTTCCGCATCGAGCCGGCCGTCGGCGACCCGGGTGACCGGGCCGGTCATCCGGATGGCGAAGTTGGCGGCGATCTCGATGCCGATCCGACCGCCGGGCATGTGCACAGTCAGCTTGGCGTCAACGAGGCCGAGCTTGTGCGCCACGGCGGCGGATGCGCTGGAGCTGCTGCCGGAAGCGAGGGTGTAGCCGGCGCCGCGCTCCCAGATCTCAATCTGCACGTTTTGGCGGTCGAGCACGCGGAGGAATTGCACATTGATGCGGTTGGGGAAGTTGGGGTGAACCTCGATGATCGGCCCATATTGCCGGGCGAGTGCCGGGGAAATTTCCGGCAGCACCAGGACACAATGGGGGTTGCCGATGCCGGCGGCGCAGTAGGTGAATTCACGATCAAGGATGCTGAACTTCTCATTCAAAACCTCGCGCACTGGGCCCGCGACCGGTATCTGGTCACTCTGGAAGGTGACATGGCCCATTTCGATGGTGATAAGGTGACCACGTTGCATGATGTGGGATTCCACTACGCCGCCGGGCGTCTCGATGGTAAAAGGTTTCTCCGTGGCGAGCTTCTGGTCATAAAGGTAGCGGGAGAAAATGCGCAGGCCATTGCCGGATTTTTCCGCCTCCGACCCATCGGGGTTGAAAATTCGGAGGCCAAACTGGGCCTTGGTGGCACGGAGCGGGCCCCAGAGAATCCCATCGGAGCCGGCGCCAAAATTGCGATGGCAGATAGCCCGGATTTGTTCAGCGGTCGGCTGGGTCCAGCCGGGGTAATCGGCGGGGTTCATCACGAGGTAGTCGTTGCCGAGGGCGTGATATTTGATAAAGCGCATGAGAGGCAGAATGGACGGGTCATCCGCCGGGAATGCGGGATGAACCGACGGCTCAGTTGGCCGCCGGGACCTGGACCCCGTAGCCGAGCAGCTTGCGCTCTTTGATGAACTCGGCGACCTTGGCCGGCACCAGTTTCTCCCAGGTATCATCCCCTGATTTGATGCGCTGCAGCACATCGCGGGAGAAAATATTGAGGTAGTCAGGGTTGCTGCCCGTGATGCAATCGACGTTATGGTTCTCGAGCAAGTGGGCGTAAAGGTTGTGCAGGGTGCTGGCGACCTGCAGGTTTCGGGCCGTGATCATGATGCCCGCGGCAAAGGCGTGATGCGGGTGGTGGGTTGGGCCGGTGGCGGGATGGCCGCTGGCGAGGTAGCGGTCGTAGGCGTCCTGCCGCATCGGATAGATGTAGAGTTTGACCGCGTGCCGGAACATGCGGCCCATCGACTCGAGGATGCCGCCCTCCAGGTCCTCGTAATATTTCTCGTTGAAGATCTCGAGGAGGTTGTTGATGCCCATCGCGACACCGATCATTTCCTTGGTGTAACGTCGGAAATAGGAGACGAGCCGGTAGAACTCCGAGTAGTTGGAGATGAGGGTGGTGAATCCGATGTGGCCGAGCATGTCGACCCGGGCGAGGAAGTCGGCGGCGTCGAGGTCACCCTCGGCGAGCAGGTTATTCATGGTGATTTCCATGAGGACGAGCATCTCTTTACCTTTCACCATGGGCTCCTGCATGAACTGGGCGGTGGCGCAGTTGAGCATGTCGACATTGACGTGCGTCACGGGGCGGAAACTGCCACGCTCGACGAGCACGGTCTTGTGGTGCAGCACCTCGGAAGGCTGAAGCACTTCGCCGTTGGGGGCAAACATCACGGCGTTGGTGAGTCCGTGCTGCACGAGGCGCAGCGAGAGCAGGCGATTGTCAATGTTGGTGAACGCCGGGCCGTTGACGCGGAGCATATCCACTTCGATCCGGTCGGTGCCGATGTTGTCCACGAGGGAGGGGACCAACTCCTGCGGATTGTTGGCGTAATTGAAGGCGCCGTAGATGAGGTTGACGCCGACGATGCCGAGGGCCTGTTGCTGCAGGATGTTCTCTTTGTCCCACATGCGAACGTGAATGATGATGTCACTTGGCTCGGCCAGTGGGTCATGTTGGAAGCGGACGCCAAGCCAGCCGTGCCCGTCGTTGGTGTTCTTGAAACTCTTGGCGGTCACCGTGTCAGCGAAGACGAAGAACCGGGTGCGATCACCGCGCTTTTCCGAAAGCCGCTCCTTGAGCAACCGGTATTCATGGTCGAGCATCGTCTGCAACCGTTCGCGTGAAACATAGCGAGGGGCTTTGCCATAAATAGCGTCGCTAAACGTCATGTCGTAGGCCGACATGGTTTTGGCGATGGAGCCGGAGGCGCCGCCCACCTGAAAAAAAATCCGGGAGACTTCCTGGCCAGCGCCGATTTCCGCGATCGTGCCGTAACGCGTGCCATCGAGATTGATGGTCAGCGCCTTGCGGTTGGTTGTGAGCAGTTCCTTTTTCTCACTCATGGGCCGACTATAAAGTGCTTTCTGTGCGCAAGGGAAGGCTAGGTGTGTGACAATCGGAGGGCAGCAGGAAAGCTTAATCTCACCGGGTTAATTTCAACCGGCAACTGATGGCACCCACAGAGACGGGTCGGGTCAGGTGCTTTTCGCTGGCGGAAGCGGGCGGCCTGCCTAGGTTCGCCCCCATGAAGAGCTTCTTCACCTCATTCTTTGCAACTCTCTCCGCCCTGATTGTTTTCCTGCTTGGGGCCGGCGGGTGCGGCTTTCTCTTGCTTGGCTTCTTGGTGGCCATGGGGCAGAAAAAACCGGCGGCGGTGCCGAACGGCGCTTATCTCGTGTTCGATCTCGCGGCGAACATCAAGGATGCCCCATCGCAGGCCGAGGGACTGGATGAGCTCATGGAGGTTTTTGGCAGTCGGTCGTCGCACCAGCTGCAGCTTCGGGAGGTCACCCGTGCGCTCCAGGCTGCGGCCAAGGACGACGCGATCAAAGGCCTCTACCTGACCGGTTCGATGCGCGCAATGGGCTATGGTTCCGGTTTCGCTGCGCTCAAGGAAGTGCGCGAGGCCGTCGAGTCGTTCAAGGCTTCCGGCAAGCCGGTAAAAGCCTACCTGGGTTACGCCGGGTCCCGGGAGTATTACCTGGCTTCCGTGGCCACTGAGCTGGTGCTCGATCCCTACGGCGCGGTGGCCATGCCCGGCCTGGCCTCGCAACCGATGTTTTTATCCGGGACCTTTGAGAAATTTGGCATCGGGGTGCAGGTCACCCGCGTAGGCAAATACAAGAGCGCCGTCGAGCCTTACACCCGTAAGGACATGAGTCCGGAGAATCGCGCGCAGATCCAGAAACTGCTCGACGACGTCTGGGCGACTTTGACCGCCGCCATCGAGCAATCCCGGAAGCTGCCGGCCGGGACACTGCAGACGGCAGTGGATGCCAAGGGTCTGATCCGGGCCGACGACGCCCTGAAGCTAAAGCTGGTTGATCGCTCCGCCTACCTCGACGAGATGCTGGCCGAATTGAAGGCCGCGACCGGCCAAAAAGGTGCGAAACTGCCCTTCAAGCAGGTCGCATTGAAGGATTACGCCCGGCTCGTCTCCACCAGCGGACTTGCCGCCAAGCGGCAGGGCGAAGGCAAGATTGAACTCGGTGCAGGCAGCCGCGGCAAGATCGCCATCGTTTATGCCGAGGGAGAAATCGTAGACGGCACGGGTAACGAAGATGGTTATCTCTATGGCGAAAAAACCTCCCGACTGCTCCGGCAAATCCGGCAGGACGAAAGTATCAGCGCCGTGGTGCTCCGCGTGAACAGCCCAGGCGGCAGCGTCACCGCCTCCGAAGCCATCCTGCGCGAGATGCGGCTCATTCATCAGGACAAACCGGTCATCGTCTCGATGGGCACGGTGGCGGCCTCGGGTGGCTATTGGATCGCCACGGCTTCAGACCGGGTATTCGCCGAGCCGACGACCATCACCGGTTCCATTGGGGTTTTCGGCCTGTTCCTTAACCTCCAGGGCCTGGCCACGGAGAAACTCGGGCTGACTTTTGACACGGTCAAGACAGGTAAATTTGCCGACGCAGCCACCATCGTCCGACCCAAAACCGAGGAAGAGCTCGCGATTTTCCAGTCCGCCGTGGACTGGGTCTACGATCAGTTCATCAGTAAGGTGACCGCTGCCCGCAAACTTGACCGCAAAGTGGTCGAGGAAATTGCCCAGGGCCGCGTCTGGTCCGGCAGTGAGGCGGTAAAGCTAAAACTGGTGGACGAACTCGGCGGGCTGGCCGACGCGGTCAAATACGCCGCGGTCAAGGCCGGCTTGGGTGATAATTTCAAAGTGGCCGAGTATCCGTCTAAGAAGCAGTTCGCCGAGCAATTTGCCGCGGCCTTCGATCCCCGTCGGCGTGAACAATCCTTTGGCGGACCGCTTGGCGTGTTTATCAACGAGCTGACCGACGAATTGAAGTCGCTCCGCAAGTTCAACGACCCACGGGGGCTCTACGCCCGGCTGCCTTTCGAGCTGAGGCTTAACTGATCTTCCTTCATGGTGCAGAACCATACGCTCACCAAGGACTGCCCCGCGACCGTCATCCCGGCCGGTGACAAAATCACGCTCAAGGCCGGCACCAGCGTCTTCATCACGCAAACCCTCGGCGGCAATGTCACCGTGCGCACTGCTGCGGGTTTGTTTCAGATCGCGATGGAGAATGCCGCGGCGATTGCCGGCTATACTCCTGCGATCATCAGCTCTTCGGCCAGGTCAGGGCCAACCGCCTTCTCAGAAGAGGCGGTTTGGGATGCGCTCAAGTCCTGTTTCGATCCGGAGATCCCGGTCAACATTGTCGACCTCGGCCTGGTCTACGATCTGGCCGTGGAGAAATCCCCGACGGGAAAAAATATCGTGGAGGTGAAGATGACTTTGACTGCACCCGGCTGTGGCATGGGCCCGGCCATTGCCGAGGATGCGCGCCAGAAAATCGCCCTGCTGCCGGAGGTCGAATCCGCCAAGGTGCACATCGTATGGGACCCGCAATGGACCCCGCAGATGATCTCCGCTACCGGTCGCAAGGTGCTCGGGCTGGAGTGATTAGGCGGTCACGGTATCAAGCGAGCAGCTCTCGACGGGCGTCTCGCAGTTGGGACGGGCGATGATGCCGGGATAGGGCTCCGGAGCGAATAACCGGGTGGGATGAGTCAACAGGTGCCGGTCTGAGACGGCGAAGAGTTCGACCTCAGTCATGGCGCGGCGCATGTCGTGCAGAAACGCGCCTTCCGCGTCCACACTTTGGCCGACGAAGTTCAGGTATTTCTTCATCTTGGCGACGTGCGCCTTTTCGGGGATGTCGGGCGTCTGGGTCTCGCGATAGAGACGAGTGATGTATTCGCGGACGTCGCCGAGGGTGGGCTGGAAGATTGCTGGGGTGGAACCCGGCCTCTGGACGGGTTCTAAGCGCGTCCGGAGGCCGCGCTCCACCTCAAGACGCTCCCGACACTGCCGAAAAATCCACGGATTGCGGATGGCGTGACGGCCGATCATGACGCCGGCGGCCCCGGTCTCACGGAGCACACTCGCGGCCTGTTCGGCCGAGGTCACATTGCCATTCGCGAGCACCGGGCAACGAACGGTGCGGGCGGCGTGCCCAATGAAGTCGTAGTGAACCTCGCTGCGGTAGCCTTCCTTGACCGTGCGGCCATGAACGCTGAGCAGATTGACCCCGTGCTTGTTGATGAGACCGAGAATGCGTTCGTAGTTGTCCGTCGAATCGAAACCGATGCGCATCTTGACTGTAAAAAGTCCCGGCACGGCGTCCCGCAGGCCCCCGATGAGTTCATTGATTTTGGCCGGATCGCGTAGCAGCCCTCCGCCGACGTTCTTCTTGTAGATCTTCGGGGCGGGGCAGCCCATGTTGAGGTCGATGCCGGCAATGGGATACTTCAGCAGTTCCTTCACAGTTCGGATCATGTCGGGCACGTGCTCGCCGATAAGCTGGGCGAAAACCGGGCGCCCCGTCCGGTTTTCCACGATGGAGCGGAGGATGTGCTTTTCCGGCCGTGACTGGCTGTGAACCCGAAAGAACTCGGTAAAGAAATAGTCCGGCGCCCCGTAGTGGGCAGCGACCCGCATGAAAGGTAGGTCGGTGACATCCTGCATCGGGGCCAGCGCGGTGAGAGGCTGGCCGGGCAGGATGGCGGCCGGGAGCTGGCGGGCGGGCGCGGTCATCGCGTCACTGATCGCCCTCGTCCTTGGTCTCTTCCTTCTGCTGCTTGAGCACGCGCTCCAAAATCTCGGACATGTCCTCGACCAGGTCGAAAACCTTGCGGGCGACGAAAATCGGCCTCTTCTGCTGGAGGGCGAGGACGATGGAGTCACTGGGCCGCGCGTCGAGCTCGAGGAACTTGCGCCCGAGTTCATTTTGCATGTGCAGGATGATGCGGGCAAAATAGGTGCCGTCGTTGACGTCGTTGATGATGATGCGCTCCAGGCCGATCTCGAATCCCATCAGCAAGTGGCCGATGAGGTCGTGGGTG
>JANNDM010000110.1:0-3037 GCA_031387725.1 Verrucomicrobiota bacterium | reverse complement strand
CCGGCACGCTCATCTCGGCGATCCTCTGCCTGCTGCGCCAGAAGTGGCGCACGTCCATCAACCGCGCGGCCGAGGCCATGACGATCTTCGCGGTCGTCTGCGCCGCGATCTTCCCGGTGTTTCACGTCGGCCGCATCTGGTTCGCCGTGTTGCCCGGCTGGTTGTTTCCTTTCCCCAACTCGAACGGCATTTGGCAGAATTTCCGCTCGCCCCTGGAGTGGGACGTGTTCGCGGTCTCGACCTACGGCACCGTGTCGGTGTTGTTCTGGTATGTCGGCCTCATCCCCGATCTCGGCACGATGCGGGACCGTTTTACCGCGACCGGCAATCTGCTCAAGGCGCGCATCTATGGTTTCTTCGCCATGGGTTGGCGCGGATCCAACCGCCAGTGGAGCAACTACGAGATGGCTTACCTCATTCTGGCCGGCATCTCGACCCCGCTGGTGCTCTCTGTGCACACCATCGTGTCGTTCGACTTCGCCGTCTCGCTGATCCCCGGCTGGCACACGACCATCTTCCCGCCGTATTTCGTCGCGGGTGCCATTTTCTCGGGCTTCGGCATGGTGATGACGCTGATGCTGCCGCTGCGGGCGATCTACCGCCTCGAGGATCTGATCACGCAGTATCACATCGACTGCATGTGCAAAATCACTTTGGCGACGGGCACCATGGTGGGCTACGCCTACTCGATGGAGTTCTTCATCGCGTGGTATAGCGCTAACCCCTACGAGGGCTTTGCGTTCATCAACCGGGCGTTCGGCCACTACGCCTGGGCTTACTGGATCATGATCGGGTGTAATGTCATCACGCCACAATTCTTCTGGTTCAAGTCCGTCCGGGAGAACACCACGCTGGTCTGGATTCTCTCCATCTTCGTCAACGTCGGCATGTGGTTCGAGCGCTTCGTGATCATCGTCACGTCGCTCGCGCGTGACTTCCTGCCGTCGAGCTGGGGCTATTATTCGCCGTCCATTGTCGAGATCTTCACGTTCTTCGGCACCTTCGGCGTGTTTTCGTTCCTGTTCCTCCTGTTCATCCGCTTCGTCCCCATCATGCCGATGTCGGAAGTGAAGGCGGTCATCCCCGCGGCCGATCCCCACGGATCGACGAAACACTAAGGAGCCGCCGCCATGAACAAAACCTACGGACTCATCGCCGCCTTTGACACCACGCCGGACCTTTACCGCGCCTGCGAAAAAGTCCGCGACGCCGGCTATTCGCAGTGGGACGCGCTCACGCCGTTCCCGATCCACGGCCTCGACGCCGCGATGGGCGTGCGCCGTTCCAAGGTCCCGCATTTTTCCCTCGCCGGCGGCATCATCGGCTTCGTCACCGGCATGGGCTTCATCGCCTGGCTCGGCCTGTCCGAGTATCCCCTGGTCGTCGGCGGCAAGCCCATGTTCAGCCCCATGTTCGCCTTTCCCGTTTCTTACGAGCTCACCATCCTGTTCACCGCCTTCGCCACCATTGGCGGCATGTTCCTCCTGAACAAGCTCCCGATGCACTACCACCCGGTGATGAAAGCTCCGCAGTTTGTCCGCGCCCTGGATGACCGTCTCTACATCGTGATCGAGGCGAATGACCCCAAATTCAACTCCACCGCCACCCGCGACCTGCTCGCGAAGATTGGCGGCAAGGATATCACGGAGCTGGAGGCCTGACATGCGTTTCGCCTACTACATGCTCGCCTTTGGGGTTGTCCTCCTGGTGTCCGTCATGGGCTTCCGCGGCCTGCGCTCGACGCGTCCGCCGATCGAGGTTTTCCCGGACATGGACCGGCAGGCCAAATACAAGCCGCAGGCCGAGTCCAAGTTCTTCGCCGACGGTCGCGCCGACCGGCAGATTCCCGCCGGCACCGTGCCCTACGGCCGCGACGGGGCCAAAGCCGACCCCGCCTTCCTCCGCGCCGACGACTTCCGCTACGAAGGCAAACTCGCCGACGGCAGCTTCGGCCGCGGGGTGCCCCCCGACGTCGAGGTCACCGAGGTCTTTGTGCGCCGCGGTCAGAGCCGCTACCAGATTTATTGCGCGCCCTGTCACGGCGCGCTCGGTGACGGCAACGGCATCACCAAATCCTACGGCATGCTCACGACGCCCACTTATCACGACGACCGCCTGCGCGGCATGGCCGAGGGCGAGATCTTCAATACGATCACCCATGGCAAGAACACGATGATGGCCTACGCCGACAAGCTCTCCCCCGATGACCGCTGGGCCGTGGTTGCCTACGTCCGCGCCCTCCAGCGCGCGGCCTATGGCAAGATCGAAGATGTCCCGGCTGAACTACGCGGAGGGTTGAAGTAACATGAGCGCCCCTGCTGCCACCTCCGCTTCCCGCCCTGAGCTTGTCGAACGGGCCACCGCCGCCCTGGCGAACAAATTCCTCGGCGCCGGCCTCGCCGGTCTCGCGGTCACCGCGCTCGGCCTCTTGGTCGCCGAGCCGCATGGGGTCGCGTTGGCCTATCTGGTCGGCGTCGCCTACTGGACGGCGGTCGCCATCGGCATGCTGATGTTGGTGATGATCCACCACATTGTCGACGCCGGCTGGTCCACCGTCATCCGCCGCCAGTTCGAGCACGGCCTCTCGGCCTTCAAGTGGTTGTTCGTTCTCTTTCTCCCGCTGCTCATCTCCGCGTGGTTGAAGCCCGGCTTTGTGTGGCCCTGGATGGATCTCGGCCATGCGCTCCATGGCGGCCCCGGCACCGTCGGCGCCGACATTCTCTACCAGAAGAAGGCGAGTTTCCTGAACGTGAACATGTTCACGGGCATGACGGTCGCGTTCTTCGCCGGCTGGACCTGGCTGTCGTGGCGTTTGCGCAAGGCCTCCTTTGCGCAAGACGGTGACGGCGATGCCAAGTGGACGTTCATGAGTCGCCGGACCGCGGCCTTCGGCATCCCGATCAACGCGCTGGCCCTGAGTTTCGCGGCCATCTACTGGATGAAGAGTCTCGAGTATCACTGGTTCTCCACGATGTATGGCGTCTGGTTCTTCGCGAATTGCATCCGTGCCGCGCTCGCTTTCGGCGTCGTCATCACC
>JANNDM010000077.1:0-41449 GCA_031387725.1 Verrucomicrobiota bacterium | reverse complement strand
GACCGTCTCGGGCGCCCTCAATGTCACGACCGCTGGCGCCATCACGGACAGCGGTAACCTCGCGGTCACCGGCACGACGACGCTGGCGGCCGGCGCCGGCAACAGCACCACCCTGGATAATGCGAACAACTTCAGCACGGTCGTGATCACCAGCGGCAACAATGTCACGCTGAACGACACCAACGCGCTTGATCTGGGCGCTTCGACGGTGTCGGGCGCCCTCAACGTCACAACGGCAGGTGCGATCACAGACAGCGGTAACCTGAGCGTGACCGGCACGACAACCCTGGCGGCCGGCGCCGGCAACAGCATCACCCTGGATAATGCGAACAACTTCAGCACGGTCGTGATCACCAGCGGCAACAATGTCACGCTGAACGACACCAACGCGCTCGACCTCGGCGCCTCGACCGTCTCCGGCACATTGAACGTAACGACCGCCGGTGCGATCACTGACAGCGGCAATCTGAGCGTGACCGGCACGACGACGCTGGCGGCGGGTGCCGGAAACAACATCACTTTCGATAACGCCAACAACTTCAGCACGGTCGTCATCACCAGCGGCAACAATGTCACGCTGAACGACACCAACGCGCTCGATCTGGGCGCGTCGACGGTGTCGGGCGCCCTCAATGTCACGACCGCTGGCGCCATCACGGACAGCGGTAACCTCGCGGTCACCGGCACGACGACGCTGGCGGCCGGTGCGGGTAACGACATCACGCTGAACAACGCCAACAACTTCAGCACGGTCGTTATCACCAGCGGCAACAATGTGACCTTGGTGGATACCAATGCGCTCGACCTCGGGGCTTCGACTGTTTCGGGCACGTTTAACCTCACCGCTGGCGGTAGCATCACCCAGAGCGGTGTGCTGAACGTCACCGGGACCACCACGATCTCTCTGACCACACCAGGCACGGACATCCTGCTGGCCTCTCAGGCCAACAACCTGGGGGTGAACGCCCCGGTCTTCGCGGGCACCTTGGCGAACATCCGGGATGTGGGCTTCCGGAATGTGAATGTCGGAGCCAAAGTTCCGGTTATCTTCCCCGCCACGACCAATCTGACCGGACTGACCAACCTGCGCGACCTCACCCTGATCTTCGACAACGCTCCGATCGATCTGCCCGGGATCACCGCCTCGGGCAACATGACGATTAACGCCGGCGGAGCCATCACCGACAGCGGGGCCTCGGTGGTGCCTGGCACGACCACCCTCAACGCGAACGGATTCAACATCACGCTGGATTTTCCGGGCAACAGCTTCGGCACGGTGAACCTGATCGGAGCGAACATCACCCTGACCAATGTCAGCTTGGTCAACCTGGCCGGTGTGCAAGCTTCCGGAGCGTTCACCCTGACCACTCCGGGCACGATGACCGTGAGTTCCCCGATCACCAGCGGCGCGGCGGTCTCCCTGGGCTCGACGGGGGGTGACCTGATTATCAACGCCCCGGTCAGCGCAGGCGGCAACCTGGGCCTCGTTGCGGGGCAGAACGTGGTGGCCTCGGCGCCCGGCACGCTCTCCTCGGCCAGCGGCAATATCACAGTCCAGGCGACGGGCTCGGTCCAGTTGTCCGGCGTGACCACCGGCGGAGGCAGTGTCACCGTCACGGCGGGTAGCACCGCTAATTTCATCAGCCCGTTGGCTATCAGTGGCTCCTTCCTCCTGACTGCTCCTGGCAATGTCACTTTTGCCCAAGGGATCAGCGGTGGCGGCAGCCTCACGATCAACTCCGCCGGGATCACCCTCTTCTCCGGGGCGATCAGCGGCCTGAGCAATCTTCTCACCGACGCGGCCGGCTCGACGACTCTGGGCGGCGGTGCCCTCGGGGTGAGCGGTAGTTTCCGCTTCAACGACCCGGTTACGGTCAGCTCCGGTCTTACCATCAGCGCCCCCACCGGGCGGTTCCAGAGCACCTTCAATGGCAGTCAGGGCGTGACGGCCAATGTCACCGGCGATCTCATCTTCGTGGGTGCGGTCGGCGGTGGGCTGCCGCTGGCCTCCTTCACCACCGATGCGAGCGGCCGCACGCTCTTCTACGGCGGGGTGGTTTCCTCCACGGGGGCCCAGACCTACAACGACGCCGTGTTGCTCGGCACGGGCACCACCTTCACCGCCTCCGCGCTGACCTTTAACAACACCGTCAACACCGGCCCCAGCCTGGCGACATTTGGCCCGCTCTCCAACATCAGCGCGGCCACCACCGGCGAGAGCGATCTCATCGCCAACGTTTCCGGCGCCACGATATTCAACGCGCCGGTCGGCCAAACCAGCCGGGTCGGCGATGTGACGACTAATGCGGGTGGCACGACGGCTTTGAACGCAAACTTCAGCGCCACCAAGATGACCTTCCGCGATGCGGTGACCATTGGCGGCACCGGCACGATCACGATCGACGCCAGCACCACTTCCACCACTGAGGGCATCAGCTTTGAACAAGGTCTCACCGGGGCCGGACGCACCATCGTGTTGAATGCCCCCAATGCGACCATCTCGTCCGCCGGCGACATCGGTTCGACCAATGGCCGGTTCACCACGATCTCGGCGACCGGCCGAAATCTGATCGTCGGGGGCGACATCTGGACGGAAGGCGACATCCTGCTGTCTTCGGGCACCAACAGTTCGACGACCATCAACGATTTCCTCTCGTTCACCGTGCCCGGCTCAACCACTCCGCACAACACCCGGCTGGACTCGGCCACCGGCCAGATCGTGCTGGGCAGCGGGGCCGTCGCGGGCACCACGGCCAAGACGGCGGCGCCGTTGCAGTCCTCCATCTTCAAGAGCAATCCGGGCGACCTCTATCTTTTCGCCAAGAAAGTCACGGTCCAGCCGTTTGAGCGCCTCGCGGTGCGCAATGGTTCGCTGATCGTCATCGCCGACGGCACGGCGGACACCGACGGCATCACGCTGAGCAGCACCGCCGCCTCCAATTTCCTGGTCCTGGCCAGCAGCAACCCGTCCGTCACCGGCATCACCCTGCGGTCGCGCGCCCCGGCCAACGTGGTCAACGCGAGCGGTGCCACCGTGCCCGACAACGGCACGGACCTCGTGGCCGGCGCGGTGCAATTCTACAATGCCCGGTTCAATGCGGCCAACATGCCGACCCGCACCACGTTTACCCCCGGAACCGGCGCCGGTTTCTTTGATTACGCCACGATCAAGGGCAACATCCTGTCGAGCTTCGGCCCGCTGGTCTTCACCATCCTGCCGGACGCCGGCGGGCTGTTGCACAACGTGTTCGTGGCCGATCTGGTCACCACCAATAATTTCCGACCCATCGTGGCGAACCTGGCCTACCTCGATCTCACCACGGCGGGCACCGAGTTTGCCGTGCTCAAGGACGCCTTCATCACGGAGTCGCTTTTCGGCATCGTTCCCACGAGCGACCTGCCGCTGCGCGGGTTGGTCTCGGTGGGTGCCGCCACCCGCAACAATCTCCAACAGGCCTTCACGCCCAGCGTCCCGCGTTCCGACCAGTCGATCTCGCCGCCGGACGCCGACCTGGCCGCCGCGGTGCGCGAGCAATTGCAGGCCCTCGGCATCTACGCCCGCGCCCTGACGGCGGACGAGCGCGCGGCGCGCGAGCGCTGGGCCGCCGTCTTTGTGACCGTGCCGACGCGCGTCCGGCCGACCGAGTCCGATTACCAGGTGGCCGACGCCCGCGTCGAGGACCGGGCGGTGCGCGAGGTCATCCGCCTCGCCAACGAGATCGGCCTGATCGGTGAAAGCCAGGACACTCTCGATGAGATCGCCCGGGCGTTGGCCGCGTGCTTTGAAGCCTATTCCCAAGCCTCGCCGCCGGAGGGAAAGTCCCCCGATGTGCTGGTGGCGGATTTCCGCGATTGGCTGCTGGCCAACCGCACGCCCGATGCCGTGAAAGTGCTCAATTATTTCAGCGCCCTGCGCACCGCCATCAAGAAGATCGAGCTGCTGGGCCTCACCCAGAAGGAACTGGAGGGCTCCAAGGCGCAGATTTACGGCAGTGTGCTCCGCTCCCGGCTCAATGTGGAACCGGAATTCCTCCAGGCTCTGGTCGAAGGCATGCCGACGGAAAACCTCTGGGACGTCCAAAAACTGCCGGTCGATAAGGCGAAAATCCAGGCTTCGCTCGCCCCCGAAGTCACGACGGCGCAGCCCGCCATCAACTGATCCCCGCGCCGGGTCAGTGGGGGTGCCGATCGCTTCGCCAAACCCGGGCTAGGGCTGGCGCCAGGCCGAATTGATTCCTCTCTTGTGCCACAGGCCGGAATCCCTATCGATGGGGGCTGCTCCCTATGGACTCCTCTCCCAGCATTCCCCAACAAAACCGCCGTCTGGCGGCCATCATGTTCCTCGATATGGTGGGCTACAGCGCGATGATGTCCAAGGACGAGGCCCGCGCGCTGGCCTGTGTGGGTGAACTGGAAAAGCTCCTGCGGGCTGAGATCCCGCGTTACGGTGGCCGCCTGGTCAAGTTTCTGGGCGACGGCTCGATGGCCGAGTTCCCCACGGCGCTCGCCTCCGTCACCTGCAGCCAGAGTGTCCTCTCCACGATCGAGGCCAACAACGCCTGGGTCACCCCCGAAAATCGTTATGCCGTCCGCATCGGCTTGCATCTCGGTGAACTCGTCGATGTGCAGGATGATATTTTCAGCGACACGGTCAACGTGGCCGCGCGCATCCAGCCCATCGCGGACCCGGGCGGCATCGCGATGTCCAGTTTCCTCTACTCCCAGATCAAGAACCAGCTGAACCTGAAGGGCACCTATCTCCCGCCGCAAAAACTGAAGAACATCCCGGAAAAAATGCGCATCTTCCTGGTTCATCCCGTCAAGATTGAATCGGCCTCCGAGACCTCGAGCCGCCACCGCAAGCTGGCTATCCAGGTGGCCGTGGTCGTCGTGCTGTTCCTGCTGGGCGCCTGGCTCATCAACTTGCTGCTCCGGAAGTGACGGCGGCGGCCGGGTGGCGGGGGGGGCGGTGGGACGGTGGGGCGGTGGCTTGAGACCGGCGTCCCCCGGTGATCGTAGCGGCCCATAAACTTTCCGTCTCCAACTTTAATTTTCCTCCATGGCCTCGCCTGAAGCTCCCAAGATCATCTTCTCGATGCTCGGCGTCTCGAAGAAAATCGAGCGCAAGGAGATCCTCCGCGACATCTCCCTGTCGTTCTACTACGGCGCCAAGATCGGCGTGCTCGGCCTCAACGGCTCCGGCAAGTCCTCCCTCATGCGCATCCTCGCCGGGATCGACCCCGAGATCGACGGCCGCGTGCACTTCGAGCCCGGCTACACCGTCGGCTTCCTGCCGCAGGAACCCGCCCTCACCGCCGGCGCCACCGTCCGCGCCTGTATCGAGGAGGGCGTCAAGCACCTGACCGATCTCACCGCCGCCTACGACGCGAGTTGGGACGAGATTGCCGCCGCCCCGGACGACAAGTCCAAGGATGCCATCAGCGAAAGACAGGTGAAATTGCAGGAGCAGATCGACCACCTCGGCGCGTGGGACGTGGCCCCGCTGGTCGAGCAGGCCATGGATGCCCTCCGCTGCCCGCCGGGCGACGCCATCGTTGACACCCTTTCCGGCGGTGAGCGCCGCCGGGTCGCGCTCGCGCGGCTCTTGTTGCAAAAACCGTCCATCCTGCTCCTCGACGAGCCGACCAACCACCTCGACGCCGACTCGGTCAACTGGCTGGAACAACACCTGTCGCGCTACGAAGGCACGGTCATAGCCGTGACGCACGATCGCTACTTTTTGGACAATGTCGCGGGCTGGATCCTCGAGCTCGACCATGGCCACGGTCTGCCCTTCAAGGGTAACTATTCGTCGTGGCTCGAGCAAAAACAGGCGATGGCCACCGTGGCCGAGCGCACCGAGAGCAAGCGCCAGAAGGCCATGGCCCGCGAGCTGGAGTGGATCCGCTCTTCCGCCAAGGCCCGCCAGTCCAAGGGCCAGGCCCGCCTCAACGCTTACGAGCAGATGCTCAAGGCCGACGTGGCCGAGCAGGAGAAGAAATTTGAGATCATCATCCCGCCCGGTCCGCGCCTCGGCACGCTCGTCGTGCAGGCGTTGGAGGTCGCGAAGGGCTACGGCGACAACCTGCTCTTCGACAAATTAAACTTTTCCCTGCCGCCTGGCGGCATCGTGGGCATCATCGGCCCAAACGGCGCGGGCAAGACCACGCTCTTCAAGCTCATCACCAATCTTGAAAAACCCGACGCCGGCGCGTTCAAGGTCGGCGAATCGGTGAAGTCGGCCTACGTCGAGCAGTCGCGCGATTCGCTCGAGGGCCACAAGACCATCTGGCAGGTCATTAGTGACGAGCAGGAGTTGATGCAGCTCGGCACGCGCTCCGTGAACAGTCGCGCTTACTGCGCGCAATTCGGTTTCACGGGCGCGGACCAGCAGAAAAAGGTCGGCGTGCTCTCTGGCGGTGAGCGCAATCGCGTGCTGCTGGCGCGCGTGCTCAAGAGCGGGGCCAACCTGCTGCTGCTCGACGAGCCGACCAACGACCTCGACGTGAACTCGATCCGCGCGCTGGAGGAGGCGCTGGAAGGGTTCGCCGGTTGCGCCGTGATCATCTCCCACGACCGCTGGTTCCTCGACCGCACGGCGACGCACATCATGGCCTTCGAGGGCGACAGCTACGTCCACTGGTTCGCCGGCAACTACTCCGCCTACCTCGAGGATTTCAAGAAGCGGAAGGGCAAGGACGCCGACCAACCGCATAGGATCAAATACCGCAAGCTCACGCGGTGAGGCTGCGGGCTTGTGCCGCGACCATCCCCGCGCTTAAATACGTCACCCCATGAAACCGCGAAACCTGTTCCTGGTTGCCCTCTGTGTTGCATTGCCCGCGCTGGCGTCCGCCGGCGACAAGATCGTCCTCAAGGCCGCGCGCCTGCTCGACGGTCGCGGCGGCGCGCCACTCGCGCCGGCCATGGTGTTGCTTGACGGCGACCGCATCGCCGACGTCGGCGCGAATCTCAAGGTGCCGGAGGGCGCGCGCGTCATTGACCTCGGCGGCGCCACGCTGCTGCCCGGGCTCATCGACCTGCACACGCACCTTTGCGGCAAATACGGCGTCCACTGGGAGGACGAGCTCATCAAAACCACGCCGGCTTTCTCCGCGCTCTGGGGGGCGCACAACGCGCGCATGACACTGGAGGCCGGCTTCACCACGGTGCGCGACATGGGCACGGCCTGGCCCTACGTGGATGTGGAGCTGCGCAACGCCATCAACGCTGGCGCCGTGCCCGGCCCGCGCATGTTCGTGGCGGGGGCCTATGTCTCCTCGACAGGTGGGGCGGGTGATGCATCCCAGTTCTCCGAATACGTGCTCGTGCCCAGCGTGGACAACCTCGCCGATTCGCCCGAAGAAGTCGTTAAGCAGGTGCGCAAGAATTTCAAGCACGGCGCCGACTTCATAAAACTGCTCGCCACCGGGGCGGTGTTGTCAAAGGGCCAGTCACCCGGCGCGCAGCAGTTCTCCGACGAGGAGATCCAAGCCGCTGTCACCGAGGCCAACCGCTGGGGCCGGCAGGTCGCCGTGCATGCGCACGGCATCGGTGGCATTAAGACCTCCATCCGCGCCGGCGTGCGCACCATCGACCACGGTTCCTATCTCGACGACGAGGCAATCGCCATGCTCAGGGCCTCGAACCGGAAAACCTTCTACGTGCCGACGCTCTACACCAGCACGGTCATTGCCCGGCAGGGCAAGCAGGCGGGCATCCCCGACTCCGAGATCATGCGCTCGAAGATGATCAGCGACATCAAGGACATGGGTTTCCGCCGCGCCGTGGAAACGGGCCTGCCCATTGGCTTCGCCACCGACTCGGCCGTCATTCCGCACGGCGAAAACGCCATGGAATTTCTCGAACGCGCCCGTCTCGGCGAAAAACCGATGGACGCCATCACCTCGGCCACCAGCCTCAACGCCGAGATCATGGGCTGGTCGGACCGGATCGGCACGGTGGAGCAAGGCAAGCTCGCCGATCTGATTGCCGTGGCTGGTGACCCATTGAAGGACATCGCCGAGCTCACCCGCGTGCGCTGGGTGATGAAAGGCGGCGAGGTCGTGAAGGACGAGCTGGGGAAGAAATGAACCAGGGAGTTTGGCAGAATGAACAGATTTGGCGGAATGGAGGCCGGGCCGCTCAGTTAATTCTGCCCAAGGGCATCACTCGAAGCCGAAGAGCCTTCCCATTTCCCGCCGGTCCTTCTTGGTCGGGCGGCCTTCGCCCCGCTGGCGGGCGAGCAGGTGTTCGATGCCGGCCTGCCTCGCGCGCTCGTATTCGGCAGGCGGCGTGAGGTCGGTCATGAATTCCGGCAGTTGTCTCGCGGCAACCCGCGAGCGCGGCAGACCGGTGACCTTGAGCGTGCGGGTGATCACGCCGACGCGGACGGTGATCGTCTCGCCGACGTGGACATCGCGCCCGGGCTTGGCCTCGAGTTCGCCGATGAGCACCTTGCCGGCCCGGCAGGCGGAGGTGGCGAGCGGGCGCGTCTTGAACACGCGCACGCTCCAGAGCCATTTGTCAAGGCGGGGATCGTCCATGGTCCTAGCCAAATCCATCGCTTTAAAAAGACAAGGAACGGAATATCCGCGGATAGCACGGATAGACGCGGATTGATCTCATCCGGCCTTGATCTGCGTGATCCGCGG
The DNA here is from genome assembly GCA_031387725.1 of Verrucomicrobiota bacterium. GTDB lineage: Bacteria > Verrucomicrobiota > Verrucomicrobiia > Opitutales > Opitutaceae > Lacunisphaera. Next base: position 32,795 of record JANNDM010000077.1, on the reverse strand, counting down.
AAGATGTCTTGGTGGGTTGCGCCGGAATAAAAGCTGGCCAGCCTGCTCCCACGTCCATGAAAGTCCGCGCCATCCTCCTCCTTCTATTCACCGCCATGACCCTCCAAGCCGAGACCAAACCCGCGTCGTCAACCGAACTGGCCACCATCGGGGGCGGCTGCTTCTGGTGCACGGAGGCGGTCATCGAGCGCCTGCCGGGGGTCAAGAAAGTGGTCAGCGGCTACGCCGGCGGCCACATGGTCAACCCGACCTACGAGGCGGTGTGCACGGGACAGACGGGCCATGCCGAAGTGATCCAGGTGGAGTTCGACCCTGCCGTCATCAGCTACGATAAGATTCTCGAGGTCTTCTTCGAGGCGCACGATCCTACGACCATGAACCGCCAGGGGGCCGACGAGGGCACGCAGTATCGCTCCGTCATTTATTATAACTCCGAGGAACAGCACAAGGCGGCCGGCCGGGCTAAAATCGCCGCGCAGGCGTACTGGCCGGACCCGATCGTCACGGAAATCACGCCGCTGCCCAAGTTCTACCTGGCGGAAAAATACCACCAGGACTATTTTAAGAACAACCCGAACGCGGGCTACTGCACCTTTGTCATCAAACCCAAGGTCAAGAAGCTGGAGCAGAAGGGTGTGATCCCCAAGGGCTGAGCCGGCGCAAAAAAACGGCGCCCGCCGGCGCCGTGTGAATGTCCGGGTCGTTGGTCTGGTCAGCCGTGCGCCGGCAGCACGAACAGCAGCACGGTCAGCAGGTGGCAGACGCTGCCGCCGACGAAGCACAACTGGCGCGGCAGTTGGTCGAAGCGGGGCAGGCGCCACAGATAGAAAGCGACACCCGCCGAATAGCACAGCACCCCGGCCAGCCCGAGCCAAAGCGCGCCGGGGGCGAGCGTGGCGACGACGGGCTTGATGGCGACCATGGCCAGCGCGCCCACCAGCAGGTAGGCCACCACGGTGACGGTCCGATAGCGGCCGGAGAACAGCAGTTGGAGGGCGACCCCCACCGTGCAGAGGCCCCAGATGACGCCGAAGAGCGACCAGCCCCACGGCCCGCGCATCGAGACGAGCAGGAACGGCGTGGCGGTGCCGGCGATGACGAGGAAAACGGCGGCGTGCGTGTATTTCCGCACCATCAGCTTCCATTCCACCTCTTCGCGGCGGTGATAGATGGCGAAAGTGGTGTAGAGCAGCACGAGGGTGACGCCAAAGATCGTGAAGCTGGACAGGTGCCAGACATTACCCCGCAGGGCGGCGAAGGCCACGAGCAAGGCGAGGCTGGCCGCGCTGGCGGCGAGACCGAGGCCGTGGGTCAGGCCGTGGGCAAATCGCTCCAACTGCGAATAATCGCGCGGGGTTGCAGGCGGCACCACGGGTGTCAGCGGTGCGCCCTGCGCCGCCAGTCGGCGGTTGCGGACCAGGTTGTCGGAGGCGATGTCGCACCACCGGATCAGGCGGCACGGACGCGGGCTGGTGAACTCGGAGGCTTCCCATTCGCCGCCGTCGGTGTAGAGCGATTTGGGGAAAACCCAGGTGCGGAACACCCAGTCCGCGACGGGCAGAGTGAAGAAGCCCGAGATGGCCTCGTTGGAGTCGATCACGGCATGGTGCCGGAGGTGGAAGCTGTAGACCTTGCGCCAGAATCCACCCCAGCGCGGGTGCTCGATCAGCACGGCCCATTTATCAAATGACCAGTGCTCAATGGCATGAAAGATTTCGTAGAAGGCGAGCGAGGTGCCGAGCGCGGCGTAGCCGGAAATGAACCACGGGAAAGCCGGGACCAGCCACTGGACCAGCGCAAATACGGGGGCCAGGATGAGGCCGAAGATCGCAAAAGTGAACCAGGGGAAGAACGAGGCCTCCTTCTGGCTCTGCTCCGTGATCGGATAGATATTCTCGACGTAGGGCACCTCCTGGCCGCCCGGCGTGCGCCGGCGGCCGATCCGGGTCAGGTTGTGGTGCAGCGTGTGCTGGCGGTAGAACTGGCTGAGGATCGGCACCACTGGCTTGTGCAGCACATAACGGTGGAAGAAATACTCCAGGAAACAGACAAACATTTCCACGATCAGAAAGGCGGCGGCGAACTTCCAGGCGGCTGCGCCGATCTGGGCCAGCCAAATGCTCTCGGGCGCGCACAGCCAGAACAGGCCGTAAAACGCGGCGAGCGAAACGATGACATTGGTGAAGAATAACGGGAGGGATAGCTCCTCCTCGACGGGCGCGCGACGTGCGGGGGTGGGGGCGGACATGAGCGACAGTGTCCGGCGGATCCGCGGGCATGGCAAACGCGGAAATCGGTTTATTTTCCACGAAGTTTGAACGCGGACAGCCGCTGGACTTTCCCGGATTATCCATACACTGCAGGCATGTCTGACAACCCGGCCCAGGAACTGAACGGCACGCTCGTGACGGTGGATTTTGTCCGCCAACGCAACGCGCTGCTCGTGCGCGCCGACCTCAGCGCCCTGTTCACCGATTACTACCTGCATCTGGCGGACCACAAGCTGCGCTATGCCCCGGAACAGGCCGAGTTGTTCAAGACGGCACTGGCGGCCTTCACCCTGCATTGCGCTTCCCGGCCGCTGAATGAGCACATCGCCTGGACGCTCAATTTTCAGGAACCGCGGTTGAATGTCTTTCTCGCGGGTGACAACGAGGACTGCACCGTCACCGGCCGGCTTTTCACTGAGAACGTGCGCGAGGCCGCCGGGAATGTCTTCTTCAGCGACATCGTGCCCCGGCGCGGAGCCGAGCCGCGCCGCAGTGTGGTGAACTTCACCGGCCGCGATGTCTTCGCCGCCGTGGCGGGGTATTATGCGCGCAGCGAGCAGCAGCCCGTGCGTTTTTTTGAGCTGGGTGGTGACGACTATGTGATGCTGGTGGCCCAGCCCGATTGCGATCTGGCCTGGTTCGCCGCGGTGGACGCCGAGGGGGTGCGCAACCCGGGTGCGGCCGAGACGGTCGCGCGCATCCAGAGCCGCAACTACGGTTGGCATTGTGGTTGCACCCAGCAAAAGATCCTCGGCGCCATCGCTCCGGCCTTTCGCGCCGATCCCGAGGGCCTGTTCGGCGACGGGGAGACCATCCGAGTGGAGTGCCCGCGCTGCGCCGCCGCCCACACCCTGACCCGCGAGGCGATGGAGGCTTATCTGGCGGAGTCCGGGAAGAAGCACGCCTAGTCTTGCCGGCGGGGGATGGCCCGCCCACAAGTGACCGCAACATATGAGCGTTTGGGAAATCATCGGCACCGTGTTGGGTGTCATCGGCGTCTGGCTGATGATCCGCCAGAACATCTGGGGCTGGCCCGTCGGCCTCATGCAGGTGGCGGTCTATGCGTGGGTGTTTTTCGAAACCAAGCTCTACTCCGACGCCATTCTGCAGGCTGCCTTCTTCCTCATCCAAGCCTACGGCTGGTGGCACTGGTGGCGGGGCCGGACGCCGGCCCGGGAACTGCCGGTGACGCAACTGGAGCCCGCGGCGGTCGCCGGCGCGATTGCGGCCGGCGCCGTCCTGACGGCTGGGTGGGGCGCCTTCATGCACCGCACGACCGATGCGGCGCTGCCCTGGTGGGATGCGTTCATTCTGATTTTCAGCCTTATCGCCCAGTGGCTGCAGGCGCGGAAGAAACTGGAGAACTGGCCGGCCTGGCTCGTGGTCAACACCGTCGCCATCGGCGTCTACTGGGCGAAGGACCTGCGCCTGACCGCCGGGCTCTATGTGGTCTTCTGGCTGATGGCGCTGTGGGGTTGGCGGGAGTGGCGGCGGGCAATGACGGCGACGACATGAGCGAACCGCTGCGCATCGCCATCTTCGGCCCCGAGTCCACGGGCAAGACCCGGCTGGCGGAGAAATTGGCCGCCCACTTCGGCGCGCCGCTCGTGGCCGAGTATGCCCGCGAACGCTGGGACCGGCAGGGCGCCCTCGGCCTGGAGGACATGCTGCCCATCGCAAAGGAACAGTGGCGCCGCGAGGACGAGGTCGTGCGCACTTGTAACCTATTAGGTTACAAGTTGCCTATCGTCATCTGCGACACCGAGGCGCTGACGACGATGCTCTGGAGCGACCTGCTCTACGGCACCTGCCCTGAGGAGGTCCGGCGCGGAGCCGAAAAACGCTGCCGGAACTACGCGCTCTACCTGTTGTGCGACATCGACGTGCCGTTCACGCCCGACCCACAGCGCTGCTTTCCCGATCCGGCCGACCGGGAGAAATGCCGGCGAATCTGGCGGGGCGCGCTCGACCGGCGGAAGTTGCCCTTCGTGGATATCCGCGGCAACTGGCGCGACCGCGAGGCCGCGGCGATTGCGGCCATTGAAGCACTAGAGGCGCTGCGGTGAAAATGGTTGTGTCATTGGCGTTGAGCGTTGTGTTGGCAGTCACGATGGTTGCCGAACCCATGTCACTCGCCCACAAAGAGGGAGATTGCGAAATTGCATGCATGAAAGCGGAGGCCCAACACGCCAGAACAGTTGGCTCCCACGGCACATTGGACAAACTCGCCGCCACCGGGCGGCTTCTCAGACATCGTGCGAAAATATGAATCGACGAAAGGTTTTTCTTCTAGCGCTAACTGGTGCCGCCGTTTCCTGCTGGTATGTTGCGCGATTCGAGGGCGATCCGAAGCTGGTTGACCCGCTCCTAGTGGCTCGGTTGCCCGAAATACCCTCGTGGGGGTCACAGCCGACACTCCTGCAGGCGATTAACGAGCCGGCTGCGATCTACATCGTGGCCGGCCTTCCGGGATCTGATGGGCTGTTTGAAGCTATCCGTCTGGAGATGAATAGCGCTGCTCGTTCTTCGACACGTATCCGGTTTGGACCGAACACTCCATATGTCCCATTCGATTCGGCAGAGGTCACCGGGCTTCCAGTCACTGAGTTCCACGGAGTGACGCTTCGGCGTCCGACGTTGCATCTATTTGGATTTCCAGGCCCGGGTGGTCCGGGTTTCCATCTCGTGAACTCCGCTACCGGGGCGGTGCATATCATCGCAGGAACGGGGAATAACCGGCGCACGCTGCTGACCCGCACGGTCATCAACTCGAACCGGATATTAGAGATGGGGGCATGCCTCTGGGTAGATCGTTCTCGGAAAATAGCGGCATTTCTCTGGCAGGAGGAGGCAATATGGACCTTGTCCCTGTTTTCATTGGTTTCGACGCAAATCTAAGAGGTCAGCTACACACGCGGCAGCTGGCCCTTGGATAGGAGCGACTGATTTGGTCTATAACCGCTCGGCAATTGCATTGAAATGATTCACCAAGGTCGAAAGGTGTGCCTCGTCCGGGTAAGTGGTGAGGTGCGCGTTTGGCAGCAGTGACATGGCTTTGTGCACCATAGGAAGCGGGGCGTTGGTGTCCGCTTCGCCATGAAAGAGGTGCAAGGATGACCGGACTGCGCTGAGTTCAAAATCGAAGTCCCGCCCATACAAGCTGAGGTCCCACACTGCGCCTCGGGTTCCATTGCGGACGGCCTCGCGCAGCATACGGCCGAGCACATGGATTCTATCGTCCACGGCGAAGGCCGCGAAATCCGCCGACGCCAAGTGGGAACGCATTTGCGCCAATTCCTTCTCTTTGGAGCCCATTTCGCCGCTGGTCATAGCTTGCAGCATCCAACCGAGCAGCCAGGGGGCGCGCCGGGCGAGGGACAGGGTCAGGCGGTTGGGCGGTGGCAGGTGGCAGGTGCTGTCGCGCTTCTGGCCAGCGCATTTGCCAGCCACCGGATACGATCACCACGTGGTCGACCCGCTCCGGAATCTTGGCCGCGCAGACGGCGGCATACGGCGCGCCGCCGGAATTTCCGAGCACCGAAAAGCGTTTCCAGCCCAAATGGTCGGCCAGGCACGCCACATCCTGCGGCCAGTCCGAAAATCCCCGGCCCGGCTTGAAATCTGAGCCGCCGAGACCGGGCCGGTCCGGCGCCACGACGCACAAACCGGCGCGGCAGAGGGCTTCCTCTCCAATCAACAGCGGCTCCAGCCGACACGCCGGCGAACCGTGGAAATACATGACACGCGTGCCGTTGGACACGCCGTATTCCGCGTAACAGAGTCTGCGGCCATCGGGGAATAGGTGGTGGCGTTCTATCACGATTATCCAACGGATTCAGCGGACTGCCACCGCCACGCCCGAGCTTATCATCATTGTTCCCGCTGTTCGGTTCATCAGGCGGACGCGGCGTTCACTGTTGAGGAAGCGTCGCGCGCGCGCCGCGGCATACGCATACGCGGTGGGAATGCCACCCACGACCGGCAGCATAATGAGCATCATGAGCGCGATGTCGGCGGCGGTGAGTTTTTCCATTTCGACAAAAGTCGGCAGCAAACCCGCGTAAAACGCGATCGTCTTCGGGTTGCCGATCGTCAACGCCACCCCGGTCAGCGCGGTATGGCTGAAACCGCGTCGCCGGGCCGGCAAGGGCTTGCCCTCCGGCATGGCTTCGACGGGTGCCCGCCACATTTTTATCCCCAACCAGATCAGATAGCCGGCTCCTGCGAATTTCACGAAGAGAAACAGATCGCCCATCGAGTGGGCCAGCGCTGCCAGCCCCAGGGCGGCAAGCAGGAAGAAGATCAAGTCGCCGACGACGACTCCACAGATCAACGCAACCGCGTCGCGAAACCCTCGGCCGATCGCGCAGGAGGTGACGGCAAAGATCCCCGGGCCCGGGGTGGCCACGGCGATGCTTAATGCGATCGTGAAGATCAGGAAATTATGCGCCTGCATGTGGGCGAAGGGAGAGGGACGGCCGCAGGGTGGCAATTCATTCACTCGAGAGCGTGGTGGCGGACGCTCAATTCAGTTTCTTGAGCGCCTCGATGGCCTGTTGGAAGGCCGGATTGAGAGCCAGAGCAGCTTCGTAGGCGGCGCGAGCGGCCGGCTTGTCCCCTTTCTTTTCCCAGAGATTGCCGAGGCGCCAGTGCGCAGCGTCGTGCCCGGGTGCGCCGGGTGCGGGAGAAAGCGCGAGGCATTTGTTCATGGCGGCGATGCCTTCATCGATCCGGGTGCCGCTGAGCGCGGCGGCGCGGCCGAATTGGAAAAGGGCGGCGTAATGATCGGGCGTTGCTTTCAGGACTCCCTCGGTTTCGGCGAACGCCTCCGCGTATTTCTTTTCGCCGCTGTAGAGGATGGCATAGGCGACATGGCCGCGGTTGGCGTCGCGCTTCTTGATCTCGGCGGCCTGGGCGTAGGCCTTGTCGCTGCCGCCGCCCATCATCGCGGGCGCCATCTGATAGATGGAGGCGAGGCTGCTGCGGGCGGCGAGGTTTCCCGGGTCGAGATCGATAGCCTTTTCGTAGGCGGCGATTGATTTTTTGCCCAGGCTCATCTTGGAAAACATGCCGGCCTTTTGGGCGGCGAGGCCGTAAGCATTTCCGAGCTGGAGTTGATAATCGCTGCTCGTCGGGGCCAGTTCCGCCGCTTTCGCATAGGCCTTGACGGCCGCTTCGCCATCGCCTTTCGCGACCTGCACGCTACCGAGCAGGGCATGAGCCTCCGCCTCTTTGGGGTGGGTCGCGACCAATGCGTTCGCCGCAGACTCGGCTGCGGCGAGCTTGCGTTCGCGGAGCAAGCCACGGACATTTTCGATCTGGACAGGAGAGACAGCCGCTTGAGCGAGGGCGGTCGTGAACAGCAGGAGGATCAGAGAGCGCATTTTATCGCAGGGTTGGGATTGGGGTTTCAGGAGAAGCGTTGAATGGTTGTCGGCCCCGACCGTCGCAAGACCCGGATATATTTCTTAATGACCTGCCCTCTAGGCTTATCCGTAAAGCGTTTCATCGAGGGTGAGCACCCAGTGATAGATGCTGCGATGCTGATCGAATGGCTTGCTGGGGTCGAAGGCATCGATCTCGTAGATCGTCTCTTGGCCGGGGAGGACATTGATCTCGACGGACTCGATATCGCGGCCGATGCGGATGTATCTCGGATTCAGGCTGGACGTGCCGATCTGGGCACGCACGAGCACGGCATCACCATGCACAGCCTTCAGCGACTCGCTGTCGCTGAAAAACTCCAGAACGTGCGGGGCGAGGTTTTTCGCGAATGGAAAGGTGTCCGCGCGCCGGCGGAGGTGCTCGAACTTCGAAGAATCGGAGAGGACGGCTCGAGCCATGCTCGCCGCATCAGCAAGGGTCAGCGCTTCGATTCGTGTCCTCGGTTTCGAGGACCTTACGTCTTTGCGTTGGGAATAGGCGAGCGCACCGGCCAAGGCCAGGGCCAGGATCAGCACGGTCGCGATGAACGCGGCTGCGTAGCTCTGGCCCATGAACCGCTCGGCCGCCCAGGCGATCGGGTAGGCAATGCCGCCGGTCAACAGCAGCAACCCTGCCCAGACCTGAACGCGTCCGCTTCTTGTCATACCAGTGCGGCGATTTTCCCGCCGGGCCATTCTCCCGGACCTTTTCTCGCCAGATTACTGAGAGCAAACTGGGTTTGGGAGAATAGCATGGCTTGGACGGTGGGAGGTTACGGGGAGGGGTGAATTGTCGGGTCGCAGGGCATAAAGCCTCCGGACCATGAAGCGATTGATAGAAAATTGGTTTTTCGAAATCCTCAGATTCTTGGGGCTCGAACGCCCTTAAGAATGAGCCACAGACCCAGGCCGACTTCGTAGATCCCCATCGGCATCATGTAGGCAAGACCCCCGACTCCGAGACCGGGAAACACGATGATGGCCAGGGTTCCGACCGCTAGCAGCAACGAGGAGAAGATCCCCCAAGCGGCCAGCGCCTTGGGCACGTAGCGCGACTTGAGGAGCAGCCACGCGAAGACTGCCGATCCCAGGCCGAGGAGGATGAAGGCAACATTCATCCCGAGTCCCTGGGCGCTCAGTGCCAGCCGGGCGAAGGAGTGCAGTTGGCTGGTCCCGATGATCTGCAGGTAATCGGTTCCGCCCACCAGCTTGAGCAAGACGAGGGAGTTGACGGCCGCCACACAGAGCACGGCGTTCTCCACGAGACGAAAGAACACCGCGAGCAAGGCGAGATTCCGGTCAATGGGCCGGACCAGGATATAGAAAGCCCATACCAGCACGATGACCGTGGAGCAGGTCACAACATCGGCGGCGATGGACAGGCGAAACAGCCGCTCGGATTCGAGGATATTTTGCGCTGTTTTGGTGGCGTCGCCGGCCACGATCATTTGACCGCGGACATAATGCCCGAGAATCCCGGTCGCCATTTGGATCGGGTAGAGGAAGCCGACGATCTTGGCCGCGGTATATTGGGCCGGCTCCAACACGGGGGGTGTCATTGCTGGCGTGGCCAACTGGTTGGTCGATACGAGTGGGCTCATGGCTATAGTTTCTCCGGTCGGCTACGGGAGGTTGGTGGCTTGATCACTCCGCGCGGAGCGCCTGCATCGCGTTGATCTTGCCCGCGCGGCGGGCCGGGAACCAGCAGGCGAGCAGGGCCACGGCGACGAGCAGGAAGGTGGAGCCCGCCAGCACGGAGGGGCTGTTCATGCGCATGTTGGGATTGCCGGCCGCGATGACCCGGACGGCGCCGGCTGCACCCAGCAGGCCGAGCAGGGAGCCAAGGAGGGCCAGCTTCACTCCGGTGGTGAGGACGATCCGCGTAATGTTGCTGAGGCTGGCGCCGAGCGCGAGGCGGATGGCGAATTCGCCGGTGCGCTGCGCCATCGTGCGGGCGATGACGCCATAGATGCCGAGCGAGGCGAGGCCGAGGCCGAGCACCGCCATGCCCGAGATGATGTCGCGGCCGACCGCGGTCCCGGAGTTGGCGCGCTCGATGCTGAGGTCGGCGGGCTGGAGTTGGCGGACCGGCAGGTCGGGATCGAGGCTGGCGATCGTCGTGCGAATGCTGTCGGTGAGGGAGGCCGGTGCCACCCCCGCGGTGCGCACCGAGATTTCAAACTGGAGCTGCGGTTCCTGGGCCATCGGCTGGTAGATCTGGAGGTGCACGGGACTGGCAACAGACGCGGTCGATTCCACGTCGCGGACGACTCCGACCACCTCACCCCAGCGGAGCTGCTCACTCCCCGCGCCGGTCGTCGTCGCGAGGCGCCGACCGATGGGATTCTCACCGCCGAACAGCGCGCGGGCGGTGGTTTCGCTGAGGAGATAAACCCTCGTCGCGGCGGCGTTGTCAGGCTCGCGGAAGGCGCGGCCGGCCAGCACCTGCGTGCCGACGGCGTCGAAATATTGCGGACTCACGCCATTAACCGCCGACGCGGGCTCGTATCCCGCGGGCGGTCGCTCCCGGCCTTCGACGAAAAACTTCCGCACGTCAGTCCAGTTGAGGAACGGGGTGAACGAGGAGAGGCTGACGGCGGCGACGCCAGGCAGGGCCGCCAGGCGCTCCAGCGTGAGGCGGTGGAAGGCAGTGATTTTTTCCGCATCCGCGTAGTGCCCGGCGGGCAGGAGAACCGTGCCGGTGAGAAGATGATCCGATTCCCAGCCGGAGCGGCGGTTGTTCAACTCATGCAGGCCGCTGACGTAAACCCCCGCGGCGGCGAGCAGGGTCATGGCGACGGCGAACTGGCCGATGATGAGGATCTGCCGGAAGCGCCGGTGCCCCGGGCCTCCGGTCGCTCCATGGCCGCCGCTTTTCAGGGTGTGATTGAGATCGAGGCGCAGGGCGAACAGCCCGGGCACGAGGCCAAAGGCCCCGGCCGTCACGAGCGAGGCGGCGAAGGCCCAGGCAAACACCGGCCAGCCAAACCCAACGATGATCTCGTCTCCGTTGTCCATGAATCGCTTCGTCAGGGAGTCGTGGAACCACAGGGCGACGAAGATGGCGCCGACCCCGCCCGCGAGCGCCAGCAGCAGCGACTCGGCCAGCAGCGGCCGCAACAATTGCAGGCGGGTGGCCCCGAGCGCGGCGCGCACGGCGAATTCGCGGGCGCGGGTCATGGTGCGGGCCAGCAGCAGGTTCGCGAGGTTGGAACAGGCGATGAGCAGCACCAGGCCCGAGAGGGCGACCATCATGCTGATCATCGCCGGGGCGGCGGGCGGGATGATGCGGGTGGACAGCAGGTCTGCGCGCCAGGAACTCCCGGCGTTCACCGCGGGAAAATCGGCGGCGAGCTGCGCCCCGTGGTTGGCGACGAAGCTGGCGAGCTCGGCCGGCGACTGCCCCGGGGCGCGCCGGACGATAATCCGGAGATACGTGCTGCTGCGATCGGCCGCCTGCTCCGCACTGAGGGCCAGGGGTCGGAAGATGTCGACGGAGCCCAGATAGCGCCAGTCGTTGAACGACTGCGGCAGCACGCCGATGACTTCGTGGGCCTCGCCGTCGATCCGGACCTTGCGGCCGATGATGTCGGGCTGGCCGCCGAAGCGGTTGATCCAGGCGCGTTGGCTGAGGATGATGACGCGGTCGCGCCCGGGCGCCTCCTCCTCCGGGCGGAACTCGCGGCCGAGCTGGGGGCGGATGCCGAGCAGGGAAAAAAGATTCGTGGAACTGCGGGCGGCGACCGTTGACTCGGCGGGCTGCCCCGGTTCCGAGAGGCTCGCGCTCGCGATGTTATAGGCGGAGACTTGACCGTGCCCGGGCATGGCGCGCTGGAAAGTAATCAGATCGGCCGGCGAAAAATGCCCGTCGCGATTTTGCGCGGTGGCGCGGTAGAGGCGGACCAGTTGGCCGCTGTCGGGGTAAGGCAGCGGCTTCAACAGGGTGCCGTTGAGCACGCTGAACATCGAGGTGTTGGCGCCGATACCCAGGCCGAGGGTGACGATGGCGAGCAGGGTGAAGCCCGGAGACTTGAACAGGACGCGCGCGCCGAGACGGAGGTCCATCGCGAAATTTTCCAGCCAGCGCCAGCCGCGGACCTCGCGCGCCTGTTCCTGGATGCTGGCGACGTTGCCGAATTTCCGTTGCGCGGCGTAGTGCGCTTCGTCCTGGGAAAGTCCGTCGCCGGCGAGTTCGGCGGCGCGTTGCTCGAGATGGTAGCGCATCTCCTCCGCCATCTCGGCTTCGGTCTGGCGGCGGCGGAACAGATAACCGAGACGGCGGAGAAGATTCATGGCGGGCGGAGTTATTCGGCGCGCAACGCGCCCATCGCGTCGACTTTGCCGGCGCGGCGGGCGGGCAGCCAGCAGGCGAGCAGGGCCACGGCGACGAGGAGCAGGGTGGTGGCGCCGAGGATGAGCGGATTGTTGGTGGAAAGGCTGGGGTAGGCCGCGCCCAGTAGCCGGGCGACGCCGATGGCGCCGAGCAACCCGACGGCGGAACCGACCAGCGCCATCCGCACGCCCGAACCGAGGACGAGGCGGACGATGTCGCGCACGCTGGCGCCGAGGGCAAGGCGGATGGCGAACTCGCTGGTGCGTTGCGCGACCGTGCGCGCGATGACGCCGTAGATGCCGAGCGAGGCGAGCGCGAGGCCGAGCAGGGCGAACGCCGCGAGCATGTCGCGCAGCACGCGGTCCTGATAGCTGGCGCGGTAGATCGTGATATCGGCGGGCTGGAGCCGGCTCACCGGCAGATCGGGATCGAGCTCGGTCATGGCGGTGCGGATGCGGTCGACAAGCATGGCAGGGGCGACGTCGGCCGCGCGCACGGCGATCTCGGTTTCGCGGCGCGGAGCCTGCGCCAGCGGCTGGTAGATTTGAAACGGGACCGGGTTGGCGTCGGTCACGATCGGTTGCACGTCGTTCACGACGCCGACGACCTCGCCCCAGAGAATTTTGTCGCCGTCGACCCGGCCGAGCCGGCAGCCGAGAGGATTTTTCTCGCCGAACAGGCCGCGGGCGGCGGCTTGGTTGATGATGAAGACCCGCGTCGAGTCGGCGCGGTCGCGCTCTTGGAACGCGCGGCCGGCGAGCACGCGCGTGCCATAGGTTGAGAAATAGAGCGGGCTGACGCGGTTGACGGCGGCGGCGGGTTCGCGTCCGGCCACGGGGCGGTCCTGACCTTCGACGATGAATTTCCGGACCTCCGGCCAGTTGAACGCTGGCGTGGACGAGGAGAGACTGACGGAGGTCACGCTCGGCAGCGCGGCGAGGCGCTCCGCCGCGAGGCGGTGGAAGGCGGAGATTTTTTCGTCATCGCCGTAGGTGCCGACGGGCAGGGCGATGGTGCCGGTGACCAGCTGGCTGGATTCCCAGCCGGAGCGGCGCTTGTTGAGGTCGTCGAGGCCGCGCATGAAAATCCCGGCGCCGGCGAGCAACACCGTTGCGAGCGCGAACTGGCCGACGATGAGGAACTGGCGGAAGCGCTGGTGACCGCGGCCGCCGGTCGTGCCGCGCCCGCCGCTTTTCAGCGTGTCGTTCAAATTTAAGCGGAGGGCAAAGAGTGCCGGGGCCAGACCGAAGGCGAGCGCGGTCGCCAGTGCGGCGGCAAAGGCCCACGCCATCACGCCGCGATCCACGATGAAGTTGACGTGTTCGCCGTTGTCGCCGGTCGAGCGCACGGCGGCCCAGTCGCGAAACCACACCGCGACGAGGATCGCCAACGCGCCGCCGGCGAGGGCGAGGAGCAGCGATTCGGCCATGAGCGGACGGAGGAGCTGTGTGCGCGAGGCACCCAGCGCGGCGCGCACGGCGAATTCCCGGGCGCGCGTCATGGTGCGCGCGAGCAGGAGATTCGCGAGGTTCGAACAGGCGATGAGCAGCACGAAACCGGAGAGCCCGATAAGCATGGGCAAAACCATGGCGGCGCCCGGCCCGGCGGCCGCCGACTGCAGTGTGACGCGGCGCCACGTGGTTTCGGCGTTGGCCTGGGAGAATTCCTTGGCGAGGCGCGCGCCGAAAGCGGCGAGGAAACGGTCGGCGTCGTCGGGCGTGAGCGCCGGGGAGCGGCGGCCGATGACGCGGAGCGTGGTGCTCGCGCGGTCGTTGGCTTGTTCGACGGCAAACGCGAGCGGGCGGAAAAAATCAATGCCGCCGAGGAAGCGCCAGTCGTTGAACCCGGCCGACATCACGCCGATGACGGTGTGCGGCTCGCCGTCGACGCGGATGGTGCGGCCGATGACCTCGGGCGCGCCGCCAAAACGCTTTTGCCACGTGCGCTGGCTGAGGATGACGACGCGGTCGCGGCCGGTCGTATCCTCGCCTGCGCGGAAGTCGCGGCCGAGCTGCGGTTGCACGCCGAGGAGCGAAAATAAGTTCGCGGTAGCGCGGGCTGAATACGCCATCTCGGCGGGATGGCCCGGTTCGGAGAGGCTGACGTTGGCCGGCGTGTAGGCGGCGACGTCGCCGTAGCCATCTTTCGCCAGCTGGAATTCGCGGAAGTCGGCGGGCGAGATGTTGCCGTCGGGATTCTGCGCGGTGCTGCGGTAGAGGCGGTCGAGCTGGGGAAGGTGCGCGAAGGGGAGCGGTTTCAGCATGACGCCGTTGAGCACGCTGAACATCGCGGTGTTGGCGCCGATGCCGAGACCGAGCGTGACGATGGCGGTGAGCGTGAAGCCGGGCGACTTGAACAGCGTGCGCACGCCGAGCTGCAGGTCCTTCACGAGATTGTCGAGCCACGTCCAACCGCGGCCGGCGCGCGCCTGCTCCTGGATGCTGGCGAGGTTGCCGAATTTCCGTTGCGCGGCGAAGGTGGCTTCCTCCGGCGAGAAACCCTCGTCGAGTTTGTCGGCGGTGCGTTGTTCGAGATGGAAACGCATTTCCTCGGCCATCTCGGCTTCGGTCTGGCGGCGGAAAAACAACGAACGGAGGCGGCGGGAGAGTTGGCGAAGGAGGGTCATGGCGAGGGGGCGTAACGGCGCGGCGGTTGCGGCGGCTGGGTGATCAGGCCGAGTGGAGGACCATCGCGATGATGGCGCTCATGCGGTCCCATTGTTCCTGCTCGGTCTCGAGTTGTTTCCGGCCGGCGCGGGTGAGGCTGTAGTATTTCGCGCGGCGGTTGTTCTCGGTCATACGCCACTCGGCCTCGATCCAGCCTTTGTCTTCCATCCGGTAGAGCGAGGGGTAGAGGGAACCCTCGTCGACTTGGAGCGCGCTCTTGGAGAGCTGCTCGAGTTTGTTGGTGATGCCCCAGCCGTGCAGCTCGCCGCGGCTGAGGATGCGGAGAATCAGCATGTCAAGGGTGCCCGGGAAGAGTTCGGATTTGTCGGCCATGCGCTGTCACCTAGCCTGTCTAAGGCAGGCGTCAAGCCTTTCCTTAGACAGGCCAAGGCTACGCGGTGACTGCGCGCGCCGGAGTGGGGCCGCGCTCACGGGGAGCCCGGCCCGGGCTCCCCCGGCGGGGGTTACTCGTAATCGGGGTAATCGGGCTGATACATCTGCGCCTTGATGTGCGCGGCGAGATCAACCGGTCTGGGCTGCCGGGCGAAACCGCGGGCGTAGGCGGCCTCGGCAACCCCAAGGGCGATGGCCGCGGAAACCTCGCGGATGCGTGTGAGCGCCGGATAGACGCGGCCAAGGGCCAGATCCTCCTCGGTCACCAGCCGGGCGAGCGCCCGCGCGGCGACCAGGAACATCTCGTTGGTGACCCGCGAGGACCGGCTGGCGACGATCCCGAGCCCGACCCCGGGGAAAATGTAGGCGTTGTTGCCCTGGCCGGAGACATGGGTGCGGCCGGCCAGCGTGAAGGGCGGGAAGGGACTGCCGCTCGCGAAGACCGCCCGGCCCTCGGTCCAGGTGTAGGCCTGCTCGGCGCTGCACTCGGATTTCGAGGTCGGGTTGGAGAGCGCGAAGATGATGGGCCGCGGATTGAGGCGGCCCATGGCCCGCACGACCGGCTCGGTGAAGGCCGCGGCCATGCCGGAGACACCGATGAGGGCGTGGGGCTTGAGGGCCTCGATCGCCGCGCCGAGTTCCCGGATGGGCGCGTGGTCGTGGGCGAAGCGAAGCTTGTGTTCCACGAGGTCGGTGCGGCTTTTGACGACCAGACCCTTGGAATCGACAAACCAGCATTGGCGCCGCGCGGTCTCCAGGGGCACGCCTTCGGCCACGAGGGCGTCCACGATGAGGTCGCCGATGCCGATCCCGGCCTCGCCGGCACCGTAGAAGAGGATGCGCAGGTCGGTCAGCGGCCGGCCGGAGAGGCGGGCGGCCGAGTAAAGCCCCGCCAGGGTGACCCCGGCGGTGCCCTGGATGTCGTCGTTAAAGGTGCAGATGCGCTGCTGATAGCGGTGCAGGAGCGCGAAGGCGTTGGCGTTGCCAAAGTCCTCGAACTGCAGGCAGGCGAGGGGGAACACCTCCTGCACGGCCGCGACAAACTCCTCGAGCAGCTCGTCATAGGCCGGGCCGCGCAGGCGGTTGACCGGAGTGCCGATGTAGAACGGATCCTCGCGCAGTTCCTTGTTCTCGGTGCCGACGTCGAGCTGGATGGGCAGGCACTGGGAGGGATGGATGCCCGCGCAGCCCGTGTAGAGCACGAGCTTGCCGACCGGGATGCCCATGCCGTTGGCGCCGAGATCGCCGAGGCCGAGGATGCGTTCGCCATCCGTGACGACGATCATGCGCACGTCCTTGTGCGGCCAGTTGCGCAGGACCGTCGCGATGCGGCCCCGGTCGTTGGCGGTCAGATAAAGGCCGCGCGAACGGCGGAAGATGTAACCCCACCGCTGGCACGCCAGGCCGACCGTCGGCGTGTAGAGGATGGGCATCACCTCCGGCAGGTGGTCCAGCACCACGCGGTAGAAGAGCGACTCATTGCGCTCCTGCAGGGAGATGAGGTGGATATACTTTTCCAGATCGGTCGTCTTGCGCCGGAAACTGTCGAGCACCCGGGTGAGCTGCTGATCCTGGGAGAAAACCCTGGGCGGGACCAGGCCGCGCAGGCCGAGCTTGTCGCGCTCGGCATCGGTGAAAGCCGTGCCCTTGTTGAGCAGGGGATCGTGAAGCAGGTCGGCACCGCGTTTGGTCGGGGGTTGGGATTTCATGGCGGATAGGAGGCGGGATAAACGGACAGGCGGGACAGGCTAAGGAACCCGAAGATAAGGCGGGCGGACCCTCAAGCCAATGCCCATGTATCCGCGGGTGACAGTAATGACCATTTTGCTCCGGAATGGTGCCGTCGGCTAATAATTGGCCATCGACAAAAAATGCGCAGCTTTGGACCAGTTGTGCGTTGAAGCCGGCCGGCTTTCCGCCAAAACGCCCACGACATGGTGACGGAAGATTATCTCCAGCGTTTCGGCGGACTGGGCCGGCTCTACGGCGCGGCGGCGCTGCCGCGGCTGCGGGTGGCGCACGTGTGCGTCGTGGGCGTGGGTGGCGTAGGCTCATGGGTGGTGGAGGGGCTGGCCCGCTCTGGGATCGGCGCGATCACGATAATCGATCTCGACGATGTGTGCCTGACCAACGTCAACCGGCAGCTGCCGGCCCTCGATGGCAACATCGGCCGGCCCAAGGTGGCGGCGCTCGCGGAGCGCGTGAAACTGATCAACCCGGCGTGCGCGGTGACGACCGTCAGCGAGTATTTCACGGCCAAGACCGCCGCCACTTTGCTCGCGCAGCGCTTTGACTGGGTGGTGGACTGCGTGGACCTGATGTCGAACAAGGCGCTGCTCATCGCCGAGTGCACCAAGCGCGGCCAGCCTGTCCTCACGGTCGGCTCGGCGGGCGGCAGACGGGACGCCACGCGAATCGTCGTGACCGACTTCGGCGACGGGCACGGCGACGAGCTGTTGCGACAGGTGCGCAAGAAACTCCGACGCGACCACGGCTTCGCGAAGGGCGAGGGCAACCATTACGGCATCCCCTGTGTGTCGTCGCAGGAGCAGCCCGTCTATCCGTGGACCGACGGGACCTGTTCGACCGAGCCGGAGGAGGGTTCGAGTCTGCGACTCGACTGCGCGACCGGCTTTGGCACGGCGGTCTTCATCACCGGGGCGTTTGGCTTCGCCGCGGCCGGCGAGGTGGTGCGCCGGATTGCGCTGGGCAGCTAGGATTTCTTCGCCGCCGACTCAAGTTCGACGGCCTTGGCGAAGTCCGCCTTGGCCCCGGTCTCGTTACCGGTGCCCTTGCGCACCGTGGCACGGGCCCGGTAGGTCTCGGCGTCGGGCTTTAGGTCGATGGCCTTGTCGTAGTCGGCCAGCGCGCCGGGGTAATCCTTCAGCTTTCGCCTCAGCAGGGCGCGATCAGTGTAGTAGGACGCGGCTTTCGGGTAGAGCTCAATGGCCTTGTCGTAGTCAGCCAGCGCGCCGGCATCGTCATTCAATTTGCGACGCAAGCCGGCCCGCTGATGGTGGCTGTTCCATGAGTCGGGGGACAGCTGGATGGCCTCGTCGATATCCCGCAGGGCGCCGGCCAGGTCGCCGGACTTTTCGCGGGCGGAGGCAAGATTCGCAAAGGCCCCGCTGAAGGTTGGCGCCAGCTTGATGGCTTCGCTCAGGTCGGCGATGGCACCGGCAAGATCGGAAGCCTGACTCGATTTGGCCGTGCCGCGGGCCCAGAGCACGGTGGCGGCACTGTAGCCGAACTCCCGGGCCTTGGCGAAATCCTGTAGGGCGGCGGCAAGGTTCTTGTCATTTTCATGGACCCAGCCGCGGCTGTAATAAGCGGCCGCGTGGTCGGGCTTGAGCTCAATCGCCTTGGAGAGATCGGCGATGGCCGCCGGGTGGTTGTTCGCACCCCATTGGGTCAGGCCGCGCTGGTAGAACGCCGGGGCATATTTCGGTGCGAGCTCGGTGACTCTGGTGAAGTCGGCCAGCGCCTCCGTCTTCTTGGCCAGTTCCTTGCGCACCATGCCACGGTAGTAGTAGCCGTCGATATCCTGCGGCTGGGCCGCAATGAACTTCGTGTAGTCGGCCTCGGCGGCGGGGTAGTCGCCTTTGGAGTAGTAGGCGAGGGCCCGCTGGTAGAAGGCGCCGTCAGCCTCCGGTTCGATTTCGAGGCACTTGGTGAAATCGGCGATGGCGTCGGCGTATTTGTCGGCGGCGGTGTTGGTCAGACCGCGCTCCCAGTAGCCATCGCTGTCGGTGGGGGCCAGCGTGATGGCTTGGCTGTGGTCGGCGAGGGCACCGGGCAGATCCTTGGCCTCGCGGCGCAGTGTGCCGCGCAGCTGGTAGCCGCGGGCGTATTTCGGCGCGAGTTCGACCAGCTTGTCGTAGTCGGCGCTGGCGCCAGCGGAATTTTTCAATTCGGAGCGCACGAGCCCACGGTTCAGGTAAGCGTCCGCGTCCTTCGGGCTGAGCTCGAGAAACTTGGAGTAGTCGGCTTCGGCGGCGGGATAGTCGCGCTTGTTGTGTTTGGCCAGAGCCCGTTGATAGTAGGCGTTGATGGCCGTTGGCGCGATTTCGAGGCACTGGGTAAAATCAGCGATAGCCTCGTTGTAATTCTTTTTTTGCGCCCACGTCCAGCCCCGGGAGAAGTAGGCGTCGCTGTCCTTGGGGCTGCGTTGGATGAGCTGGGTAAAGTCACCGATGGCACCATCGTAGTCCTTCTGCCGTTGGCGGACCACCCCGCGTTGATACTGGGCGTGGTTGAGAATGGTGTCGCGGCCGATGGTGATGTCCTTGGCCTCGGGCTGCTTGATCGCCTCGGTGTAGTCGGCAATGGCGCCGTCGAGATCTTTCGTCTGGGCGCGCGCATAACCGCGCCAGTAATAATAGCCGGGCAGTGCCCAGCTCTTGTCTTTCTTGGCCAGGGCCTGCGGGATCAGCCGGTTGTAGTCAGCGATGGCCGCAGGGTAATCATTGAGCTGCAGGTGGGCGGAGGCGAGATACTCGCGCACAAAGAGCATGTCGGGATCGAGCTGGATGGACTTGGTGTAATCGGCGACGGCCCGCTGATAGTCGCCTTTTTTACCCCAGAGCTCGCCGCGGTTGCGGTAGGCGGCGGAGCCCTTGGCCGGGTCGGCCTCGATGGATCTGGTGTAGTCGGCGATGGCCTTGTCGTAATCGAGCGACTTGTCGGGCTTGCGCCAGCAATCAGCCCGCCAGAAGTAGGCGCGGGCCACGTTCTGTCCGGCGGCGATTTCCTGGTTCAGTTTGACGAGGGCCTCGTCATATTTGCCGAGTTGGACCAGGCCCATCCCGGTCTTGTAATGCGACGTGACGGAGTCGGCCATGAACTCCATTTCCTCCTGCTCCTCCTTGGTGGTGGCTAGAGCGGAGAGTGGTGCGGCTGAGTGGACAGCGAGCAGGAAAACCAACAGCGCGAACGGGTGGCGGGGTGGCATGATAATTTCCTTGGTTGGGTGATGACTACGGCGGGACAGAGCCGGTGGCAAGGTCCGTGCTGCCTAGCCAAACAGCCGGCGGAAATTCTGCTCCACCTGCGCGGCGAGGGTTTCGAGCGGCACGCCGCGCAGTAGGGCGAGTTGCTCGTAGGCGACGGCGATGTTGGCGGGGTGGTTGACCGGCGAGCCGTCGGTGGCCGGAGGCAGCGGGAAACGGTTGAGCGCACCCGTCGGGGGCTTGGTCGGGGCGTCGGTCTCCACGAGGAGGCGTTTCACCGGGATGTGGCGGAAATTGTTCAACCGGTCTTTGTGGCGCGGTTCGAGCATCTGGATGTTGAAGGAAAAATAGGCGCCGAGGTCGGTGAAGTTTTTGATCATCTCGGCCGGGCCGGCGTAGCCGTGGAGCAGGAAACCGCGCGTGGGACGCGGATTTTTCATCAGCGCTTCAAGCAGTGCGCCCCAAGCCTGCACGCAATGGATCGACGCGGCGCGGTTGAGCTCGGCCGCGAGGGCGAGTTGGGTGGTGAAAACCTCGGTCTGTTCGGCGAGCGGGGCGACGCGGAGGCCGGCGAGGCGCGGGTCGCCGGGTTTGAGGCCGTCGATGATCCAGCGGTCGAGTCCGATCTCGCCCACGTGCGCGCGAGGGTGAGCGAGGAGCGCAGTGCGGAGATTTTCCCCCCAGTCTGGCGAGCGGTTGCCGCAATCCCAGGGATGGACACCGAAACTCGGCACAACCCAGTCGTGATCGCGCGCGAGCTGCGCAACGACCGGCCACTCTTCTTCGTTGGTGCCGTTGACCACCGCGCCCCGGACGCCGGTCCGGCGCAGATCGGCGTCGATGGCCGCGCGGTGCGGCGTCAACGGGTCAAAGTGGAAATGCTGGTGCGCGTCGTAGAGGTTCAAGTGCGCTGCAAGCAATCCCGCGCCGGCGGGAATGTCAAAGCGTCCGGCGCCGGGCTTATTGCACGAACATCGCCTCGTTGGCCTGGAAGAGGGCGTGGGCGAGCTTCGTCCACGCATCCTCCGGGCCGGCGGGCATGATGTTGCTGCCGACGGGACGTTGGTCGGCGGCATATTTGAGCTTGGGATTCAGCGCGGCCTGGCGGGCGCGGCGTTCCTCGATGGATTTTTCGCGAAAGGACTTCTGGGCGGTGGGCTCGGGCACTTCGAGGGCCTTGCCGGCGGGATTGGCGCGGACGTAGCGGACACCGAGCTCAACTTCCTGGTCGGTGGGCGGACGCTGGAAGATGGCGAGGTAAAGCGAGGTGACGCGGTCAGGATCGGTTTCCAAGCGGGCGAATTCGGGCCGGTGCGTGAGATGGCGGGCGGTTTCGACCACGAGCGGGCTGTTCATCAGGAAGAGCGCCTGCTGCGGCACGGTGGTTTGGTAGCGCTTGCCGGAGGGCGTATCGGGATTGGGGAAATCAAACTGGGTCAGCAGCTCGGGGGGATTGCGGCGGTCGATGTAGGTATAGAGCGAACGGCGGGTGCCAAAAGTGTCGCTCGAAGGCATGACGGATTTTCCCCCCAGCGTGCGGTCGAGCGTGCCGGAGATGGCCAGGAGCGAGTCGTAGACCTCCTCGAAATCGAGGCGGCGGAGGCTGGCGCGCCACAGCAGTTTGTTATCAGGGTCGAGGGCGACGGCGGCGGGATTGGCCGCGCTCGACTGTTGATAGGTGCTGCTCAGCACGATGGCCCGTTGCAGCTGCTTGACCGACCAGTGGGAATCAACAAAGCGGGCGGCGAGCCAGTCGAGCAGCTCGGGGTTGGCGGGCGGCGCGGACATGTTGCCGAAATCATCGGGGGTGCTGACAAACCCGGTGCCGAAATGCTGCTGCCAGAGCCGGTTCACGAACACGCGGGCGGTGAGCGGGTTCTTGGGATCCGCGATGGCGCGGGCGAGATCGACGCGGCCGGAGCCCTTGTTCCACTCCGCGCGATGCTTCGGGTCGGGGGAGAGGCACTCGAGGAAACGGCGCGGCACCGTGTCACCCTTGTTCGCCACCTCGCCGCGCAGGAGCACGGGAAAATCATGGGGGCGGGGAGCGTCCAACACGATGTTGGCCCGGGCGGGTGCGCCCGGATGCTCAATTTCCAGGTCGCCGATCTGGCGCTGGAGCAAGCCTTCGCTGCGGATGATCTCACGCCGCTTCTGGGGATCGCGGTCGCGGCTGCGACGAAACTCGATGAATTGCTCGAGCAGCTCGTCTTCTTTCTTTTTCAATTCCTCGGCCTTGGCCCTGTAGTCGGCCAGTTCGGGGGTCTGGCGGATCCGGGCGAGAAGCGTCGGTTGCTGCGAGACGCGCGCGGGCGCGATGGTGTTGGCGAAAACGCCGTAGAGCGAATAGTAGTCCTTGGTCAGGATCGGGTCGAACTTGTGGTCGTGGCAGCGCGCACAGGCCACGGTGAGGCCGAGGAAGGCCTTGGTCGTGACATCGATCTGGTCGGCGATGACGTCGTCCCGCCGGCCGTCGAACTGGTTGCCGAGGGTGAGAAAACCCAGGGCCGCGAGCACCGAGCGGTCGTCGGGCGGGGCGACTTTTTTGGCCTTGGCCTTGTTTTCCGCCTCAACGACCTGGCGGTCCCCCGCGAGCTGATCAACGATGAAGTCGCTGTAGGGCTTGTCGGTGTTGAACGCGTCGATGACGTAGTCGCGATAGGTCCAGGCGTGCGGGTAGCGCGGGTCGTTGCGCTTGGGGGCGTCGCCCTTGGTGTCGGAGTAGCGGGCGACATCGAGCCAGTAGCGGGCCCAATGCTCGCCGTAAGCGGACGAGGCGAGCAGGCGGTCGACGACCTTGGTGAAGGCGTCGGGCGAGTCGTCGGCCAGAAAACGCTGGCACTCGGGCTCGGTGGGGGGGAGACCGGTAAGATCAAAGGTGACGCGGCGAATGAGGGTGCGTTTGTCGGCGAGCGGGTTGGGGTGCAGGCCGGCGGCCTCGAGTTTCGCCAACACAAAGTTGTCGATGGGCGATTGAATCCAGGAGTGGTCCCGCACGGCGGGCACCGCAGTCGGCTTTACGGGTTGGAAGGCCCAGTGGGCCTTGCCGACGCCGCCGTAAGCTTTGCCGCTGGCGGCCATGATCGGCACGCGCGGATCAGGCGCACCCCGGCGCACCCAGTCCGTAAGATCGGTGATTTGCTGTTCGGTCAGGCGGCCACCGTGTTCCTCGGGTGGCATCTTCAGATCCGCGTCGGTGTAGCGAATAGCCTGGATGAGCAGGCTTTCGTCGGGCTGGCCCGGCACGATGGCGGGTCCGGTGACTCCGCCGAGCAACAGTGCGTCGCGTGAATCGAGCATGAGCTTGCCCTTGACGCGATCGGCCTGGTGGCTGTGGCACTTGTAGCAATGCTCGCTCAGCAGCGGGCGGATCCTGGCCTCAAAGAACTGCAGGTCGTCCTCCTTCGCCAAGGCTACGGAGGACAGGGCCGCGGAGGGGGCGGACATGTCGGCGGCGCGGGCGAGGGTTGTCGCGAGCAAGCTCGCGACTGCAATAATGTAGGTGGCGTGCTTGCACGCCACGTTGCGCGCAAGCGCGCAACCTACAGGGGAAACGCCGAAGCGACTCATGCGAGAATGGGTCTGACGACGTTGCCAGCCACGTCGGTGAGCCGGAAATCACGGCCGTTGAAACGGTAGGTGAGCTTCGTGTGGTCGAAGCCGAGGCACTGGAGAATGGTGGCGTGCAGGTCGTGGACATGGACCTTATCCTTCACGGCGGCGCCGCCGAACTCGTCGGTCGCGCCGTGGACAAGGCCGCCCTTCACTCCGCCGCCGGCCATGACGACGGAGAAGGCCTTGGCATTGTGGTCGCGGCCGGGGTTTTCACCTCCGTTCTTGTCCTTGGTCGGCTTGCGACCGAACTCGCCGCCCCAGACGACGAGCGTGGAGTCGAGCAGGCCGCGCTGCTTGAGGTCGGCCAGAAGCGCCGCGAGGGGCTGGTCGATCTCACCGGCCTTGGTGGTGATGCGATCCTCAAGGTCCTGATGGTGATCCCAGCCGGTGTGCCAGACCTGCACGAAACGCACGCCGCGCTCGATGAGGCGGCGCGCAATGAGGAGCTGCTTGCCCGGCTGGCTGCTGCCGTAGGCGGCGCGGACCTCGGCGGGCTCCTTGTTGATGTCGAACACGTCGGTGGCCTCGGCCTGCATGCGGAAGGCGATCTCGGACGTCTGAAGGCGGGCTTCGAGCGCGGCGTCCTGCTGCAGGTTTTGCTCATGGAGGGCGTTGAGCGAATGGATGAAGTCGAGCTGGCGGCGCTGCTCGGTCTTGGAGACGTAGACGTTGCGGATATTCTGGATCATCTGCTGCACGTTCTGCGCCTGGGTGTTGACGCTGGTGCCCTGATAGGCGCCGGGGAGAAAGGCCGAACCGTAATTCGCGGCGCCGCCGGGGGGCAGGCCACCGGTGCGGAGCGAGATGAACCCCGGGAGGTTTTGATTTTCGCTGCCCAAGCCGTAGACCGTCCAGGCGCCCAGGCTGGGCTTGGCGATGCGCACGGAGCCGGTGTTCATGAACACGGTGGCCACCTCGTGCGCCGGGATGTCGGTATACATCGAGCGGATGACGGCGAGATCGTCGGCGTGCGCGGCGGTCTTCGCGAACAACTCGCTGACTTCCAAACCGGACCGGCCGTAGCGGGAGAATTTGAACGGCGAGCCCATGGCGACGCCTTCGCCACCGATGGTCTTGTTGTTCATTTTCGTGAGCATCGGTTTCGGATCCCACGTGTCCATGTGCGACGGGGCGCCCTGGGCAAAAATATGGATGACCGCCTTTGCCTTGCCCGGGAACTGCGGGGCCCGTGGGGCGAGGGGATTCGACAGGCTCACCCCGGAAGCGTTGGCCACCACCGGGCGGGCGCTGGTGGGGGCCGCGGTCAGGTCGAGCGGGTCCAGCAGCGCGGCGAGGCTGAGACCGCCCAGCCCCATGCCGACGCGATTGAGAAACTGGCGGCGCGTGAGGAAATAATCCTCGAGGTTGGTCGAAATGCCGCAACACGGGTGAGAGTGGTGATGATGTTTTTCGGACATCGGGTGATTGGTTGAGGCTAAGACGGCCGGGAGGGACAACAGGTTTCCTGTCCCGCGTAGTCAGTGGGCCGCGGCCAGGGCGAATTCACGGATTTTGGCCCGGACCCAGCCTTCGCTCCGTTGGAGCTATGGCGGGCAGGCGCTGCGCGGCGACATCAACGGACCTTGCGAAAGCGCGGATAGTTGCGGCGGCCGACTTAAGTCCGTTGAGCCGGGTGGGGGAGAGGTTGCGGTCGAGACCGAGCAGCTCGATCAAGGCCGGCTCGGTGCCAGCTACGTCGGTGGGGGCAGCCTCACTGTAGAAATCGCACAGCAACTTGAGCAGGCCGCGCACGAGCGGGGAGTCCGCGTCGCTGCGGAAATGGCAGCGGTCTGCGCGCACTTCGCCGACCACCCAGGCCAGCGAGACGCAACCCCGGACGCGGTTGGCCTCGGTGCGTTCGGTGTCGGGCAGCGACGGGATATTGCGGGCGCGATCCACGATGGCCGCGAGCCGTTCCTGGGGGTCGTCGATGATGGTGTAATCGGCAACGAGTTGCTGTTGTTTTTCGGCAAGAGCCACACCTTCAGACTGGCCCAACGGCGGCGGCTTGCAAGGCCGCCCGGCGGGCGTTTCACTCGCGGCATGTTGAATCCCTTTGCGATCTCGTGGCTCTGGCGCGGGCTGAAGGGCAACAGCGTGACGTTCGCCGCGCTCTTCGCCTCGTTGTTGCTGGGCGCATCGATTGCCGGCGGATTCAAGCACCTGTTGGCGACGCTTGGTGTGCATTGGCTCTACGCCATTTTGATTCCAGTCTTTCTGTTCTCCTGGCTGAGCAAAAATGAACCGCGGTGGCTCCCCGACGAAACTAAACGCAAGCTCTACGCCCGCAGCCTCATCGCGGGGTCCATCCTGCTCGCCATCCTGATCACCTGGCTCAGGTCACCGAGCTGAATTATTTGGCGGCGGCTACAGCTGCAGTGGACTTGACGTGAAGGCCGTGCAAAAAGTCGAGCGGGAGCACACTTTCACCCGAGGCCGTGGCGGTGGACCAGCCCAGGCCCAACGAACGGGGACTGGGCACCGTCGGGAAAAAGAAACTGCCGGTGCGTGTCTCGCCCGGGGCGAACCTCAGTGACAGGACGTGCCTGCGGCGGTTGAACTCCCCGCTCATCGCCGCCTTGTTCTTGTGATTGATGACCACCACCCCGATGTAATAGATTGGCAGGGCAACGATGGTGGCCGCTCCCGCGGTGGCGGCACCGGCAGACAAAAAACCGGCGCTGGCTGCAGCGGCTGTTCCCGTCCCGACGATGAGCAGGCCCGGTGCAGTGTAACGAACAAAGGCCATGCCGGCATCCTTGTGTTTTTGCTCCAGAGTTTTGCTCACTTTTTCCAACGCCCAAGGCATGTCACTTGCCGAATACACTGTGCCGACGTTATCCACCAAGCTCGCGGTGGCAACTTTGAGGGGTTGGCTGCCGGGATTGTGGAGGGTGACGACATATTCATCCCAGAATGCATCACGTTTCCACGAACCCGGACCGTTGTAGGTAATGACGGAGTTGAGCGTGGCCTCAAGCGGGGCGGGAGCGAAGGCCACATTGAGCAGCTGGGGTAGCGCCGTGCCGCTTTTGGCCATTTTGTATTTGTTTGAGACGCAGCCGGTGAACAGGCCGGCGACGCTGAGCGAAAGCGCAATGACGGCCACAAGGCGAGTGGCACGCGACAGGTTGGTTGGTTCTTTCATGGAATAATATCAGTCTCCGCGGGCGCACCGGCTTTGCCCGGGTCAGTTCGGGGCGGCGAGCCGGGCTCGCAGTGCGACCCGCAGGTCGGCGGTCTTCCAGTGGCTCTCGACGATCTTGTTGTAGGCGGGAACGGCCATCGTGAGCATCAGCCGGCCTCCGACATTCTTCATGCCTGATTCGGTCACGAGCAAATGGCCAAAATCCTGGCTGCGCACGGCGAATTTGCCGAGCTCCCGGGTCTCGGCCAGATCCGCCAGCTCCCGGACGCGGTCGCCATAAATGTTGGTGGTCGCGATGGGATTAAAAAATAGCGCGCTGAGGAAATTGAGAGGGCGCCGCAGCAGGGTTTTTTCATTGCCCCAGGTGGCGGCAATGCTGTCGCCCAGTTTCATGCGGCTGAAAACGGGGGTAAATGTCACATACTCGGCCAACAGCAGCCGGCGGGCGAGGGCGGGTGCGTTATCATGGGCGAGGGCGGCGGCGAGGCGGGCGCGGCTCGCGGCGGAGACAGGCTTCCGGTCAAGCACAACACCGGCGGTTTCCAGGGACATGCGTTCAATGACGAGGGCGATCATGGTGCGGACCAGCGTGCGGGACGAGAGCTGCAGTTTGCGACTGACTTCCAACTGCGGCACGAGCAGGGCGAAGGCATCGTCGCCACGGCCATCGAGCGCCAGCAGGGTGGCCATGGCGCAGGTGCGTTGGGTGAGCGTGCGCCACGGCTCGAACGTGATGATTTTGGCACCGTAGTCGGAGGGCGTCAGGTCGCCGATACGGTCGAAGGCCGCGAGTTCGCCCAACCAGCGGCGCTGCGGGGCGAGGGAGACCCAGTCGGCCTCAAGAGCTGTGCGGTTCTTGATGACAAATTCCAACCACTGGGCGGGCTGGCCCGGGCCCGCCCCGGAAAACTGGATCGCCGGCTTGAACGCGCCAAAGGCTTTCGCCTCCTCGCTGGGGGTCTGCTTCGAGTATTGCAACAGCACGGCATAGCTCTGCTCCGCGCCGGGGAAGGCGGGGGAAAACTCCTCGATGGTGATGGGCTGCCGGATGGCGGGCTCATCCCACGCCAGCCATCCGAGCACGGGCAGCACCGCGAGGCAGCTCGCCGCGAGCACGGGCCAGGACAACCAGCGTTTGCGCTCGGCCAAGGCCAGGACGATCAGCGGCACGAGGATAACGAAGAGGACCGTCAGGCTGATAGCGGTCTTGGGAATTTTGCTGCCCCACGCGAACAGCTGCTTGAAGGATTCGTTCACAACCGGCAGGCAGCCGATGACCGCGAGGGCGGTGATGCTGGTGAGCGCGAGGCAGAGGCCGATAAGAACCAGGGAACGGAGCAGGCGCAGCCACAACGGCGCGCGGACGGGGATGGTGACCGGGGCAGGATCGGGGTTCATCACCGGACGAGACTGACGGTTCGGCGTGAGATTGCACGGCAGATTTATCCGGTGCCGCACGCGGCAGGGGTGCCAGCAGTTGTCAACTATTAGTTGACATCGGCTCACGGGGCGGGGCTCACAAAACCTAGGCTGCCGCCATGCCTAGCGTCGGCATCGGCACATCGAGGGTGGCGGCGAGGGCGCGGTAGAGCTCGCCCTCCTCGACCGTCACGGTGCCGTCGCTGGCGATGACATGGCCCGCGGCGACAAGTAGCCGCTGCTTGATCGGCAGGGAACTGACGGAAAGTTGGTCGAGCGCGGCGTCCACCTGCTCCAATCCGGAGGTGGCGGGTGGCAGCAGCGCGAGCTGATCGCGAATGACGGGCAACTGGGCCGCGCCTTCGGCAAAAGCGGTGGCGGAATCTTTGGCGCTGAGATGCGCGAGGGCGGAGAGCACGACGGTGATCTCGCCCCGCACGGCGTCGAAAGAATCGAATTGCACGCGCTGGGCGGGCTTTCGGGCCAGCTGGAGCTGATGCAGCAGCATTTTCTGCAACGCGTATTCGAACGGCGTCACTTTGCCGTCGGCGTGAACGAGCTCGTCGAGGGTGGTGACAAAACGGTCGAGCGAGGTGCGGTCGAGGAGGCGCAGGGCGGGCACGGAAAGTTGCAGGAGCGGCAGTCGGGCTCCGGGATCCAGCAAGCTGAGGGCGGAACGCTGCGCGGCGAGCGCGGCGGCGGCGGCCGGGCCGGCGTGCTGTTCGACCAGGCGCTGCTGTTGGTCACGGGCGGCACGGTCACCGGCGAGCAGCAGGCCATACACCAGCACCTGCGCGGTGGCAGGGTCGCGGGTCGACTCGCGCAGCCGGGTGGGGATGGTGTCGAGCAACAACTGGGCGTGGCGGAAGTGCGACTCGGTGAGAGCCCCGATATCGGCGACGATCTTGGCCGGCTTGAAGATGATGGGGGCGACGATGCGGGGCGGGGGCAGATCGGGCTCGGCTTCATGAACGCGCTGCAAGGTTTCGCTGGCGGAGAAGCGCTGGCCGCCGCCGAAACCGGCGGTGGCGAAGCTCTCGTGCTTGATGTCCACGACCTCCTCGGGCTCGAAGAGCTGGCCATCCCAGGATGGCTCGACGGCGCGAATGCGCTCAGCGAGTGGTGGGTGGGTGGCCCAAAGACCGCCGAAATTGGACCGGAAGGCCTGGGCGAAGAAGAAGTGCCCGATCTCGGCGGTATTTTTGCCAATGACATTTCCGCCGAGCGCGTAGCCACCGATTTTCTTGAGCGCGCCGGTGATGCCGCCGGGGTTGCGGGTGAACTGCACCGCGGAGGCGTCGGCGAGGAATTCGCGCTGGCGCGACACGGCGGCCTGGATGAGCCGGCCGAAGAAATAGCCGACGTAGCCAATGATCATTAACGCGAGGCCGACGCCGAGGAGAAAAGCGAGGCCGCCGCCTTTCTTGCCACCGCCACCACTGACCCGGCCGCGGCCGAGGGATTGGAGCATGCCGCGCCCGAGGAGTCCGATGACAAGGATGCCGAAGACGATGGCGGTGATGCGGACGTTGAGCCGCATGTCGCCGTTGAGGATGTGGCTGAACTCGTGGGCGATGACGCCCTGCAGTTCGTCGCGCGTGAGCTTGTCGAGCGTGCCGCGGGTGACGGCCACGGCGGCGTCGGCAGTCGTTAGGCCGGCGGCGAAGGCGTTGAGCCCCGGTTCGTCCTCCAGCACGTAGACGGCCGGCATCGGGATGCCGGAGGCGATGGACATTTCCTCGATGACGTTGAGCAGCTTGCGCTCGCGCAGGTCGGTGGTCTTAAGGTCGACCGCCCGGCCGCCGGCCATCTCAGCGATGGCGCTGCCGCCGGCACGCAGCTGCGACCACTTGTAGAGCGAGGCCAAGCCGACGACGGCCACCGTGCTTCCTGTCACCAGCAGGAATAATTTCGGATCAAACAGCTGCCGGGAAGCCGCCGCCTTGCGATAGATACGCCGGCCATAACCATCCCGCTCGAAACCTTGGTAGGTATTCGCCTTGTTGAGGAGAAACCAAGTTGCGGCATAGCCCGCCAGCGCGGTGCCGAGCACCGCGAACGCGAAGAGGAAGACAAGCCGCTTGGTCCGTTGCCGGGCGCGTTCCTGAGCCTCGAAGAAGTCCATGCGGTGGGAAATGGCTGAAGGACTGAAAAACTGAAGGGCTGAAGTCCTGTTACCGGCTGAGACCGAGGCGGCGGTTTCAGCTTTTCAGTCCTTCGCCCTTTCAGCCTTTCACGTGAACTTCACCTGCGGGGCGGCGCGCTCGGCGGCATTCTCGATCTGGAAGAGCTGGGCCTCGGCGAAGTTGAACAGGCCGGCGAGGAGGTTGGTCGGGAAGGACTCGCGGGTGGTGTTGTAGGTCATGACCGAGTCGTTGTAGGCCTGCCGGGCGAACGAGATCTTGTTTTCCGTGGAGGTCATCTCCTCGGTGAGCTGCATCATGTTCTGGTTGGCCTTGAGGTCGGGGTATTGCTCGGAGACGACCATCAGGCGGGACATGGCGCCGGCGAGGCCGGACTCGGCCCCGAGGAGGTTCTTCATCGCGCCGGCGTCGGCGGGATTGGCGGCGGCCGCTTGCGAGGCGGCGTAGGCGACGTTGCGGGCCTTGATGACGTTTTCGAGCGTGGTGCTCTCATGTTTCATGTAACCCTTGGCGACCTCGACGAGGTTGGGAATGAGATCGTAGCGGCGCTTCAATTGGACGTCGATCTGGGCGAAGGCGTTCTTGAAGCGGTTGCGCAGGGTGACGAGCGAGTTGTAGCCGCCGGCGACCCAGAGGGCTGAGACGATGGCGGTGACGACAGCGATAACGAGAATGATCAGGACAGGGCTCATAGGTTGGGTTGGTTGGGCTTGCGGGGCACAGGTTGCCGGATGCCGGAGCAAGGTGCGAGAAGTTTTCCGTTACACAGCCGGGCCATTATTCGACCCGACGGGGCGGATCGCGACCGCCCGAGGCTTGCCACCAGGGGCCGGGGCTGCACGCTCAACCTACTCATCATGATGAAGCTGGCGCGCCCACTTTTACTTTCGCTTTGGCTGACCACCGCGCCGTCCAACGCCCAGGTGGCCGGTCCGAGTCCGCTCGTGAGCGAGCAGGCCACGGCGCAACTGGTGCCGGGCGGCTGGATTGTCGCGGAAGGGCGCGCGAACGCCGCGCTGCAGGCGGGCTTTCCGGCCACGGCGGCAACGGGCTTCCGGGAATTGCTGCGCGATCCCGCCCTCCCCACCGGGACCAAACAGCGGGTGACGCTCGCCTGGGTCACGGCGTTGCTGGAGGCCGGCGATTTGGAGGCGGCGGAAAGCGCGCTGCAAAGTTACAACGGCCCGCGCCACACCAGCTACCAGTTGCGCGCGGGACTCATCGCGGCAACGGGCCGGCGCACCGCGCCGGCCAAGGCGGCGCTGGCGGCGGGCAAGGCCGACGACCTGCCGGCGGCGGAGCGCGGCTGGTGGTTTTTCCTCCAAGCCACGGTGGCAGACGCCGACGGTGATATCGCGTCGGCGAACAACTTCTATGATCAGGCGTTGCGGGCCGCCGTGTCGGAATTGCAACGGGCGCGTTTCGTGCTCGGCCAGGAGCAGTCACGCCTGCGCTCGGGGCAGGTGAACGAGGCGCAACTTGCGACCTTGCGCGGCAACATGGAGCGTTTTCAGGGTCAGCGCACCGGCTACACCTACGTGCGCACCTATGCCGCCGCGCTGGCCGGGCTCGGCCGCGCGACGGAGGCCCAGGGAGTGCTCCAGCGCCAGTTGGCCGTGCTGCCCCCGACGGAGCGTGATGCCGCCGACCAACTCGGCCTGATGCTCGGATTGATCGCCGGTGAAGGCAGCGTGGCCGGCCGCACCGCCTTCCGGCAATTGCTCCGCGACGGCCAGCGACCGGAGACCCAACGGCTCGCCTTGCAGTTGCTGGCGCGGGGCGCAAAAACCCCGGCCGAGCGTGAACAATTGCGTCGGGATTTGAGCGACCTCATCGGCGCGCCCAGACAAAACGCCATCATCGAGGACCTCAAACTGGCCCGGGCCCAGGCCGCGCTGTTGAACAAAGACTATGCCGCGGCGGAGGAGGATGCGCGAGCGCTCCTTGAACTCTACGCCGGTTCGACACTCAAGGCTGAGGCGCTGGGGGTGCGGCTGGCGGTGGCTTGGGACCTGAAACGGTATCGGACGGCGGCGGACCTCACCGTGCAACTGCGGTCCACCATCGCCGAAGGCCGCGAGCGGGCGGAACTCGGGGTGCTGCTGGCCGAGGCTTTCTTCCGTTCGGAAGATTACAAAAACGCCGCCGCGGCCTACGCCGCCGCCCTGCACGAAATACCGGCCGTCGTGCCGCCGGGCACGCTGATCTTCCAACGGGTGCTGGCCGACATCCGCGCGAATCAACTCGAGGCCGCCGCCAAACAACTGGACGATGCGGCGGCGACGACGGGCTTCGACGCCGTGAGCCGCTGGCAGGCGGAATGGAATCTGGTCAAGGAGATGCAGGTGCGGGGCCAGGCCGCTCCGGCCTATGCGCGGGTGGAACGACTGCTGGCCAACGGCGCGCAGGGCGTGCCGGAGGAACTGCGCATCCGG